>UROS01000008.1 GCA_900549445.1 uncultured Porphyromonadaceae bacterium | reverse complement strand
GAGACAGGAATATTACGGTGCCGGCAGCAAATTCTGTGTAATCGGCAATTATCCTTACAACATCTCGTCGCAGATTTTCTTCCACGTGCTCGACTACAAAGACAGCGTTGTCTGCTGCTCGGGCATGCTGCAGCGCGAGGTGGCGCAGAGGCTCGCAGCCCCTCCCGGCACCCGGGATCGGGGTATACTCAGCGTACTGCTGCAGGCGTGGTACGACGTCAGCTACCTCTTCACCGTGAGCGAAAACGTGTTCAATCCGCCTCCGAAAGTCAAGAGCGGAGTAATACGCATGGTGCGCAATTCCGTCACCTCGCTCGGATGCGACGAGCGCTTGTTCAAATCGGTGGTGAAGACATCGTTCGGTCAGCGCCGGAAAACGCTTCGCAACTCCCTGCGCGGAATGTTTCCGGCCGGCGTTCCGTTGCCCGATTCGTCCCTGCTTGCCCTGCGGCCCGAGCAACTGTCCGTAGAGCAGTTCATTGAGTTGACGAATCTTATTGCTAACTTCCGAAGCGACAGCGCAACAACCGACCGATGAAAGAATTCTCACCCGAATATCTCGACCATCTCCGCAAAATAATTTCCGACCATGCCGAGCAGGCTGCACGGGCGGAACTCGCCGACCTCCATCCGGCCGACATAGCCGACCTGTATCAGGATCTCGACCTCGAGGAAGCCGAGTATCTCTATAAGCTCCTCGACGACGATACTCAGGCGGAACTCCTCATGGAACTCGACGAGGACGACCGCCGCAAGCTCCTCTCGAAGATGGACGCCGAGGACATCGCCAATCAGATCGACCACCTCGACACCGACGACGCCGTCGACATTCTTCAGGAACTCGACGAGGAGGATCGCGAGAAAATCCTCTCCCACATCGACGACGTGGAGCAGGCCGGCGACATCATCGACCTTCTGAAATACGACGAGGACACTGCCGGCGGCCTCATGGGCACCGAGATGATCGTCATCAACGAGAACTGGAGCATGCCCGAATGCATACGTCAGATGCGTCTGCAGGCCGAGGACATGGACGAGATTTACTACGTCTACGTGGTCGACAACGATGAGCGCCTGCGTGGTATCCTCCCCCTTAAAACCTTGATAACGCACCCCTCCGTGTCGAAAATCAAACACGTGATGGAAGAGAATCCGGCCTCGGTGAAAGCCGATACCCCGATCGACGAGGTGGCGCTCGACTTCGAGAAATACGACCTTGTGGCAATGCCCGTGGTCGATTCCATCGGCCGCCTTGTGGGGCGCATTACGGTCGACGACGTAATGGATCGCGTCCGCGACTCATCCGAACGCGACTACCAGCTGGCATCCGGTCTCTCGTCCGACGTGGAATCCGACGACACCATGTTCACCCAGACTAAGGCGCGCCTGCCGTGGCTGCTCATCGGAATGGTGGGCGGACTCTGCAACTCGGTGATTCTCGGCGGTTTCGAAAACGGTTTCGTGGCCGATCCCGCCCTGGCGCTATTCATTCCCCTCATAGGCGGAACGGGCGGAAATGTAGGCACGCAGTCGTCGGCAATCGTGGTGCAGGGCCTTGCCAACGGCTCGCTCGACATCCGCAAATCGGCCTCCCAGCTGCTCAAGGAACTCGGAGTAGGGCTGATCAACGGCTGCATAATAGCACTGCTCGTGTTTGTATACAATCTCTTCAAACTCGGCTCGGCGCATCAGGTCACTACCGTGGCAGTTTCGCTCTCGCTCTTCTGCGTGGTGATGTTCGCATCCGTCTTCGGCACTTTCGTGCCCCTTACCCTCGAAAAACTCAAAATCGACCCCGCCCTCGCCACCGGCCCCTTCATCTCGATTACCAACGACATCATCGGCATGGTCATCTACATGTCTATTTCCACCGCCCTCATATCTTCCCTGCTCTGATTTAGCGGTTATTACGGTTTCTTATAATCTTTTACGGGCAATATCCGCCCCTGTTTTTGCGTTTATACAATAATGAAAACGCAATATCTTCTTATAAGCATACTCGCCGCGCTCATGGCGGCTCTCTTCTCTGCCTGCATCGAGGACGGCGTCACTACCTCGCCTTCGGCGCAGCCCGACTTCTCGACCGATACGCTGAAGATGGGCACCTTTTTCACCGGGCAGCCCACTCCGACTTTCCGCTTCACCGTACGGAACCACAACGACAAGATTATCAGCATCTCGCGCATAGCCCTGCGCGAGGGCCGCTCATTCCGCATAAACGTCGACGGCCTCACAGGCTCCTCGTTCAGCAACGTCGAGATACGGCCCAACGATTCCATCTACGTGTTTGTAGAGGCCACTCCCGCAGTCAACGGCGCTACGGCTCCCGTCAGGGTCACCGATCACCTCGATTTCACTACCAATGGCGTGGAACGCTCCGTGGTGCTTACAATCGACGGTCAGGACGTGGAGCGCCGGACTGGTACAGTGATAACCTCCGATACCCGCTGGGATTCGCCCGTACCTTACCAGATTTTCGACTCTCTCACCGTAGCCCGCGGAGCCACTCTCACCCTCGCGCCGGGCACCACGCTCTGTTTCCACGACAAGGCCGCTTTCTTCGTCGAAGGCACTCTCATAAGTGAGGGCACACCCGAAAAACCGGTCAACATGACCGGCGACCGCACCGACAACGTGGTGGGCGACATCTCGTTCGACCTTATGGCGTCGCAGTGGGTGGGCCTGTTGTTCCGCCCCGAGAGCCGTGGCAACAGACTGAGTCACACCGTTGTGCGCAACACCGTGAGCGGTGTGCTTGCCGATTCCCTCTCTCAGGTGAGCTTCCTCAACTGCCGACTGCGCAACTCCGCCGGATATGCCCTCGCGGCATATCACGCCGACGTCGAAGCCACAGGCTGCGAGATTGCCGACGCCGCTTCAGGCGCGCTGCTCCTCCACGGAGGCAAAGCCGGACTGAGCCAGTGTACTTTTGCCAACTATTACCTTTTCGCGGCGCTACGCGGCGCCACCGTACAGCTGAGCCACGCCGACGACGATACCGACGACGGCTCCGGTCTGCCCCGCCTCTCAGCCCGCTTCACCAATTCCATAGTCTACGGACTCGGTACCGACCTCTCCATGGGCGACCTCGACAATACAGACGTGACTTTCGACCACTGCCTGCTCAAAAGCGCCGGTGACGACGACAGCCACTTCATCTCCATTTTATGGGATCAGGATCCGCTCTATCACACCGTTCGCGAAGACTACATTTTCGACTACCGTCTGCAGCCCGGATCGCCTGCGGCCGAGGCCGGGGCGCCTGCTCTCATGCCCGCTGCCGCCGCCCGGGATTTCTACGGTGTGGAGCGTCTCGCGTCCGCTCCCTCGCTCGGCGCCTACCAGTTCGTGCCGGATCCTGAAAGCGGCCAATAATTCCCCCGCACCCCGCTTCATCCCCGCCCGCAAAACTATTCGGCGGAAAAATTTGTATATATTATTGATTTTTATTTCCTTTGAACTTTGGTTGCAACCGGCTACGGGTGCGGCTCTTTTCATGTTTTGAACTATGCTAAGCGAAAACCTGCTACAGATATACGCCTCGAGTTTCAACAGAAACTGGGATCTCCCCGCCCTTACGGAATACGGTTCGGGCGTCACGATGACCTATGCCGACCTGGCGCGCCGCATCGCAGCAACCCACATGCTCTTCGAGCGTGCCGGAGTGAAACGGGGCGACAAAATCGCGCTCATGGGCAAAAACACCGCCTCGTGGGTGGTTACCTACATGGCAACCATAACCTACGGCGCCGTAGTGGTACCCGTTCTGCAGGATTTCAGCACCGAGGATGCCACACACATCATAAACCATTCCGAGAGCGTGATGCTATTCATATCCGAAGCGATTTTCGACAACATGGAGTTCGAGAAGATTCCGCGTGTGAAAGCCGTGCTGGCGCTCGACACCCGCCGCGTGCTCGCCGAGCATCCGTCATCGTCGAGAGCCGTGGAAAAATTCATTGAGAAACTTCCCCGCGAGATGCGCCGCCGCTACCCCCACGGCTACACCGCCGCCGACATCGAATATCCCCTAATTCCGGCCGACACCGTGGCTGAGATCAACTACACTTCCGGCACCACCGGCTTCTCCAAGGGAGTCATGCTCACTCTCAACAATCTCTGCGGCAACGTAGTGTTCGGCATCGAATCGCGCCTCCATTACCGCGGTTCGCGGTGCCTCTCTTTCCTGCCCCTGGCCCACGCCTACGGATGCGCTTTCGATATGCTCGTGCCGCTCGCTGTCGGCACCCATATCACCCTGCTGGGCAAACTTCCCACCCCCAAACTCCTGCTCAAAGCCTTCTCCGAGGTGAAACCGAACCTTATTCTCTGCGTTCCGCTCATTCTCGAAAAGATTTACCGCAACAAACTCCGCCCGATCCTCGACAAGACCTCCACTAAGCGACTGCTCATGGTGCCCGGCGTGCGAAACCTTATATACCGGAAGATCCGCCAGCAGCTCATAAGCGCATTCGGCGGCGAATTCGAGGAAGTGATTGTGGGAGGCGCTCCGCTCAACCACGAGGTTGAGGAGTTTCTCCATAAAGTCAAGTTCCCGTTTACTGTCGGCTACGGCATGACCGAATGCGGCCCCCTTATCAGCTACACTCCATGGCGCAAATTCATAGTCGGCTCCTCCGGGCGCACACTCCCCGGAATCATGCATAGCAAAATCCTGTCGCCCGACGGCGAGCGCATTCCCGGCGAAATCTGCGTCAGAGGCGAGAACGTTATGAAAGGTTACTACAAGAACCCCGAGGCCACCGAAGCAGTTCTCGACTCCGACGGATGGCTTCACACCGGCGACATGGGCACCCGCGATTCCGACGGCACAATCTACATAAAGGGCCGCAACAAGACAATGATTCTCACCGCCAACGGCCAGAACATCTATCCCGAGGAAATCGAGGCGAAACTCAACAATATGCCCTACGTGGCCGAAAGCCTCATTGTGGAGCGCGGCAAGCACCTTGTGGCCCTCGTTTACCCCGACTACGAGGCAATGGACCGCGACCACATCACCAACGAGATGCTTCCGAAAATTATGGAGACCGTCCGCACCGGCCTCAACAAACGGGTCGGCCCCTACGAGCGCATAGACGACATCAAGCTCATTGCCAACGAGTTTGAGAAGACCCCCAAGAAATCCATCAAACGCTATCTTTACAACTGACGTCATCCCTCCGGCATCCGGCCTTATGAAGAAAATAACGTGTTCGATACTTGCTCTGATCTTCTGGATTTTCTGTATGGCCTCCGGACGCAGCCTGGTTGTGGTTGGCGCCGACGATTCCGCCCCTCTGCCGGGCGCCACTGTTTTCACCCGTGCCGGAATCATCGCCGGAATAACCGACAGTTGCGGTGTAATTTCCGGTCTTTCCGCTGCCGATTATCCTCTGAGCGTGAAATACCTCGGCTTTGAGAAAGGCAGCGCCCCGTCGGGCACCGATACGCTCCGTCTGCGTGAGAGTTCTCTGGGATTGGGAGAGGTGCTCGTCACGCCGGCCGACCGGCCCGTTCTCAAACTTACGCTCTACATGCGTGAATATGAGTGCCGTACTCTCCCCGGCGACACACTGATAATGTTCAACGAGCACATGGCCGACTGCTATATCCCCACGGCAAAAACGAAGTTCAAAGCCGTCAGAATTCCGCAGATACGCGCCTCGAGATGTTACAACCGCAGGATTACGGCTGACGTTGACACCGTCTGGTGTCCTCCTGTGTTCGACGATACCCTCTCGTGGACCGACATGGTCGAATTTCCTTCCAAGAAACTGTCAGACAACGAACGTCCCCATTCCGACATCCCCTTCGGATTCATGCACGGTGAGCCCGGCGGCCCGGCTGTCGCGTCCGGCTCCATCGGCAGAAACAATCTCTGTGTAGTGAGTCACGACTTTCTCGCAAACAGCAAAAACCACCGCGAGTCGCCGAATTTGCTGAAAATGTTCGGACTAACAACCGAATTTTACCTCATGGACGAGTCGTGGGCTTACCGCGCAAAGCCGGGCGGCGAGTATTTTCCGGAAGACATTGTCTACGGTACCGCCAACGTCCACGCCACCATCCGCGGAAAGCTTTTTAAGAAACTTATCCGCACTGACAAAGACACGGATCTGCTGTCGTATATCGAACTCTATGTCGTCAGCGCCGAGCCTATGACGGCCGACGAGGCGAAAGCCGACAAAAACAACCGCTCCGCCGTCCCTGACTTCATCGTCAGCCCCCTCGCACCGCCCCTCGACCCCGCCATTCAGCTTATCGTAGACCGCGCGCGATAAAGGCCCGAATCGTTGCAAAATCATTGCGCCGTAACAATATTGTAACAATCTGTAACAGTCGTATTGTTCAGATTTCCAGCGTATTATAAGAATTTTGTAAAATTATTGAATTTCTTTCGATTTTTTATTGCAAGAAAAATTTGCATCCGGTGAAAAAGCTATAATTTTGAAGTGTTCAGATAAGTGAACAACAAAACTACGTTCAACTTTCAAAAATTATGAGCTATGGGATCGAAAGAATTTCAAACTAAACTGATGGCTATTCAGAACAATCTTCTGAACTTCGCGTTCATGCTGACTTCCAACCGCGACAATGCCTACGACCTGCTCCAGGACACCACGTTGAAAGCTCTCGATAACGAAGACAAATATATCGACAACACTAACTTCAAGGGGTGGGTGTTCACGATTATGCGCAACATCTTCATCAACAATTACCGCCGCGTTGTCCGCAGCGCCACCGTGATTGACCAGACTGAAGACCTCTATCACCTCAACCTCTCGCAGGACTCCGGACTCGAGACCCCCGAAGCCTCTTTCGGTGCCGGTGAGATTACCGACGTGATCAACTCCTTCCCCGACGACTACCGCATTCCTTTCTCGATGCACGTGGCCGGCTACAAATACAACGAAATCGCCGAAAAAATGAATCTGCCCCTCGGCACCGTCAAGAGCCGTATTTTCTTCGCACGAAAGAAACTCCAGACACGTTTCGCCGATTACCGTTAAGCTCCACAATAAGAAATTGAACGTTAGTTGACTTTACGCCGACTGACATAAAATATATTTACTGTTACTTTTGATTTTCTTACTGCCATTTTTAAGGATTTGTATTGAGATTGATTAAATGATTGGTTAATTGGTTACTGAAAGTCGTGAGACTGAAAAAGTAAAAGGGCCTGAATCCGCTCCCCCGAGCGCTTCAGGCTCTTCATTTTCAGCAATCCCCGCTGCGCTGATGTCCGGATTATTATTTCAATTTGAATATCTGCTCGGCCCTTATTATCTTTGCATTGAAAACAAAACCCACAATCAGACATGACAAAAGCAAGAAAACTGAAAATTTGCGACTGGTCGTTGCTCGTGGTGACTTTGCTGATGCTCGCATCGAGCGTGCAGCTCGAAGCCTTCCTCCCCGCTGTCCGATGGGTATGGGTGCATATAGCCTTGGGGTGTGCTTTTTTCGCGCTTATTATCTGGCATATTTATCTGCATTTCGGATGGAAAGTATGGTTCCGTAAATTCCGTAAACAGAAATCGCCCGTCACGCGATGGCTTGCCCTCTTCGGTCTCCTTACAGTTGTCAGCGCCGCGGTTGTGATGGTTCATTGGGCCGTTTCTTTCGCCCACTCCCCCATAGGCGGCGTCCACGGCAAAATCGGATTTGTCTTCCTCATACTTGCAGTCGGCCACACCGTAAAACGCCTCCGCTTCTTCAGCAAATGAATCCGACCCCGCTCGTATCAGTCATAATGCCGGCCTTCAATGTGGAGAAATACATATCGGAGGCTATTGAGTCGGTTCTCAGTCAGGATTTCGGTGATTTCGAACTGATTGTGGCCGACGACTGCAGCACCGACAGCACTGCCGCCATAATAAACTCATTCTCCCTGCGCGATTCGAGGGTCATATATACTAAGACTCCGCGCAACAGCGGCCGATGTATGGAACCGAGGATTCTCGCCGCTTCACTCGGGCACGGCAAATTACTCGCAACCATCGACGCCGACGACATTTGGGATGAGAGCTACCTCCGCAAACTTGTGGAACGCCGCGAAGCTACCGGTGCCGATATGGTTCTTTCCACAATGTGGACTTTCTCCGAAGGTTTTCCGCCCATGCGTTTTGTTCCGGACTTTAAATTCGACCTCTCGGCGGTTATAGGGGGCCATGAGGCAGCGTTGCTTACCACCCCGAAATGGGAGATAGGCATGAACGGAATTCTCGCCGACAGAGAGAAATACCTCGAAGAAGCCCTGCGGCTTCCGCTCGACAACGACAATAGCTTTATTGTCGAATACCTTTCGCGGATGCTTTTGGAAAGATGCGAAAAGATTGCCTTTTGCGATGCCCGCTATTTTTATCGCGAAAACGAAACTTCAGTGACGCATGCTCCCCGCGCATCGAGGCATTCCTATTTGCTGAACGATATTCTCCTTTACCATTATTATAAGGATCGTGGCGGAACTGACTCCGACGGTGTGACAGCCGCCAACTGTGCCATATTCAGCCATACGGTCGACGTTATCCGGTCTCACCGCGATTCTCCTGAACCTGATCCGGAAGAATATGCAAAAGCTGAACACCTCATCCGGAAGGCATACAAAGAGATCGATTTCAGGCTTATAAAAGGAAAAGTAGGCCCACGTTATTACGCTCTCATGCGCCTCGGTCTCCCTCTGGCCCGCCCGTTGCTCCGCCTTCTCGACAACGATACCGTCAAACAGTCATTCAGAAAACTGCTGCTGAATCCGTTGTATCATGGCCGCCGGAACGCCCGTAGGATTCTCGATTATTTCAGTCTTCTCCGAGAGGTGCCGTATCTTTACAGAAATGAATATATGCCGCATTCTCAGAACTATGAGTTTTTCAGAAAATACTACTCCGATAATGGCGAATCTGCCGGAAGAGAGGGTATAGTGGTTGTTTGCGACGGCTCATTGTTTCATGGCGGTCCCACCGATCGGTTGAGAGGAATTCTCACCACTTACGAGCAAGCCAGAAAGCGCAATATCCCGTTTTATATCTCATGGACGAGTCCTTTTCCTCTGGAAAACTATCTTGTCCCCGCAAAAGTGGACTGGCGCATCCCCAAAAATGAAATTTCTCATAACAGCCGTCATGCGCGTCCCCTTATAATAGAAGATGTGGTCAATTCTCAGAGTTATCTGAGACTCCGTGCGATGCTCCATGATCCTGTTCACCAGATTCATGTTTTTACCAACGGCGACAATGCCCGCGGACGCTATCGCGCACTGTATGAGGAACTGTTTCAGCCATCGCCGGAGGTCGCGAAAGAAGTCGGCAGACATCTTACAGCCATTGGCGCTCCATATTATGCCTTCACTTTCAGATTTCTGCAACTGCTGGGTGATTTCAACGACTGGTATCAGCGTGTCCTGTCACCGGAAGAGGCCAGGGAACTGATTGCAGCGGTGGATGCCGAGTTGTTGAATTTGATTGAAAAGATGCCCCGGGGATATCGCGTGCTCGTCACGAGCGACAGCAAACTGTATCTCGAGCATGTAAGAAATCTCGATGGCAGGATTTACGTAGTGCCGGGCGATGTGAAAAATGTCGATCTTTTGAAAGGCGATTTTCCTCAGGCTTGGCTTAAGACGTTTGTCGATCAGCAATTGCTCATGCATGCTTCAAAAGTATATCTTATGCGTACGGGCGAGATGTTCCGTTCCGGCTTTCCCAGGTTTGCAGCCGAAATAGGTGGTGTCCCCTTTGAAGACCATAAATTTTAGGTATCTGTAATAGCATGTCTCTTCTCTAAGCATACGGCTGGTACTCAGCTGAATAGCGTGGTTTGTGAGTTAAAGAGCCTGTCATTATGTTTCCTTGTCCGTGAAAAAATTCACCCTTGAACTGAAAAATGCGACATTATCGCAATGTTTTTCGGTTGATGCCGTATTATCTTTGCACCGGAAACACAAAACACACACTCTCATTATGAAAACCACAAAGAAAGAAAACCCTTGTCGCGTGTCTGACCGCGCTTATCGTACTATCATTTCCGACGTCATCGACTCCATGACCGGATGCAAAATCGACCCGTTCACCTTCAAGCAGGTTGTCACTGCCGTGCGTCATTACCTCACCGACGGCAAAATAACGGGCCTCGGCAAAAAGGCAAAACAGATTTTCGAGCGCCGCCTTCCCGAACTCGACCTCGCTATCCGCCGCTCTGCAACTGCGCGCGCCGCTGCCGCGCGCCGCAGGACTGCGAAGAATACCGCCGGAACTGAGGCTCCGGAACCCGCCCGAACTGTAGAAAAGACCAATGATGCCGGTGAGTCCGCACCAGTTCATTTCAATAATGCTCAGGAGACCGTCACCTCATCCATTATCCGTGCCACCGATTCCGGTGTCAGGGCGTCGAAATCCTCGCGTCGTATGGTTACGAGATACCCGGCCATTTCAACCGACGCCGGGCTGAGAAGCATCTGTCCCTCTCCACAGCCGTAGCATAGCGGCCGGTGTCGTTTCCTGCGGATTACGGCTAATTTCCCTTCGTAGCAGAGCATATTTACCATCTCTCCTTTCGGGTCTCCGTTTTCGCTGAGATATGCTGCGCACTTTTCAGCCGCGGCCGGGTCAGAGATGTCGAATATCCGGCACCGCTCCGGGTCTGGGTTCGCCTTAAAGCGCGCCGCCTGGAAGTGCATATGGTCGGGAGCCGACGCTCCGCACTTCGCTCCGTTGAAAAACACCGTATATTGGTCTCCGAGCATTTCGGCGAGTGCTGTCATGTCGGGAATTCGCCCCTCAATCGACTGCGGTGTGTGGCGCTGTTCCACTATCGTGAGATGACCCGGAAAAATCGGGAACGGATTCACGAGAATTCCGTAGTTGCGCCACGGAAGCAGTCTTTGCTCCGCGGGTCGGTTTTCCGTACATAAAAAGCATGGCCGTTCCGCAAGAGAGCGGGCGTCGGTTTTCGCGGTGGCCGAAGCCGCGCGGGCGGGGTTGAACATTACCGTCGTATCGCCTACAAGCCTGGTCTCCACCTGCTTTAGCCCATCGTGGTTGCGCCGTGCCGTCTCCCAGCCGTCGAGTTGCGCAGCTATGAAATTTTCAATATCAGCTACCGTTATGCCCATATAAATAATTAACTGATAGGTTGTTGTTGTGCGGACGTGATTTATCACGTCCACCGCGAAAAATCATTTTCTTTTTCTCGCCATGAGTTCCGACGTTCGCAGCCAGTCCTTGAAGCGGTTGTTGGCATTGATTTTCTCGCGGCTGAGTCCGTGATCGGTGTTGCCCGTCCAGCGGCGGCAGAGATAGAGCGATTCGAAGATGCGCCCTATGCGGAATTTCCGCGATATGGCAAGTCCCATGGCGTAGTCCTCGCCGTAGCTCACGTCCGGGAATCCGATTTCGCGTGCTACCGGCGTAAAAAATGCTCTCGGTGCACCCAGTCCGTTGATGCGCAGCAGATTGTTGTGGCCGTTTTCGTCGGTCCACTCGCGGTGGTCAATCACCCCGGGAGGTATCACGTTGCGGTCGAAGTCGGTGAGCGTGTAGCTCCCTGCAACCATTGCGTAGTTGCCCTCGCGGAATTTCTTTACGATGCGCTCCAGTACCGAGTCGTCGATGTAGAGATCGTCGGAGTCGAGCTGTACGGCGTAGCGTCCGCACTTTTCATGGTTGATTCCGCGGTTCCAGCAACCCCCTATGCCGAGATGCTCGCCGGCTGGGATTTTCACCACTGTGAGACGCGGATTTTCCTGCGCGAGCCTGTCTAAAAGCTCCGTGGTACCGTCGGTGCTCTGATTGTCGACCACAATCACGTTGAAATCGAATCCGGCCTTCTGTCCTAATGCGCTCTCCACGGCATCAGCTATGGTCGACACTCGGTTGCGGACAGGAATGACTACCGATGCTTCAACCGGAAAATCGCCCGAAGTACTGTCTACCCGCTGTAATTCTCCGCTGCTGACATATGCCCCTGCGGATTTCAGCCACTGTGTGAACACTTCCTCCATCTCGATCTGCGACTTGCGGTTGCGGGGATCTACATAGGCAAACTGCGCTTCGCCCGTCCCCGAGTCGGCCGGACGTTCCATCACCTCATACTCGGGCATAGGGATGTGGAGTATCCTGTCGGGACAGTCGAGCAATAATCGCAGCCACACTTCATACCACCCTGCCGCGCTTCGGTCGGCTCCCGCTCTGGAGAGGGCGTGGCGTAGACTTCCGGTGGTTATAAGCACCATCGGCCCGAAGTCGAAATCGTCGCGCAACGATCCGACCTGCAGGTCGCAGAGCCTCACGGTTTCAGCAGTACCCGTGCTGTCGCGTCTCACGTAGTCGCTGTAGACCATGGCGCAACCTGTATCCCGCATTATGCGCAGCATCTCGGCCGACGGCTCCGAAACCGCGTCGGCGGTCAACGTTAGCGCCACCAGTTCTGCCCCTGCATTCTCAGCCTCGGCGAGGACTTCCCTAAGTCTTTGGGTCGAAAAAAGCGGATGGCGGGTGTCGGCCGCACTGGCCGTCCATACTCCGGAGGTGTTTGCTGCAGTAGTCATTTCTTCTTGCCTTTCTTTTTCTTCTTTTTATCTTTTTTGTTCTTATTGGCCGGAGTCTGCTTTTTTGCAGCCGGCTGGCTCACTGTTATCTTCGGAGCCGGATGATTGCCGGCTGTAAAGAACTGCATTATCTGCCCCATGAGGCGGTTGCGGCTGTCGGCGCCTCTGATGGTCTCGAACGGGAAACCGATAGTCACTGCGCGGTGGATGCCGGGATCGAACGCTGTAGCGGCTATATAGTCGTTTTCCGTATAGCGCATTATTGCCGAACTGTTGAGCGACACGGGGCTGAACGAGTCGGGCGACTCCACCGCGTAGCAGTCTTCGCCAAGCGTGGTGTTGAATTCTATCGTGGCGTTGCTGAATTCCGGGAAGCGCGATCTTACCTCTTTTACCTCGCCGGAGGCCGTCGCCTTTCCCGTGCGCCATTCCATGCCAAGCACCCGCGAGGCGAACCGCTTGTCGCGGTCGCGGTCAGCTCCTGAACTGTGGGGATTGTCGAAGAGGTCGGTGGCAACGTAGGCTCCGGTCACTAACAGGTTGCCCCCCCTCGCCGCCAGATCTTCGAGGCGCTTCTGCAGCGTGTCGGGGATTGCCTTGAAGCGGGTGTCGGGCCGTCGCCCTGTTTTTATTTCGCGTTGTTTCCCTAAGATGAGATCAACGGTCTTTTCGCTGTAGCTGTTTGCCAGATAGCCTCCGAGGCTGGTGGAAATAAACGGATGGCCGGCCGCCGCAATCGCTTCGCCGTGGATGTAAGGGTAGTCAAACGTGTTACCCGCTATGATTTTCGTCTCCATGTCGGCGCGGCTCGCGCCGAATCCGGGAGAATCGTCGGTGGTCCATTCTATCCATTTGCGGAACTCCGTCTGCTCTCCCGTATAGCCGGTATCGCGCAGGTAGGGCACGCCGTGGTCGCTCCGGTAGTCGAACCCGCCGGTGCTGTTGCCTGCGGGAATCTCGGGAGGGCCCGATACCCGCGTGAAGCCGTTGACGATCACCACCTGCTCCCGCTTTCCTTTGCGGTTGCACAGAGCGAGGGTTTCCGACGGAAACGACACCCCGCCGCTGTTGGCGGCTACAATCCGGTAGGAGTAGATGCGCTCGTCGGGTACAGTTACCGAAATATACGGGTCGTCGACCACTGCTAATTCGGTAAAACCGCCTGAGCCGGCGCGCTCGTAGACTATATAATAGTCTGGCATCGCCGTAGGCTCCGTACTGTCGGGTGTGGGTGCCCACGAAAGTTCATATTTCCCTCCCGAGCCGGTTATGGCGAAATCGCTCACGGGGAGCGGCTGCACCACGTAGTCGCGTCCGTCGCGTTCGGCGAGAAAGCGGAGCATCCCCTTGTAGATGGCGCGGCTCACCTCAAACCGGAATTCCGGATCGAGTCCGTAGCGCATGTCGGCGAGGTTCTGGTGGCTGAGAAGTTCGAGAAGGAGCGCGGGCACCTGCGGCTCACGCGCTTCATGATAGCTTTTGTCGCGAAGCGGGCGCAGCGTCCAGTCGGGATCCCAATGCGAGCGGATGCCCGGGATGATTTCGCCTGCCACCATGTTGGCTAAGCTTACGGAGCGGTTTCGCGAACTGCCGTCGCCGAGGGTCTTGCCCGCGGTACTCACTATCGGGAGGGTGCCGATGGTTTCATAGTCGGGTGTGGTGCCCGCGTCGGAGTGGAGGGCGAAGGCGAGGTCTATAGGGATGCCCGCACCTTCGGCGTCGGGCAGGCGCGCGGAACCTCCTGCCAGATGGTTCACCCAGAGTCCGCGGCTCTTGAAATCGTCTTCATAATCGTTCTCGTTTCCGGTAGGCGTGTAGACGCTCTCGGGCATTCCGGCCCACTGGAGCCAGTAGCGGGCACCTTCGGCCCAGCGGGGCGAGCCGCTGATTCTGCCGCTGCGCTCCACGTTGCCCATGCCGCCGCCGATCTTGACGGCATCGGCCGTCACTACGCTCCCTTTGGTGTCCGACACTCCCACTAACTCCACCGCCGGTTCTTCCTGGCTGCCGGCCGCGAAGGGGAATGTACCGAGATATATCCACGTGCCGCCCCCCATACGCTGGTTCACGCGGAATTCTTTCTGTCCGGCCAGCGAGTTGACACGGTAAAGGGCGTCGTCGGCGCTCTCGGGGAGCGATTTGTAGCTCACGTAGACTGCGTATTCTCCGGATTCGGGAAACTCCGGATTCCATACGGCGCGCGAGGCGTGGCTTTCATCTTTTGTGGTCTTAACCGTCCGGGCTGTTCCTGCCGTGAACGGATTGCTGCCGGCGGCGAGGGTGGAAGTAATAAAGGCGAATCCTTCGCCGGGAGCGTCGTGCCATTTCTGCTTTCCGTGGCTCTCGCGGTAGCCGGCCGCGGCGAGGCCGCCGTCGTTGTCGACTATCAGTTCGTGGCGGTTCGTGTCGCGCTCACGCGGCATCAGTACGTTGGCTCCGGCATTTTCGAGCATCGGAACGAGAAAAGGCAGCACGTAGGTCTGGGTGTAGAGATCCTCCACCGTGCCGAAAATGCGGCTGCGCTGCCATTTCCACCGGCTGTCGCGCCGGTCGAAGTAGCGGCCGTGGCTCTGCCACAGCGCTATGTGGGCGCCGTCGAGTCCCGCTGGTGCTTCCGGAGCATCTGCCCGCGTCACGAGCTGTTTCCCGGCTCCTGCCGCGGTGACGGCTGCCAGTGCCGCCATGGCGAGAGTAATTAGGAATTTTCGCTTCATTCCGATGCCTCTTTGCGGTGGAATTCAATCAGTCCGGGCATCGATTTCGGGATGATCTTCTTGATTTTCACACCGAAATCCGCACCCACAGTCTCCACAACTTCCTTGAAGAGACAGGCGGTCTTGCCTACTATCCCGACGTCGTTGCTGCGGTAGTCGTAGGCCGAGAGGATGCGGCTGAAAAAGCTCGATATGCTGTCGTAGACCATCTGATACACGTATTCATTGTATATCTGTCCCGACAGGAATTCGGTAAATTGCGCAAGCGTGCGGTTCGGGAATGGCGCCATATAGATGCTGTCGAGCAGTTCGGCGGCGCTCATGCCTATCCGGTCGTAGAACTTTTCGCGGATATTTGCCGGCGCCACACCGCGTAGGCAGTCTGCAACAAAGCGCTTGCCTATGAACGACGCGCTCCCCTCGTCGCCGAGTATGAAGCCCAGTGAGTGCACTTGTTCCACGATGTCGTGGCCGTTGTAGAGACATGAGTTCGACCCCGTGCCGATGATGCATGCTATGCCTGGGCGGTCAACAAACAGTCCGCGCGCGGCGCCGAGGGTGTTGCCCTCCACCGTCACGGGAGCGCGGAACTGCGCCACTAACGACGATTCTATGATTTTGCGTGTTTCCGGCGTGCTGCAGCCGGCGCCGTAGAAGAATACCCGGCTCTTTTTGCCGGCGAAAAAATCGGCAGGCAGTTCGAGGCGAACCGAATGGCTCACCTCCCTGCGGGTCATATAGTAAGGATTCAGACCACGGGTCACGGCTGTGGCCGCTACGGCGTTGCCGTCGATGAGCGCCCAGTCTGTGGCTGCCGTGGAACTGTCAGCGATTATATACATTTTCCATATACGTGTTTGTGAATCAGCCTTGCAGCCTCTTCGAGATTGTCGCATGGACGCGACGTCATAAGTTTCAGCTCCACCTCCGGAAGTTCGGGCCCGTAGGAGGGCTGTATGTATCGGTAGCCGGGGTGGAGAATCATGCCGTGGCGCGTATAGAAGCTTATGCGCCGCCCAGCTTCGGGTGTCATGCCCGGAGGCTCGACCTCGATTACCCAGCATCTGTCGCCGAGCCGCTCTGTCAGCGCCTCTACCGCGCGTCCGCCCAGACCGCCGCCCCGCTGCGAAGGCTCGATGGCGAAGTGTTCGCCGTAGACCACCGCGCCGAGATCCCAGAGGGTGATGAAGCCCGCCGGCTCGTCGGAATCGTTGTAGACTCCGAGCATGCTGAACCGCGGTTCCGTGTCGGTAAGACGGAGTATCTCCGCCCAGTCGCGCCGTTCCTCCGGCGGAAAACTGTCGGTGTACAGCCGCTCCATTCCGGACGTTATTTCCTGTGATGTTTCGAATGGCTTCAGATGCATTGCGTAAGAATGATAAGTAACTCTTGAAAATTAATTTATACTTAATGCGAGATTTATTTCGAGGAAAAATCGAAGTGTGAAGAGGGAGTTTATAGATATAAACGACCGATGAGCAGTTTGATTTTTACCGGAATAAAGCCGCAGGAAGTATAAAAGTATCCCGGAGTTACTCTGTAAAAAAAATATTACGTTTAATTTTTAAGAGTTACTTAAATTACAAAGTTATACAAAACCTCAAATTCAGGCAATACCCCGCATCCGATTATACATTTTTTAATGCTTCCCCGTGCCGTTTCCGTACTCTACGGTGTCCGCGGTGTCCGATTCCGTACATTGCCGTGGATATTGATTGTTTTGAAAATCAGCTGCTTGTGAGTTTGGCACGGAATATGTATTATCTATGGGCAGAAAATCATTCATCATGGACAGAAAAATATCAGACGAAGAAAAAAGCCGCATACGGCGGAGGCAGTGGTTCCGCGCAGGTGGCGTGGCGGCCGTTGTCGTAGCGGTGGCCGCCACGGCAGTCAGCTTTTTGGGCAAAACGGTCGACAGCAGCAAACTCGAAATAGCCGAGGCGCGCCGCGGTTCGCTCGAAAGCACTGTCATTGCCTCCGGAAAGGTCGTGCCGGCCTACGAGGAAATCATCTCCTCGCCGATTGCCACACGCATCGTGGAGGTGTACTGCAAGGCGGGCGATTCGGTGGGCGCCGGAACCCCGGTGCTGCGCCTTGACCTGGAGTGGGCCGAGAGCGAGATCAGCCGTCTGCGCGACTCGCGCCAGAAGCAGGTGCTCGCCGTGGAGCAGCAGAAGCTCAACAACGCAACCCGCCTCACTCAGATTGAGATGGAAATAAAAGTTAAACAGATGTCAGTGAGCCAGCTTAAAGTCGAGGTGGCAAACGAACGCCGCCTCGACAGCATCGGCTCCGGAACCGGCGACCGTGTGCGTCAGGCAGAGCTTGCGTACCGCACCGCCTGTATCGAACTCGAACAGCTCCGCAGTCAGCTCGAAAACGAGCGCCGCGCCCTGTCGGCATCGCTGAGCAACCAGAAGCTCGACCTGAGCATAGCCGACCGCTCTCTCGCCGAGCAGCTCCGCACCGTGGAGGATGCCCGCCTCAAGGCTCCCCGCAACGCAACTCTTACATATATAAACAACAACATCGGGTCTACGGTCTCTCCGGGCGAACGCATCGCCGTGCTCGCCGACCTCACTGATTTCAAAATCGACGCAGAGATAGCAGAATCGAATGCCAGGTATCTCACCGCCGGCGCAAAGGCGGCGATAAAAATCAACGATTCCATTTTCAACGGCACCGTAATGAACGTGGCGCCGCTCTCCAACGGCGGGGCAGTGACTTTTTCGGTGATTCCGGCCGACGAGCGGGCGCGGCGCTCCATGCGTCCGGGGCTGTCGGTCAACGTCTACGTGGTGCGCGAAAGCAAATCGGATGTTGTGCTCATTCCGATGGGCAGATATTATACCAACGGTCCCGGCGGCTACGACATGTATGTGGAAGAGACCGACGGCACGCTCGTGCGCCGCAAGGTTGAGCTCGGAGGCGCCAACTACGACTGGGTCGAGGTGGTTTCGGGCATCGCTCCCGGCGAACGGGTGGCGGTGATGGAGCCGTCTCTCACGGGTAAAAGATATAAGATAAAAAACAGAAAATAAACCAATAACAATATGGCACTCATAAAAGTAAAAGAGCTGAGCAAGCTCTACCGTACAAGCGAAATCGAGACGCAGGCTCTCGAAAATGTGAATTTTGAAATCGACAAAGGCGAATTTGTCAGCATCATGGGTCCCTCGGGCTGCGGGAAGTCGACTCTGCTCAACATAATAGGCTTTCTCGACCGTCCTACCTCCGGAACCGTTGAAATCGACGGTGTGGGCATCGGCACTCTCTCCGACGCGAAGATGGCGGCGTTCCGCAACGCCCGCATCGGCTTCATCTTCCAGAGTTTCCACCTCATACCGTCGCTGAGTGTGGCCGACAACGTCGAGCTTCCCCTCACTTACCGCAAGATGTCGGCGTCCGACCGGCGCGCCAGAGTGAAGGAAGTGCTCGAGGCAGTGGAAATGAGCCACCGCGCAGGTCATTTCCCCTCGCAGCTCTCGGGCGGACAGTGCCAGCGCGCCGCGATTGCCCGTGCCATTGTGGGCAATCCGGAGATTATTCTCGCCGACGAGCCCACGGGTAACCTCGACTCGAAAATGAGCGCCGAGATCATGGACATACTCCATCGTCTCAACCGCGAGGAGAACCGCACGATAGTAATGGTGACCCACAACGAGGATCAGGCGCGGCAGACCGCCCGCGTGATGCGTTTCTTCGACGGCCGTCAGATTTCCAACAACTAAACTCCAGCAGCAATATGAACAGCACCGGTATCCGACAGGTTCTCTACGACTTGCGCCATCAGCCCGTAATCGGGATTGTGACGATAGCGGGAACCGCAATGACCATATTTTTCATCATGATAACCGTGATGATGTACCGCGGCCACGTCGCACCCTTCGCTCCTGAGAGCAACCGCCCGCGAATGCTTATAGGAAAGTTTCTCCATATCACTAATACTACAACCAACTACGACGGTTCGGCGGGTATGAGTCTCGATACCGCGGAGAGACTGTTCGGCGGACTGAAAACCGCCGAAGAGGTAAGTTTCGATGCGGGCAACGAAACCCTCGAGGCGATGGTGGCGGGAGGCGAAATGGTCAACGCCTATACCCGCTACACCGACGACGCCTTTTTCCGCATTTTCGACCATGAATTTCTCGCCGGCGCGCCGTTCGACAAGGCGGCATCCGACGCCGGACTCTGCAAGGCGGTGATAAGCGAGAAAACCGCCCGCCGCCTGTTTGATTCGCCTGAAAACGCCATAGGCAAGACATTTTACCTGCAGTCGGTTCCCTTCGAGGTGACGGGCGTTGTCGCCGAGACTTCGCCACTCGCCGAGTATGGTTCGGGCGACGTGTTTGTGCCGCTCCGCTCCATGCAGGAGAAGACCTGGTGGAATTTCAACGGCCCGTTCGGGCCGGTCTATGCGGTTGTCCTCGCGAAATCGCCGTCGGATTTCCCGGCCATCAGGGCTGAGGTAAACGCCCGCAAGCAGGCTATGAACAACGATCTGAAGGCCAACGAAGAGGTAATCGTTGACCACGGCTCACCTTTCACCATGGAGGAGATCAGAACCGTGCATGGAAGCAACGGTGACTGCTCAGCCGACGAATCGAGGAAGATGCGCTACATTATTTATGCCATTTTCCTGCTCATCCCCGCCATCAATCTCAGCAGCATGAGCCGCAGCCGCCTGCGCGACCGCATTGTGGAGATCGGCGTCCGACGCGCCTACGGTGCCACCCGTTTCAGCATCATCTCGCGGATAATCAACGAGAACCTTGTAGTCACTCTCATAGGCGCTCTCCTCGGAATCGTGCTGAGCATGGGCTTCGGCTACTTCTTCACCGGATTCCTCTATGCCGACCTCTCCACCGGCATTCCGCCGCACATTCCGCTCGGGGTGCTCTTCGACTGGCAGACACTCGGTTTCGTGATTCTCGCAAGTTTCGTTTTAAATCTTCTCAGCGCCGGTCTTCCTGCATGGAGAGCATCGCGCATAGATCCCGTCAACGCTATCAACAACAGGTTATGAAAAACAAGATATTAAAACAGATATATAACGAGCGCCGCGCCAACGCCTGGCTCGTGGTGGAACTGATTCTCGTCTCGGCGGTGCTATGGTGGGTCTACGACTACGCCGCCTTAGTCTGGAACATACGTTCTATTCCGATGGGTCTCGATACGACCGACGTGCTGCGGATAAGCCTCTCCGCCTACAATTCCGAAAGCCCGCTGCGGAAACAGACCGATTTCCCGCCTCAGACAGACCCTGACGGCAACCCTCTCTCCCCGGACATGATAGAAAAGCAGCGTATCTACGACAGACTGAAGGAGGATCCCGAGGTGGTGGCGCTGACAAGAGGCGCCAAGTATCTCAGCGAGCTTTACAACTATAATTTTCAGGGACACTCCATGCAGGCGGACTCCGCACTTCATCTGGAGTTGATAGACAGGATAAATGATTTTCAGGTAACTGAGAACTTTTTCGAGGTATTTATCCCGGTTAACGCCGATGCAGCCAAGATCCGGGAGCTTTCCAAGGCGCTCGAAGACCGCGCCCTGGTCGTGACCGACAACCTCGTGGCAAGCGGCAACCTCACTGCGGAAAATCTGCGCGAGCGTAATGAAGAGTTAACTTATTATATGGACGGAGAAGTGAAAGTAAGGATAGGCGGAGTGATTTCGCCGGTTAAGCGCGCTGAATACGAAGCTCCGTACCACGCCACGGTTTTCCACCTTGAGCGCAACTATAACCCCTCGGTAATCTACGTCAGGACTGCCCCCGGCAGCATGGAGCGGGTAAGGGACCGTATCAGAAAACTCGACAAAGTCCTGCGTACTACCGGCAACGTACATATATCCGACGTGAAGGACTACAAACAGATCCGCGACGACCTGCACCGCGGCGACGACGCCCAGATGATGAATCTCCTGGTGGCTATGCTGTTCCTTTTCATCACGGTCTTCCTCGGCACTTTCGGCACCTTCTGGTTCCGTACAAGGGAGCGTGTGAAAGAACTTGCCGTCCATAAGGTTGTCGGCGCCACGAACCGGTCGGTATGTTTCCGTCTGATAGCCGAAGGGCTGCTTCTGCTCACTGTCGCCACCCCCGTTGCGGCGCTTATGGACTGGGCGATGGTTCATTTCGACATCTCGGTAGCATCTATGAGCGGTCTGCCTGTTGAAAGCAGCAAGGTTGCGGGGGAGATTCTGATTGTCTATGTGGCCATGGCCATAGTCGTTACATCCGCCATCCTCTTCCCGGCACTGAAGGCCATGAAGATCGACCCTGCGGAAACTCTCAGAAGCGAATGATGATGAAAAAACAGGTTGCAATATTTGTCTTATGTATGCTCGCCTCCGTGGCGGTCTGCGGCGCAGAACGGCTGACGCTCACTCTCGCCGACGCCATGGCGCGGGCGCGCATGAGCAGTGTGAGCGCCGAGTCGGCTCTCGCCCGGCTTAGGTCGGCATACTGGGAATACCGCACCTACCGCGCCGACCTTCTGCCCGAGGTGCAGTTCGGCGCAACGGTTCCCTCATACCACAAGCAGTATTCGAGCTATCAGAACGCCGACGGCACGTATTCGTTCGTGCCAAACAACTATCTGCAGCTCAACGGCGAGATTTCCGTGACGCAAAACATCTGGCTGACCGGTGGCAAGCTTTCGCTCAACACGTCGCTCGACTTCATGCGCCAGCTCGACGGCACGGTCGGCAACCGCTATATGTCGGTGCCGGTTGCGCTCACTCTGAGTCAGCCGATTTTCGGGGTGAACACCGTGAAGTGGAACCGCCGCATAGAGCCGGTGCGCTATCAGGAGGCGAAGGCGGAGTTTCTGAGTGCGACGGAGGATGTGGCCATGCAGGCCATCGACCTTTTTTTCAGTCTGCTCATAGCCCGCGAGAACCGCGATATAGCCTTGCAAAACAAGCAGAACGCCACGAAGCTCTACGAAGTGGCGAAAGAGAAGCGCGCCATGGGCCGCATAAGCAAGAACGACCTGCTGCAGATGGAACTGAACCTCATCAACGCCGAGTCGTCGCTCACCGACTGCGAAAGCAGTGTGAAAAGCGCCATGTTTGCCCTCTGCTCCTTTCTCGACTACGGTGAAGGTGTGGAAATCGACCCCGTTGTCCCCGCCCAGCTCGGACATATAGAGGTGACATACGCCGATGCGCTCGAAAAGGCTCTCGCCAACAACAAGTTCTCCAAAAACATAGCCCGGCGCCAGCTGGAGGCGCTTTATGAAGTGGCCAAAGCCAAGGGCGATCTGCGCCAGATAGAAATGTACGCGCAGGTGGGTCTCACCGGCACCGGGAATGAGTTCCGCAGGGCCTACGACCCGCTGAAAAGCAATCAGATAGTAGAGGTAGGAATGAAAATACCCATCGTAGACTGGGGCAAGCGGCGCGGAAAGGTGAAGGTGGCGCAGAGCAACCTCCGTCTCACCGAAAGCCGTCTGCGCATGGAAACCCAGGAATTCAATCAGAACCTTTTCATCCTCGTGGAGCGCTTCAACAATCAGCAGCAGCAACTCGACCTTGCCGCGCGCGCCGACACGATAGCAGTGAAACGTTATGATACCAACGTAGAGACCTTTCTCGTAGGAAAGATTTCCACCCTCGACCTCAACGACTCTCAGAGCGCCAAGGATGAGGCGCGCCGCAATCTGCTCAATGCTCTTTTTCTGTACTGGCAGTACTATTACCGCATCCGCAGTCTCACCCTCTGGGACTACTCCGGCGGCTGTGGCATCGACGCCGATTTCAATTCGCTTCTCCGTGACTGAAAAATTCACTAAATTTGCGACATGATTCTGATAGTTGACGACGATAAGGTAATCCGCGGCTCTCTGAGTGTGTTGCTGCGGAAAGCGGGCTATGAGGCAGAGGCTGTAGGATCGCCGGAGGAGGCGGTCGACGCCGTACGCTCGCATCTGCCGCGTCTTATCATAATGGACATGAACTTCGGGCAGCGTGTAGACGGCCGCGACGGCATAGAACTTCTGCGCCGGGTGAAGATTCTCGCGCCCGCGGTGCCCGTGATACTCATAACCGCCTGGGGTTCGATTCCGCTTGCGGTGGAGGGGATGAAATACGGAGCCTTCGACTTCATCACCAAGCCATACAACCCGCAGATGCTCCTGCGCAGTGTGGCAACCGCCCTTGAACTGACCGGGGGCGCGGAAGATGCCGGAATCTCCGAACCGGAGTTCGACCGAAGTTTCATAATAGGCAGGAGCAAACTTCTCGAGGATGTATTGCAGACCGTAAGGCGTATCGCTCCAACCGACGCCTCGGTGCTCATAACCGGGGAGAACGGTACGGGAAAGGAACTTATTGCCCAGGCGATACACCGCAACAGCCGTCGCCGTCACGCGCAGCTCGTGATGGTGAACCTCGGCGGCATACCGCAGTCGCTTTTCGAAAGCGAGATGTTCGGCCATGCCAAAGGCGCTTTCACCGGCGCGGTCAGCAAGCGGATCGGGCGCTTCGAGATGGCCGACAAGGGTACGATTTTCCTTGACGAAATAGGTGAACTCGATCTCAACTGTCAGGTGAAGCTCCTGAGGGTACTGCAGCAGCAGACCTTCGAGCCGCTCGGCGAAAGCCGTCCGGTGAGGGTCGACACCCGCGTGGTGGCCGCCACAAACGCCGACCTCGGCGCCATGCTCGCCGACCGCACTTTCCGCGAGGATCTTTACTACCGCATCAGCACCATTACCGTCCATCTGCCCGCGCTGCGCGAGCGGCGCGAGGACATACCGCTGCTCGTAAGACATTTCGCCGCGCTCCACAGTCCGGCCGACACGCCGGAATTCAGCTCCGCGGCACTCGAAACTCTTTCGAAAATGCCCTGGCGCGGCAATATCAGGCAACTGAAAAATGTTGTTGAACGGTGCATACTCATAAGCGGCAAGAAGCTGATAGATTCGGCCGACATACCCGCTGACGATATAGAGGTTCAGGCGCGGCAGGGGGCAACCCCTCCGGTGGCTCCGACCCTCGAGGAGATGGAGCGTTCGGCGGTTCTCGCGGCCATCGAAAAGCATGGCGGCAACCTCAGCAATGCGGCCCTCGAGCTGGGCATAACCCGCCAGAGCCTCTACCGCCGTATGGAGAAATTCGGACTCAAGCTATGAAATTAATCCTCGCCGCAGCTATGCTCCTCACGGCGGCACTCGCCGCAGCAGCTCCGTTTTTCCTTGCGGGCACTCCTCTTTATGTCGGCGAGGCAGTCCTCGCAGTGCTCTTCGTGCTCGGGATAATCGTCTACCGCCGCGTGCTGCTGCCGGTTATGGCGCTCAAACACGGCATAGACCTGCTCCAGGCGCAGGATTTCAGCTCGCGCCTTGCGAAAGTCGGTTCGCGCGACGCCGACAACATAGGCGCCGTGTTCAACCGCATGATGGACGCGCTGAAAAACGAGCGTCTGCGTGTGATGGAGCGTAACCAATTTCTCGACATGCTCATAGAGGCATCGCCCATGGGCATCGTCATCTACGATTTCAACGGCAGCATTTCCGACATGAACTCGGCCGCGCGGAGTCTGCTGGATAATGACGAGCTGCGCTGCGCGACAGAAGAACTGCAGCGCGGGGAGGTGCGTACGGTGCGATTGAGCGACACGAGAATCTACCGGTTGTCGTCGCTGACGTTTCTCGACCGCGGTTTTCAGCGTCCGTTCGTGCTCATGGAGAGCCTTTCGGAGGAGGTGAGGAAGGTTGAGAAGGCTGCCTACGGCAAGGTGATAAGGCAGATGTCGCACGAGGTCAACAATACCGTGGCGGGGGTCACCCCTGTTCTCGACACTCTCGCAGCGATTGCCGACGACCCCGACCTTACAGAGACGGTGACTGCGAGCAGCGACCGGCTGCTCTCGCTCAGCCGCTTCGTGACAAACTACGCCGAGATGGTGAAACTCCCCGCACCTGATTTACACGAGGTGAATCTTACGGCGCTTGTGGAGTCGATGATTCCGTTTCTGGAAAGTCTCACAGCCGGCAGAGAGATCCGGATAAGCACAGATGTGGAGAGGGAGAATCCGGTCATACTCCGTGCCGACCCCGTGCAAATCGAGCAGGTGATAGTGAATATAGTAAAAAACAGCATCGAGAGCATAGCAGGGTCAACGGGGAGCGGAACGGTTACCGTAAGACTGACCGGACACGGACTGGAAGTAGCCGACAACGGCGGCGGTATCAATCCGGAAGTGGCCGAGAATCTGTTCACGCCGTTTTTCACGACCAAAAACAGCGGCAACGGCATAGGGCTGATGCTCGTGAGCGAAATTCTTCATAACCACGGATTCGCGTTCAGCCTGCGCACGTATGCCGACGGGATAACCCGGTTCAGGATAAGGGTGTGAGTGCACTCAGGCTAAATTAGCTAAATTAGCTAACTTAGCTAATTTAGCTACCAAAAACCAGCGCAGGCGCGCCGGGAACGGCGCGCCTTCGGACGGGGTTATTCCTCTTAGGTATTATTCCTCTTCTTTTTTCTTTTTGGGCGCGGCTTTGCGGGGTTTTCTGGCAGGTTTCTCCTCTTTCTTCTCAGCCTCGGCCTGGGCGGCTTTCTCGCGGAGAAGGTGCTCCTCGTTGAAGTGCTCCACGTTTTTGCGCATGGATTCAACTTCTTTGTTGAGGGTTTCGATTTCGCTCTCCTGGTTGCGGATGGTGGTGAGGAGGGCGTTGAGTTCCTCGTTTTCGATAGAGAGGGGGTACTGCTCTTCCACGCGGACGATGAAGTCGCTGAGCACGTTCATGTAGTTGGTGAACGCCTGGAAGGGAGTGTCGTAGGGCGAGAACATGGCGTGGACGGCACCGTCGGCCATGTGTTTGGTCGACATGTAGTAGAAGTGGTCGGACGCCTGGAGGTAGTTCCAGTCCTGTTTGAGGCGGCGGTCGGAGCAGAGACGCACACGCTCAGCCACGGAGTAGAGCTTGTTGAAAGCCTCGTTCTGGAGTTTGTTGCCGAGCCATGCGGAGGTGTCGCGAGCTTCGTCGGCCCACGAGATGGGGTGCATTACCGACAGTTCCGCCACTGCCTTGAGTTTGGTGATTGCGGTTGTGGGAGTCCAGAATTCTATTCCTTTTTCCTCGGCGAAGCGTGGCAGGGCTTCGAGGAACTGGAAGATTCCGCTCTCACGGGGCTGCATCTCGCCGAAAGCCTCGAGGTTGAGGAAGAGATTCACAATCTGCTCCTCCATGGGAGTTTCGGCAATCCAGTTGATGTATTTGTCGGCGGTAAGGGGATATGCGTCCCACTGGGGGTTGCTGAAACGAAATGCGATGTCGTCGCTGAGCTTGTCGTTTTTGAGCAGGAGTTTCAGTTTGGGCTGGGTAGCTGCCGCGTAGACGTAGTTGGGCGATTTCCATCCGAGAATGTGCTTGGCCCCTTCGGTTATGCATCCTTTGTAGCCCATGGAGTAGATCTGAGGCGCCATGTCGTCGCAGTATATCAGCTCGGTGTTGCGGAAGACTTTGGGCTTCACACCGAAGAGGTCGTGGAGCTTGCGGTCGTGGGCCTTGACCTGAGCCTCGAATTCATCGGCGTCGGTGAGCGAAGAGAGGGAGTGGGCATAGGTTTCGGCGAGGAATTCCACGCATCCGGTGTCGGCAAGCTTCTTGAGAAGGTCGATGAACTCGGGCACGTACTGCTCGAACTGTTCGAGGGCGGTTCCGGTGACGGAGATGGCGCAGCGGAATTTTCCGCCGGTCTGCTCGATCATCCGCAGAAGCGATTCGGCGGCGGGAATATAGCTACGGTGGGCTATGCGGGTGACAATATCGTCGTTGGCAAAGTCATCATAGTAATAATGGTCATTGCCTATGTCGAAAAAGCGGTATCTTTTCAGGCGGAACGGTTGGTGAATCTGAAAATAGAAACAAATTGCTTTCATGTTGCTTGATTTTTTGTAGGCTCAGGGCCGTTTATTTCTTGTTGATGACTTGATTGTAGATGTTGATGACTTTCTGACCGGCTTTGTCCCAGGTAATCTGATTAACTTCGTCGAGGCCGTCCTCGCGGAGCTGGTTGTAGAGGGCGGGATAGGTGACGATGCCGTTTATGGCGTCGGCCATGGCGTCGATGTCCCAGTAGTCGGTCTTGATGACGTTGGTGAGGATTTCGGCGCATCCGCTCTGCTTGGATATGATAGAGGGAACGCCCATCTGCATTGCCTCGAGGGGGGAGATGCCGAATGGTTCGGACACGGATGGCATTACGTAGACGTCGGATGCCTTGAGCATCTGGTATACCTGATTGCCTTTCTGGAATCCGGGGAAGTGGAACTTGTCGGCGATGCCGCGCTCTGCGGCGAGGAGGATCATCTTGTCCATCATGTCGCCGCTGCCGGCCATCACGAAGCGCACGTTATGGTTGTTCTTGAGCACCTTGGCGGCGGCTTCAACGAAGTATTCGGGGCCTTTCTGCATGGTGATGCGGCCGAGGAACGTGACCACTTTCTCCTTTGGTTTGGTGGTGGTTACGTTGAGCTGCTCGGGGGTGAGGGGTGTGACGGCGTTGTGGACGGTTGTGACCTTTGCGGGATCCATGCCGTAATTGTTTATCACGGTGTCGCGGGTGAGGTTCGATACGGTGATGATGTGGTCGGCGTTGTTCATGCCGTCCTTCTCGATTCCGAACACGGTGGGATTGGGCTTACCGCGGGAGCGGTCGAACTCGGTGGCGTGGACATGGATTACGAGGGGTTTGCCGGTAACCTGCTTGGCGTGGATGCCTGCGGGGTAGGTGAGCCAGTCGTGGGAATGGATTATGTCGAAGTCGAGTGTACGGGCTATCACGCCGGCGCAGATGGAGTAGTTGTTGATTTCCTCCACGAGGTTGTCGGGGTAGCGTCCGGAGAACTCGAGGCATCCGAGGTCGTTGGTGCGCATGTAGTTGAAGTCGGCATAGATGTGGTCGCGGAGCTTGTAGTAAAGGTCGGGATCCATTAGTTTGCCGATTCGCTGCTCAACATAGTCGCGGTTCACGTCGCGCCAGGCGATTGGCACCTGCGACATTCCGATAATGTTGGCGAAATGTTTCTCTTCGTCGCCGAAGGGCTTGGGGATGACGAACGTGATGTCCATGCCGCCACACTCCCACATACCCTTGGTGAGACCGTAGCTGGCAGTACCGAGACCGCCGAGGATGTGAGGTGGGAATTCCCAACCGAACATTAATGCTTTCATTGCTTGTCAGAGGGGGTATGAGGGGTTGTTATTCCATGTTGAATTTTTTCAGGGTAGTGAGGGTGCGGAGCACTTCGGCCACGTTGGTGACGTGGCTTATGGCGCCGCGTCCGCGGAAGGGCGGGTTGCCGTCGTAGAGCTGCGAGAGTGAGCCGATGCAGCCCTGTGCCATTTCGTCTTCGTAGCCTATGAGCATTCGGTCGATGTAGCTTACGCCGCTGAGTCCGAATACCTTGAGATATGCGTCGGCGTAGAATCCCATGAGCCAGGGGCGTGCGGGGCCGTTGTGGAGCGCCATCTCGCGATCCTCGGGCGATCCGAGGTAGAAGGGGCGGTATCCGTAGCTCTTCGGCGAGAGTGTGCGGAGTCCTTTCGGTGTGAGGAGCTCGCGGGTGACGACGTCGAGCACGCCTTTGCGCTGACGGCGGTCGAGGGGGGAGTAGTCGAGTCCGATCGCCACGGCCATGTTGGGGCGCACGGATGGGTCGGCGTAGGAGCCGCTCACGTAGTCGTAGAGGTAACCGTAGTCGTTGAGGAACTTGTCGATGAACGCCGGTTTGATCTTCTCGGCGGTCTCTTTCCAGAGTGCGGCATTTCCGGCGAACTCCGGATTGTCTCCGGCGAGACGGACGGCGAATTCGAGGGCGTTGTACCAAAGTGCGTTGAACTCAACGAGGTAGCCGGTGCGGGGCACGACGGGGCGTCCGCCGAGCGAGGCGTTCATCCACGACATGGGTTTCTCTGTTCCGTTGGTGGTTACCATGCCGTTGGCGTCGATACCGAGATAGGGGTGGCCGCCCTTGAGCACGTAGGCGATTATTTCACCCACGATGCCGAGATAGCGGCTGCGGGTGTCATCCAGACCGTAGGCCTTGGCATACTGCTGGACGGCCCATACGGCCCAGAGCGGGATGTCGGGGAGGTCGATGCCGATGATGCGGCTGTCTTTTTCGCCGGTGGCCATGAAATGGCGGAGCGCCGCGAGGGCGGAGTCGGCAATGCGTTCGAAGTCCTCGCGGTGACTGATTGCGATAGTGGCGCCCGGGAGGGCCATGAAGGTGTTGCGGGCGAGAATCTTGCCCCATGGGTAGCCGGAGAGGAGGAACATCTTGTCGCCGTCGACGAGATAGCACTGCTTGACGGCGTTTTTCAGACAGTTGAAGAACGAGGTGCGGCATGTTCTGCCTGCAACTTCCTTCTCATACATCTTCGAGAGGGAGCGGGGTGACACTTCGGAGAGTCCGGCGGAGAAAATAATCGACTCGCCTTTCTTAATGGGAATGTCGAAGTAGCCGGGCACCCAGAGGTCTTCGCAGTACGGAACGCCGCGCTCGAGATCCTTGACGTATTCAAACCCGTTGTACCAGTTTGGCTGGTAGGTCCATTCGGGTTTGTGGTTGAACTGCATGTAAAGGGTGGGGTATCCTTTGTAGAGGCATGCCGACACCCCGTTCGGGACTTCGGGAATCTCAGTGTTGATGGCGTCGTTGGCAATGCACAGCTCGTTGGCCTCGCGGAAAGCGAGGACGGGGCGGAATCGGAGAGTTGTGGGAGAATGTGCCTCGACGAGTGTGTAGCGGATAAGGATGCGGTTCTCGTGGGAGATGAAGATTTTTTCTTTAGTAAGAATCACTCCACCGACGCGGTAGGTGGTGCGGGGCACACTTTCGCAGTCGTACTCGCGGATGTATTTGTGACCGTTGGGACTGTAGACGCCGCCGTTGTAACGGTGCAGGGCAAGGTTGAACGGAGCACCGTGCTGATAAACGGTGACGTCGAGCGATGAAAGCATAACATGCCACGAGTTTCCGAATTCGGGAATCGGAACCACGAGCAGACCGTGCTGTTTGCGGGTGTTGCAGTCGACAACTGTCGTACAGTGATAGGCACCTGACTGATTAGTGCGGAGCATCTCCAGGGGGAGCGACTGCTCAAGGTTAATCATCAGGTTTTTATCAAACTTCAGATAGCTCATCGATGAATAGTTTTATGTTATTTTTAGTATTAATGTCGTAGTCTTTCAGGTTGCATTCAAGCAATTGGTTAGATTTAATGCACGAATGTAGAAAATAAATCCCGAAAAAGCAAAAGAAATTATTAAAAATTAAGAAAAGGAAAGAAACGATGTTTTTAAGCATGGTTTTTTAGCCAAAAATCACGGCTCATTCATTTAAAACCACGGATAGCGAATCTGATGAATTCGGAGGCAACATCCCCCTTAAACAATATACTGATAAGCAGCGTATTGTACGGACGTGATTCTTCACGTCCACCGAGAAAACACGTGTGAATGCATTC
>UROS01000007.1 GCA_900549445.1 uncultured Porphyromonadaceae bacterium | reverse complement strand
GGCGAACGCTTCGACCAGCCCGCTACCGTAGGCGTCATCTACATGCTTAAGCTCGGCCACATGGTAGAGGACAAGATGCACGCACGCTCAATCGGCCCGTACTCGCTCATCACCCAGCAGCCCCTCGGCGGTAAAGCACAGTTCGGCGGTCAGCGTTTCGGTGAGATGGAGGTGTGGGCGCTCGAGGCATTCGGCGCATCCCACGTGCTTCAGGAAATCATCACCGTGAAGTCCGACGACGTAACCGGCCGCAGCAAGACCTACGAAGCCATCGTCAAGGGCGATCCCATGCCGCCTGTCGGCATTCCCGAATCGCTCAACGTGCTTCTCCACGAACTCCGCGGTCTCGGTCTGAGCATCACTCTGGAGCAATAACTCATATTCTTTTCCTCAGTAATTATATAGATACATTTCTATGGCTTTTAGAAAAGACAGCAAAATAAAAACCGGCTTCTCCAAAATTACCATCGGACTCGCTTCGCCCGAGGAAATTCTGGAAAAGTCGTCGGGTGAGGTTCTCAAGCCCGAGACCATCAACTACCGCACCTACAAGCCCGAGCGCGACGGCCTGTTCTGCGAGCGCATTTTCGGCCCTGTAAAGGACTACGAATGCCACTGCGGAAAATACAAGCGTATCCGCTACAAAGGCATCGTCTGCGACCGCTGCGGTGTGGAAGTAACCGAGAAAAAAGTACGTCGCGAACGCATGGGCCATATCAAGCTCGTGGTTCCCGTTGCCCATATCTGGTACTTTCGCTCTCTCCCCAACAAGATCGGCTATCTTCTCGGCATGCCGTCCAAGAAGCTCGACGCCGTAATCTACTACGAGCGCTACGTGGTGATAAACCCGGGCCCCGTGGAAGATGTGGAGAAGCTCCAGCTCCTCACCGAAGAGGAATATTTCGACATCATCGACAAACTCCCCGCCGAGAACCAGCTCCTCGAGGATTCGGATCCCAACAAGTTCGTTGCTAAAATGGGCGCCGAGGCCATCTACGACCTTCTCAAGGAACTCAACCTCGATGACCTCTCCTACGCTCTGCGCGACCAGGCCAACGCCGAAGGCTCGCAGCAGCGCAAAACCGAGGCCCTCAAGCGCCTCCAGGTAGTGGAATCGTTCCGCGCCTCGCGCGACCGCAACAAACCGGAATGGATGATCCTTCAGGCAGTCCCCGTGATTCCCCCGGAACTCAGGCCACTCGTCCCCCTCGACGGCGGACGTTTCGCAACCTCCGACCTCAACGACCTCTACCGTCGCGTAATCATCCGCAACAACCGTCTGAAACGCCTCATCGAGATCAAGGCTCCCGAAGTGATTCTCCGCAACGAGAAGCGAATGCTACAGGAAGCTGTCGACTCACTGCTCGACAACTCGCGCAAGTCATCGGCTGTGAAAACCGAGGCAAACCGCCCGCTCAAGTCGCTCTCCGACTCGCTCAAAGGAAAGCAGGGCCGCTTCCGTCAGAACCTCCTCGGTAAGCGTGTGGACTACTCCGCACGTTCGGTTATCGTCGTAGGTCCCGAACTCAAGATGCACGAATGCGGTCTGCCCAAGGACATGGCCGCCGAGCTCTACAAGCCGTTCGTCATCCGCAAGCTCATCGAGCGCGGCATCGTGAAGACCGTCAAGTCGGCTAAGAAGATTGTCGACCGCAAGGAACCCGTCGTATGGGACATCCTCGAGTACGTGATGAAAGGCCATCCCGTGCTGCTCAACCGTGCCCCTACGCTCCACCGTCTCGGCATCCAGGCATTCCAGCCCAAAATGATCGAGGGCAAAGCTATCCAGCTCCACCCGCTCGCATGTACGGCATTCAACGCCGACTTCGACGGCGACCAGATGGCTGTTCACCTTCCCCTCGGCAATGAGGCCGTGCTCGAAGCCCAGCTCCTCATGCTCGGTTCCCACAACATTCTCAATCCCGCCAACGGTGCTCCTATCACCGTGCCGTCGCAGGACATGGTGCTTGGTCTCTACTACATCACCAAGCTCCGCAAGGGCGACAAGGGCGAAGGTCTTACCTTCTACGGCCCCGAAGAGGCTGAAATCGCTTACAACGAAGGCCGCTGCACCCTCCACGCACCCGTGTCGATTATGGTCGACGACATCGACGAGAACGGAAACCCCATAAACCACATGGTTCACAACACCTCCGTTGGCCGTGTGCTCGTAAACCAGTACGTTCCCAAGGAGATCGGCTACGTCAACGAGATTCTCTCTAAGAAATCGCTCCGCAGCATCATCTCCAAGGTCATCAAATACTGCGGTATACCCCGCTCCGCACAGTTCCTCGACGACATCAAGAACCTCGGCTACTATATGGCGTTCAAGGGAGGTCTGTCGTTCAACCTCGGCGACGTCCTCATCCCGCCGGAAAAACAGCAGTACGTTCAGGAAGGCTACGATCAGGTGCAGGAAGTGATGAACAACTACTCCATGGGTTTCATCACCAACAACGAACGCTACAACCAGATCATCGACATCTGGACACACGTCAACTCCCGCCTGGCCGACACCCTCATGAAGCAGATTTCCGCCGACCAGCAGGGTTTCAACCCTGTCTACATGATGCTCGACTCCGGTGCCCGTGGTTCGAAAGACCAGATCCGTCAGCTCTCCGGCATGCGCGGTCTTATGGCAAAACCCCAGAAGAGCGGCGCCGAAGGCGGCCAGATCATCGAGAACCCGATTCTTGCGAACTTCAAGGAAGGTCTGTCGGTGCTCGAATACTTCATCTCAACCCACGGTGCCCGCAAAGGTCTCGCCGATACCGCGCTTAAGACCGCCGACGCAGGTTATCTTACCCGCCGTCTGGTCGACGTGGCCCACGACGTCATCGTCAACGAGGAAGACTGCGGTACACTCCGCGGACTCGTCTGCACCGAAATCAAGAACAACGACGAGGTAGTTGCCTCGCTCGGCGAGCGCATCCTCGGCCGCGTTTCGGTTCACGACATCGTCGACCCCCTCACCGGCGAACTCATCGTTGCTGCCGGCGAAGAAATCAACGACGCGGCAGCCGACCGTATCAACGCATCGCCCATCGAAAGCGTCGAAATCCGCTCGGTGCTCACCTGCGAGTCGAAGAAGGGCGTATGCGCCAAGTGCTACGGCCGCAACCTCGCTACCCACCGCATGGTGCAGATCGGCGAAGCTGTCGGCGTAATCGCAGCCCAGTCAATCGGCGAGCCCGGTACACAGCTTACCCTCCGTACGTTCCACGTCGGTGGTGTCGCTTCGAATATAGCCGCCGTTTCCTCGCTCACTTCCCGCTACGACGGTATACTTGAAATCGAGGAACTCCGTACGGTAAAGACCGACGAAGTCGACGCCAAGGGCCGCAACGTGGAAGTGGTCATCGGCCGTCTCGCCGAAATGCGCATCATCGACCCCAAGACCAAGATGATGCTCACCAACGCCAACATCCCCTACGGCGCGAAACTCTACTTCGACAACGAGGCTACCCTCAAGAAGGGCGACGTCATCTGCGAATGGGACCCCTTCAACGCCGTCATCGTCAGCGAAGCCGGCGGTCGCGTACAGTACGTTAACCTCGTTGAGAACGTCACCTACCGCGTCGACGCCGACGAGCAGACAGGTCTCCGCGAAAAGATCATCATCGAATCCAAAGACAAAGGCAAAGTGCCCGAAGCCAACATCGTCGACAAAAACGGACAGATCATCAAGACCTACGCCCTCCCCGTGGGAGCGCACCTCATGGTCGACGAAGGCGCCGAGCTCAAACCCGGCGAGATATTCGTCAAGATCCCGCGTGCATCCGGCTCCGCCGGCGACATCACCGGCGGTCTGCCCCGTGTCACCGAGCTCTTCGAGGCCCGCAACCCCTCGAACCCTGCAATCGTGTCGGAAATCGACGGCGAGGTGAAGTTCGGAAAGGTAAAACGCGGCAACCGCGAGATTTCCGTCACCTCCAAACTCGGCGAGGTCAAGAAATACCTCGTGCCCCTGTCGAAGCAGATCCTCGTGCAGGAGAACGACTACGTGCGTGCCGGCACTCCCCTCTCCGACGGTGCTATCACTCCCGCCGATATCCTCAACATCATGGGTCCGACTGCCGTGCAGGAATACATCGTGAACGAAGTTCAGGACGTGTACCGAATGCAGGGTGTGAAGATCAACGACAAGCACTTCGAGGTAATCGTGCGCCAGATGATGCGCAAGGTCAACATTCTCGACCCGGGCGACACCAACTTCCTCGAGCAGCAGGTTGTGGACAAACGTGCCTTCATGGACGAGAACGACCGTATATGGGGCAAGAAGGTGGTCACCAACGCAGGCGACTCCGAAAACCTCAAGCCCGGTCAGATCATCACCGCCCGCCGTCTGCGCGACGAGAACTCCGCACTCAAACGCCGCGACCTCCGTCTGGTTGAAGTCCGCGACGCCGTGCCCGCAACCTCGGAGCAGACCCTTCAGGGTATCACACGCGCCGCTCTCCAGACCTCGAGCTTCATGTCGGCCGCATCGTTCCAGGAAACCACCAAGGTTCTCAACGAGGCTGCGATCAACGGCAAGACCGACTACCTCGAAGGTATGAAGGAGAACGTAATCTGCGGTCACCTCATCCCCGCCGGAACAGGTCTGCGCGCCTACGACCGTCTCGTTGTAGGAAGCAAGGACGACATTGAAGAAGTTTTCACAGCCGACACCGACGACGAGCTCGCCGACATCAACGCTGTTGAGACCCTCGACAATTGATAAGGAACCCAATCAATAAACGAAAATCAAACAGCGCCCCCGGTGCTGTCTGATTTGTTATTAAGCAACCTCTAATTAACCTCTGAGTCTACCGTACGAATGAAACGCCTTTTTTCCCTGCTGTTCCTCCTTTCGGCCATCATCCTTTGCCATGCCGACGACCTGAAATTCACCGCTCTCAACCCCGAAACAGTCAATGCCCGCTCCGTGAATTTCGAAAAATTCAAGAGTCTGCTCATAGTTTACCGAATCCAGGCAGGAGCCGACAACATCATTGAGGCATACCGCATGTCGGAAACCGATGATGGATTCTCTCTCGACCCGGTAGGCGCTTTCCGCGAAAACACCGTCCGCGACTACCGGCCCCTCGACCTTCCTCCGGCAGCCCGCATTGAGGGCATCGGTGGCCCGGATCCGAAGTTCGTGTCGAACCGCGTCACCTATTTCCTCGACATGAAACATGGCGGTCAGTCCATAAACTATCAGAACAAGGAAATGCTCCTGATGTACGCCGATTTCCTCGACCATCCGGAGCAGTATCCCGGACTTGACCCTTCGCCTATACCCGGCCACGTGGCCGAACTCAGGGAAATGTACGTCAGCAACGGAGCAAAACAGCGTGCAATTGCAAAGGAGCAAATCCGGCAGCACACAGAGAGCCTGAGCAACGCCAACAGATGGTTCTCCATCGCTATGATCCTTCCCCTCGGACTCATCGTATGGCTTCTGTTCGCCACATCGGGCTACGGCATCGCCGTCGGATTCCATGAGAAAATTCGCTCGGTTGCACTTGTCGAACTCCTTACCCTTGCAATATCGGTTGCTTCAATCATCTCATTCCCGCTCGTCAACTGGCCCTATATCGTGCTTGGAGCGGCGTTGATTCTTGTCTGTGCCGCCTTGATTCTGATTCTCAGCCTGAGGGTTCGCAACCACATAAGTTTTGCCCGCCACGGCTCTTTCCCCACATTTCCGGCTCTCAGCTTCGGCATTTTCGGAATGTTCTGCGTGGCATCCGCAATCCTGGGTTGCGTCATGATTTCACTGAATGCATCCGGGACAATTACCCTCTCTAACGCCACCGGAGCTTCCGACATCCGGCTCGGAGTGATCCTCGGCATACTCCTCAATCTCGCCATCACGGCAGCGTTCGGCTTCTGGTATTATAAGTCACTTACATCCAAGGCGCCGCAACTCGCCGGCAGCTTCATCTGGATAGCCATATCCACGATAATCGCCATTTTTGCTGCCTTGCTGCTCATTTTAGCCATTATAGCCGTTGCCTTTATCGCCGCAAGAGGCAAATCTTCGGCCGGAGACAGCGGCAATGGTTCGGACGGAAACGGCGTAGGACACAACTGCTCACGTTGCAGAAACACCTCGATGGGCGGCTGCAGGTTCTATCCCGTCGGTCAGGAACCCGCCTTCAACTGCCCCCACTACGACCCCCAATGACAATAATGATTTTAAAATTCACAAGTTATGGAAAATCAGAACAAAAAAGTAGCGGTTATCTACGCCCATCCTTACGATAAGAGTTTCAACCGCGCCATTCTCGACACCGTGACAGCGAAACTCTCCGCCGACGCCGTAAGCTACGAGGTTCTCGACCTCTACCGCGACGGTTTCAACCCCGTATACCGCCCCGAGGAACTCGCTCTTTTCAGCAAAGGCCAGTATCTCGACCCGCTCGTAGAGAAATATCAGAATGCATTGCGGGCTGCCACCGAGGTAGTGTTCATATTCCCCATATGGTGGGGCGAGGCGCCCGCAGTGGTCAAGGGATTCTTCGACAAGGTAATGCTGCCCGGCTTCGGCTACAGGGTTGAAGGCGGCAGAATGGTTCCCGGTCTCAAGGTAGGCAAGACATTGGTCATATCGACGTCTGAGGCTCCCACGGAGGTATTCGCTCCCTACTTCGAGGGATATTTCATACCCATGGCGCTCACCACAATCGGATTCAACGGCGTGCGCTGGCTCAACTGTCCCGGCATGACTACCGGCACGGCCGACGAACGGAGCGCGTTCCTGCGCACCGTTGCCGGACTGGTCTGACGCTACAGTTTTACGGGATTCGGCCCCATCTCAAGCTCGAGGTGACCGCCCGCGGTTATCTCGCCGTGGGTTATGTAGAGGCGGTCGAGCGACTTGCCGTTCAGCTTTATGCTCCGTATATAGATGTTTTCGGGCGAATTGTTGCGCGCCGTCACGGTGAACTTTTTGCCCGTGTAGTAATCCGGATCCAACTCAATTTCCACCCTGTCGAAAACCGGCGACGTTATCTCGTAGCGGTCGGAGCCGGGGCAGACGGGGTGGATACCCATGGCGGCAAGGATGTACCAGGCCGACATCTGCCCTACGTCCTCGTTGCCGCACAGACCGTAGACGTCGTCGCCGTACGCCCGCTCGCAAATACGGCGCGTCCAGTACTGAGTCAGCCACGGGGTAGAAGAGTAGTTGAACATGAACGGCACCTGATGGTCGGGTTCGTTGGGATGATTGTAATAGTCGCTCCAGCGGAAACGCTCGTCGGCTCCGTCGAAAAACGCTTTCAGCTCGCGGTCGTAAGCAGCCTGTCCGCCCATAAGCTCTTTGAGCCCGTCGATGTCGTGGGGCACAAACCACCCCTGTTGGAAATTGTTGCTCTCCACGCACCCCTGCCAATGGGTGTTTCTGCCGCGCCACGGCATCCGGCTGCCGTCGGCCATACGGGCGCGGAACCATCCCACACTGTCGCACCACACACTGCGGTATGCCTGCACGCGGCGGTCGAAATGCTCAGCTTCGGAATGGCGTCCTGCCTTGTGGAGCATCGCCGCCACACACCAGTCAGTGTAGCAGTACTCCAGTGTTTCCGAAAGGCTGCCGGGCACGTAACCGTCGGCGTTGTTGGCGAAGCGGCGGACGCTGTTTACGGCAAACGCGATGGCGCTGTCGGTGTCGAACGTGCGGATTCCCTTATTGTAGGCGTCGGCCACGACCGAAACGGCGGGATTGCCGACCATACAGCCCGAATAGGAGTTCAGGAACTCCCAGCGGGGATAATATTTCCTGCCGCTCAGCGAAGCGAGCTGAATCAGAGAATTAACCTCGTCCGACACCAGACGCGGATTTATGATGGTCTGGAGAGGGAACTGGCTGCGGAACACGTCCCAGCCGCTGAAAACCGTCCGGTATACGAATCCGTCGGCTTTATGAATCTTTCCGTCGGCGCCCGGATAGCTGCCGTCGGCATCGGAGAAGCAGCGCGGATCTATGAGCGTGTGATAGAGCGAGGTGTAGAATATGCGCTTGTCGCGCTCGCCCCCCTCAACCTTCACTTTCTTCATGGCATCGGCCCACAGCCTGCGGGCATTGGCACGCACACCGGCGAAATCCCAGCCGGCAATGTCGCTTTCGAGATTGCGGCGTGCGCCTTCCTCGCTTACAAACGAAATGCCAGTCTTCATCATCACCTGTTCTCCCTTGCGTGTGGGGAATTCCGTGAAGAATCCGAGATGCTTGCCCTCTTTCGCCGTGACGCCGCGCTCCACGCGCGCGTTCTTTATAAGTTCATGGTATGCGGGATCATCGTTCGACTCGTTGTGGCGGTTTGTTCCGTCGGGGATGTCGGCGCTCCACACTCCGAAATCCTTGAGCGGGCGCGAGAACACGCAATAGAAATATACCGTATAGTCGGCATTGCCTGCTCCGTTGCCCCATCCTCCCCCTTCGGGGGTACAGCGCATCCAGCCGGAAATAGTACAGCTGTCTTTCACTTCCACACGCTGCCTGACCGACGTTCCGCCTATACGGCGCGCGAGGTCAATCTGGATACGCGAAGTATCGGCCTGCGGGTAGGTGAACCGCAGGATTCCCGAGCGGGGCGCGGCTGCAAGCTCCGCCTTAATTCCGTAATCGTCGAGCATCACGGTGTAGCAGTCGATTTTTGCATCCTCCCGGTCGTGGCTGTAGCGGCTGCGGTAACCGCCGTCAGGATCATCGTCGAGCCCCTTGAAGGTATGGAGCGGCCCGACAGTGGGCATTACCAGAAATTTGCCAAGATCACCGTACCAGCCTATTCCGCTCATATGGGTGAATGAAAAGCCTTCTATGCTTTTGTGATGGTAGGAGTAACCGGGTCCCACGTCACCCCCGGTATGTGTGTCAGGGCTTAGCTGAACAAGTCCCATAGGAGTGCAGACCCCCGGAAAGGTTTTTCCGAGTTCGTTTACGTCGCCACGGCCGCTCTCATCGGCGGTGGTGGCTCCTATCATCGGATTCACATAATCTATAGCCTGACGCGCCCGGGCGGTCGGCAATATCAGCGCCGCCAGAGCAGCAACGGTGATGTAACGCAGTATTTTCATGATATGCAAAATTACTCAGAGAGCAGTCGATCCGCTACAGACTTTTCGCCAAAATCTGCCGTGATTTCTCCAAAAATCCGTTTTTGCCACACGGATTCAATCATTTTGCCACACGTTTGCCATACTAATGACAATGTGGTTAAAATAGTTGCTTAATTGGGGACAACCGTCTATCTTTGCGGACATGAAGAAGAAAGCCGTTATAATAATTTCTGTTTTCGCCGCGGTTCTGCTCGCCACGGTGGTGATGCTGTACTCGCTTTCATCGCAGGACGACATGACGGTGAAAAATCCCGGCAATCCGGTATGTATGCTGCCCATTACCCGCAATCCCATCCACGTGGAATTCGCGCCGGGACTGTCATTCAAATTCGATACCGGAAGCGACATCACCACTGTCACCAAAGCCGACCTCGAAGTGCTCAAGAAATACGGCTCAAAAGTTGAAAAATCATATTATCCCACCATCGGCCGTAACGGCAACGGAAAAATGCGTGTGACCGGCGTCCGCTACAAAGTCTCATTCCCCGTGTGCGAATACAAATTCCACACCGACAGTACCGGAAACTTCATATCCGAATCAACAGGCAAAATCGTCAACCGCATCTCCGACGTCGACGTGATTCTCTCCGAAACCGGTGAATCGGTTCTCGGAATCGACTTCATCGAACGCTTCTTCATTGAATTTCTATATAATGAAAATGCCCTGGCGCTTCACACCAGAATGCCCGAAGGCTATCAGAAAATAACCGATATCGTAGCCGACCGCATGTGGTTCATGAGCCCCGGATGGAGATATTACATATCACTGCGGATTAACAATATAAACGAAGACTTTTTCATAGACACAGGCATAAGAAACGCCGGAATCAAGATGCCTATGGCCGATTCGGGCTCATCTACCGAGCAACTGACCGACACAACCATGTATTTTTCCCTGCAAAAATCGACTGGCACTCATGGCTCGTTTTCGGCGACCGTGCCGGCAGCTACCCCGTAACCTATTTCGACAACTCCGAAGAGGGATATTCCATCAATCCCCTCAATATGTTCGACCAGGACATAGTGCTCGACTTCCGCGGCAAAGGTCTCTGGCTGCGCCCCAGCGCCGTAAGCCGCCGCGCCCCCGTAGTGGAAAATATCGTCTACTGACCGAAAAGAAAAGCCTTTGCAGAAAGGGATAATAAACTGCTGATGTTTTCGTTACTTAAGTAATGAAACATCTCCGCCTCATATTGCTTTCCGTCATTGCGCTCTGCGCCGTATGCGCGCCGGCACGAAATCTCAACGACAAGCTGATGAACCGTCCATACGCCGATCTGCGGCGGTGGCATCTCGGTTTTTCGGTGGGTCTGCACACGCAGGACGTTACGTTCACCCACAACGGGTTCGTGAGCGACGGCGGCAACACGTGGTATATGGAGCAACCGTCGTTCTCACCGGGTTTCTGCGTGAACGGTCTGTTTGACTACCGGCTCAGCACCTATTTCAACCTGCGCTTCACCCCCGGAATGTATTTCGGCAACCGCGACATCAGGATGCTCGACACCACGGGCGGCACGGAACTCAAGCAGAATATAAAGAGCGCCTACGTGGTGCTTCCGTTCGATCTGAAATTCTCGGGCATGCGCTACCGCAACTCGCGCCCCTTCCTCACCGCCGGTGTAATGCCGGCTTTCGACGTGGCGAAGAAGCAGAGCGACTATCTGAAATTCAAGTCGGGCGACGTTTATCTCACCGTTGGCCTGGGCTGCGATTTCTACCTTCCTTATTTTAAGTTCAACCCTGAAATCAAATTCTGTTTCGGGCTGACCGACCTGCTCGTCCACGACCGACCGGATCTCGCCGACGAGCCGGATAAACTCAACATAACGCGCTCGCTTACGAAAGCGGTGTCGCGCATGGTCGTTCTCACCTTTTATTTCGAGTAAAAGATGTATCGCACAATTATCAGAACGTTGCTTATGGCGGTGATGCTCGTGCCTCTGGTGGCGGCCGCACAGACCGACGCCCAGCTCACACAGTATTTCGCCATGCCTACCGATTATAACCCCGCCGCCGTGGGCGACACCGACTACATACGTCTCCGCGGCGCCGCCCGAATGCAGTGGGTGGGCATAGACAATGCCCCGCGCTCTTACATTTTCACGGGCGACATGCCATTCAAGCTGCTCAACAGGAAGTTCGGAGTAGGACTTCTCGTTCAGCAGGAATCGCTCGGTCTCTACCGCAATCTCACGGCGGGGGCGCAGTTTGGCTTCAAATTCAGGCTGCTGAAGGGCGTGATGACCGGAGGCATCCAGGTAGGACTACTCAACGAGCAGTTCAAAGGCTCTCAGGTGTTCATCCCCGACGACGATGATTATCATCAGGGGACAGACGAGGCGATTCCGATGACCGATGTGAGCGGCAACGCGCTCGACCTCGGCATAGGCCTCCACTACACCCACCGGCTCTTCTGGGCAGGCGTTTCGCTCACCCATGCCAACTCGCCTACAGTGACATTCACCACTGAGGGGGGCGCCTCGGGTTCGGGAAGCACGGGAGGCGACGGTGAAACTGCTAAAAATTATGAATTTCAAGCTCCCCGCACTCTCTATTTCATGGGAGGGAGCAATATAGCGATAAAAAATACGTTATTTGAAGTGATACCGACATTTCTCGTAAAGAGCGACTTCACGTTTACGGGGTTCGACGTAACCTGCCGTCTGCGCTACAACAAATTTCTGAGCGCGGGCATCGGCTATCGTTACAAGGACGCCGTTTCGGCGATGCTCGGAGCCGAAATCAAAGGTTTTTTCCTCGGTTACAGCTACGATTATCCGACCTCCGAAATTGCCAAAGCGTCGTCGGGCAGTCATGAAATCGTGGCAGGCTACCGGCTAAAGCTCGACTTCAGCGAGAAAAACCGAAACAAACACAAGAGCATACGCATAATGTAACTTATGAAAAAGATCATTCATATTCTCCTCACCGTCATAGCCATAACGGCTATGGTATCGTCATGCGCCTCTTCCTCGCGCGGCTCCTCGGGCGGCGAAGTGACCGGCATAGGCGCCACCTCGTGGGCGGAACCAACGCCCTACGGCATGGTTCTCGTTTCGCGCGGCTCCGTGAAGATGGGTCCCGCGAAAGCCGACAGCGCCTGGAATCTCCGGGCCGATGCGCGCGGTATCTCCGTCGACGCTTTCTGGATGGACGAGACTGAAATCACCAATTCAAAGTACAAACAGTTCGTGTTCTGGGTGCGCGACTCCATTATCCGCGAGCGTCTCGCCGATCCCGCCTACGGCGGCAACGAGGAGTTCAAGATTGAGGAAGACCGCGACGGAAATCCCGTCACTCCCCATCTCGACTGGACCAAACCGATTCCGTGGCGCAATCCCAACGAAGACGAGGCTCGTGCCATCGAGTCGCTCTACCGCACCAATCCCATAACCGGCGCGCGCGAACTCGACCCCGAACAACTCAACTACCGCTACGAGACCTACAACCACACGGAGGCCGCGAAGCGCAAGCATCGTCTGAATCCGCGCCGCCGCGAGTATAACACCGACAAGCCGGTGCCCACCGATATTCCGGTAATCTCGAAAGACACCGCCTATTTCAACGACGAGGGCGAGATCATACGCGAGACCATAACCCGCGGCCTCACCGGCGACTTCGATTTCGTCAACACCTACATAGTCAATGTATACCCCGACACCACCGCGTGGATCAACGACTTCGACAACGCCTACAACGAGCCTTACGTGAGAATGTATTTCAGCCACGGAGGCTACAACGACTATCCGGTAGTGGGCGTAAGCTGGGAGCAGGCGAATGCCTTCGCCAACTGGCGCACCGACTATCTGCGCCGTTCGCTCGGCAAGGAGGGCGCCTACATCGAACCATACCGCCTCCCCACCGAGGCCGAATGGGAATATGCGGCCCGCGCCGGCAACAGCGAGAACATGTATCCATGGGACGGCGACCTGCCTCTTACGGAGGAAAAGGGCTGTTTCTACGCCAACTTCAAGCCGCAGGAGGGCAACTATGTACAGGACGGCCAGCTCATCACTTCGAGGGTAGGCACTTACAGCCCCAACGACTTCGGACTATACGACATGGCAGGCAACGTGAGCGAATGGACCTCGACGGCATTCACCGAAAGCGTGTCGAAGCTCACTTCCGACCTCAACCCCGAGTACCGCTACGACGCCGCAGCCGAAGACCCTTACCGCATGAAGCGCAAGATCGTGCGCGGAGGTTCGTGGAAGGACGTGGCACACAACATCCGCAGCGACCTCCGCATGTGGGAATACCAGAATGAACAGCGCTCCTACATAGGCTTCCGCTGCGTACGTACCCAGATAGGGTTCGCAAAAGGCAACAAGATAAAGAAATAAACCACTCACTTTCCACCGATATCACCCCATGGAAGTAAAAAAAGATATCCAGGCACGCGCCCGCCGCATCCTCACGTGGGAGGGCGGCCAGCGCCTCTTCAACTTCGCCTACAGTATAGGCGCCGCAATCGTCATCTGGGGCGCCCTGTTCAAGATTCTCCATCTCCCCGGCGGCAATCTCCTTCTCTCCATAGGCATGGGCACCGAGGTGCTGATGTTTATCCTCACCGCGTTTGACCGTCCGCCCAAGGAATACCACTGGGAAGACGTGTTTCCGGCTCTTTCGAGCAAAAAGGCAGAGGATCAGATTACTGGCGGTCTCGGCGGAGGAGTGATTATCGGCGGAACTACCGCAAACGGTACCGACGCCGGGGGCGAAGCAGCCCGCGGAGCTGTAGGAATCCCTGCGGGCATAGACCTCTCGGCCGACGACACCCGCTCGCTCAGCGAGAGCATCCAGCGTATGAACTCCGCAGCCGAACAGCTGTCGAAAATGGCTGAACTCACCACCGCGACCCAGAACTACCTGAGTCAGATGGCCGCCATATCGGCTCAGATGCAGCAGCTGCAGGAAACCACCCGCGCCCTCAACGAGGTGAGCGGAGTGCTGCTCGAGAGCTACCGCTCCATAACCGAGAATTCGGCCGACGTAACCGCCAACTCGCGCGGCTACATAGAGCAGATGAACGATCTCAACCGCAACATAGGCGGTCTGAACACCATCTACGAGATACAGCTCAAGAGCGTGTCGTCGCAGCTCGATTCGATAGACCGCGTGAACCGCGGCATCAAGGACATACGCGACATGTATGAAAAAAGCGCCTCGCAGAGCGCCCGCTACTGCGAGGAAACCGAAAAGATGGCGCGCTACATGGAACAGCTCAATCAGGTGTATGAGAAGATGCTCCATGCAATGACCATCAACATGTATCGCCCGATGATGAATGATATTCCCGGTGCGGCTTCCTCGGGAGCCGCCGACGGCAAATAAATCTGACCTCACCCACAACCCCTGAAGAATGGCAGAATCAGTTGTAAGGCTATCCCCGCGTCAGAAGATGATAAACCTGATGTATATCGTCCTGACGGCCATGCTTGCCCTGAACGTGTCGAGCGACGTGCTCGACGGCTTCGTACAGGTCGAGGACGGTCTGGCGCGCACAAACGCTAACGCTGACCGGCGCAACGGCGCCATCTACGCCCAGCTAAGCGCCTTTACCGAGCAGAACCCCGAGAAAGGACGCCAGTGGCTCGACCGCGCCACCGAAGTGCGCGCCCGCTCGCTCAGCCTTTATAACCTCATAGATTCCCTGAAGCTCGCTATCGTGCGCCAGGCCGACGGCCCCGACGGGAATCCCTCCGACATACAGCGCCGCGACGACATTGAGTCGGCGGCGGTAGTGATGCTCTCGACCGGCGACAACGAAGGCGAGAACCTGCGCAAGCGTGTGGACGACTACCGCGCATTCGTGGTCTCGCTCATCCCCGACTCAGCCAGACGCGCCAGCGTGGAGGCCGCGCTCTCCACAGCGCCCTTCCGCCGCCCCGGCACCGTGACACCCCAGAAGTGGGAGGAGGCGAAATTCGAGAATCAGCCCGTGGTGGCCGCGGTGACACTCCTCACCAAACTCCAGAACGACGTGCGCTATGCCGAGGGCGACGCCCTTAACCACCTCCTTGCGATGGTCGACGCCGGCGACGTGCGTGTGAACGAACTCAATGCGTTCGTGATTCCGCAGTCGAGAATGGTGATGCGCGGCAGCCGCTATTCGGCCAACATAGTACTCGCAGCCGTCGACACCACCGCGCGCCCGCGAATAGTGATAAACGGCAAGGAACTTCCTGAAGGGAAAGGTCTGTATGAGTTTCAGACCTCGTCGACCGGCACTTTCGATTACTCGGGTTTCCTCGAGGTGACCCACGGCGACGGCAGCGTGACGAAACACCCGTTCCAGTCTGACTACGTGGTGATGGAACCTACCGCCACAGTGTCGGCCACGATGATGAACGTGCTCTATGCCGGCATCAACAACCCCATAAGCATCTCGGTGCCCGGCATTCCGATGAACGCCGTCAGCGCTACGATGACCAACGGCTCGCTCACCCGTAACGGCGACGGCTGGATAGCCCGTCCCTCGAAAGTCGGCGCCGAGGCTGTGATAACAGTCACCGCCAGCGTTGACGGCCGGCAGCAGACGGTAAACACCTCCAAGTTCCGCGTGCGCAAGCTCCCCGATCCGGTGGCTTTCATAACCATAGCCGGACAAAACGGTCAGAAAGAACGCTACAAGGGCGGACGTCCGATTTCAAAGACAACCCTCATGGCGGCGCCAGGCATAGAGGCGGCGATCGACGACGATATGCTCAACATCGACTTCAAAGTGCTTGGGTTCGAGACCGTATTTTTCGACCAGATGGGCAATGCCATTCCCGAAATATCGCAAAGCAGTTCCTTCTCGCAGCGACAGAAAGACCAGTTCCGCCGCCTCTCGCGCGGAAAACGCTTCTACATATCGCGCATCCGCGCCATCGGGCCCGACGGCATAGAGCGCACGCTCAATCCGGTGGAAGTAATCGTAAACTAACCGTAATCAATCTTTTCCTCCCCTGTATATGATGAAAAAAATCACCCGCTACATACTTGCCGCAATAGCCGTGGCGGCAATCTGTCTCCCCGAAGCCGCTTTTGCGCAGCAGTCGGATCGCACAAGTTCGAGCGGCACAGTGGTGCGTCGCGGCGCCAACGACCGCAAGCGCGCCAAAAACACTCCTTCGGCGGGAGTAACCCAGCGCATGCAGTCGTTTTATGAGGATGAGCCCATGAGCGACTCCGAACACCAGTGGATGAGGGTGATGTACCGGCAGATAGACCTGACCAAGGATGCCAACGGTGCTCTTTATTATCCCGACGAGCCGGTGGAAGGTCAGGAAAACCTTTTCCGGATAATCATGCGGCTGCTTGCGGCAGACGAACTCCCCGCCTACGAGTATCTCGACGGACGCGAGGTGTTTACCGACCAGTACCGCCTGAAAGTGCGCGATATGCTCGACCGCTTCCATATTCTCTACACCGACGCCAAAGGATCGACCGAAAAGCATCCGAAATTCACGATTGAAGATGTCGACGTGCCCTCGTCGGAAGTACTCTCTTACTATATAATAGAAAAATGGGAATTCGACAAGCGCTCAAACCGCATGCGCACCCGCATCGAGGCCATATGTCCGGTGCTTCACCGCGCCGGCGACTTCTACGGCGAAGCGGTGAAATATCCGATGTTCTGGGTGAAATACGACGAACTCCGCCCCTATCTGTCGACGCAGAATATCTTTACCGACGACGACAATAACCTGGCCACCTGCACCTACGACGATTTCTTCCAGCTCGGACTTTACAACGGCGAAATCTATAAAACCCGTAACCTGCGCAACAAATCGCTCATGCAGCTTTATCCCGATCCGGAGGATATGGCCCACGCCCAGGACAGCATCCAGAAACGGCTCGACACGTTTGAGCAGAAACTCTGGGTGCCGTCGCTCGATGAACTCGCCCAGCGCCGCGAGGCCCGCGAGAAAGCCGAGGAACTCGCAGCCGCGGCTCAGTCGGGCGAAGAGGTTTCGGATGGAGAAGCAGTGAAGAAAGAGACCGTCAGCCGCTCTTCGCGCACAAAGCGCGGCAACGCAGCCAAAAAGACTAAAGCCGCGAAAGTGAAAAAACCGAAATCAGCAAAATCATCGTCGGGAGCCACTCGTTCGGTCCGCAACCGGCGCCGCTGAGATTTCCGAACGGCGGATTTAACGCCGTCGGACAAAAAATGCCAAAAATTTAGTTTGATTTCAGAAAAAGCCATCAAAAAATTTGGCAGAGAGAAAAAATAGCCCTATCTTTGCACTCGCAAAACGGCAAACAGCCGATTGTCCCTTCTGGTGTGGTAGTTCAGCTGGTTAGAATACATGCCTGTCACGCATGGGGTCGCGGGTTCGAGTCCCGTCCGCACCGCAGAGGAGAGAGGAGAATGAGTAATTGTCGACCTTCGGGTTGCGTTACTCATTCTTTTTTTGTGCTAAATCAGCTAAGACAGCCTACTTGGTAACTTATAAGATATTATTTTGTAACTTTGCAGCAAAATTCATCATTTCACACTTCAATTTATCATTCAATGAAGGCAATCACTATCGCATTGACGCTTGCAGCGGCTCTTACCGCAGCGGGTGCATCAGCAGCCGGTGAGGCCAAGGCAGAACACCTCAAGAGCCTCAACCCAGCCTATTTCGACAAATCGACGCCTGCCGGAACCGATTTCTACACCTATGTGAACAAGGGCTGGATGGAGTCGCATCCCCTCACTCCCGAACATTCTCGCTACGGCGCTTTCGACATTCTCAACGATTCGAGCGAGGCGCGCGTTAAGCAGATAATCCTCAATCTTGCCGACGAAAATCCCGCAGCAGGAACCGTGGCATTCAAAGTAGCTACCATCTACAGCCAGGCCATGGATTCCGTCCGCCGCAACGCCGAAGGAGCAAAACCGATTCTCGCCGACCTGAAGAAAATAGAAACCACGCCCCACAGCGGCATGGAAGATCTTTTCCTCTGGATGCACGGCAACTACGCAAGCCCGTTTTTCGGCGCCGGTCCCATGGAGAATCTCGCGAACAGCGAAGAGTATGCCATGTATGTGGGCGGCGGAGGCATGGGTCTGGGCGACCGCGATTATTATCTCAAGAACGACAAGCGCAACAAGGAAGTGCGCGAGGCTTACATGAAGCTTATCGAGGCGCAGATGCGCAACGCAGGATACTCGCGCAAGGATGCACGCCGTATCGTTAAAAACGTGATGAAAATCGAGACAGCGCTCGCTGATTCGGCTTTCACCCGCGAAGAGAGCCGCGACATCACCGCCCAATATAACCCGCGCACCTTTGCGCTGCTCAAGGAGATGTATCCTCACGTGAACTGGGACCGCTTCTTTATCGAGACAATGGAAATACCGTCGCCCGAACAGGTAATCGTGACGGAGCTGAAGTCAGTGGCTCAGGCCGACAAGCTCATGGGTTCACTCACCGACCGCGAAATAAAGGACTATTACCTGTGGAAATACGTGTCGCAGGCGTCTTCTAAACTTAGCGATGACTTCGCCAACGCAAATTTCGAGTTCTCCAAGGTAATGCGCGGTGTGCAGCAGCAGCGTCCGCGCTGGAAGCGCGCGCTCGACGCCACTGAAGGCGCAATGGGCGAGGCAGTAGGCGAGCTCTACGTGGAGAAGTACTTCCCGCAGTCGTCGAAAGACTATATGGTAGGACTCGTTGAGAACCTGCGCACCGCACTGGGCAAGCACATAATCGAACTTGACTGGATGAGCACCGACACGAAACTCAACGCCCTCAACAAACTCAACGCATTCACCGTTAAAATCGGCTATCCCGACAAGTGGAAAGACTACACTACCCTTGAAATCGACCCGAAGCTGAGCTATTACGAGAACATGCACAACGTTGCGATGTGGCATCAGCGCGACACTTATTCCAAGTGGGGTAAACCCGTTGACCACACCGAATGGGGCATGACTCCTCAGACCGTGAACGCTTACTACAATCCGCTCGCTAACGAAATAGTGTTCCCCGCAGCCATACTTCAGGCGCCTTTCTTCGACCCCGAGGCAAGCGACGCCGAGAACTACGGCGGCATCGGAGTGGTGATCGGCCACGAAATGACCCACGGATTCGATGACCAGGGCCGCAATTTCGACGCTAAAGGCAACATGACCGACTGGTGGACAGCCGACGACGCAGCCAAGTTCAGCGAGAAGACCAAGGGTCTGATCGCGCAGTTCGACGCCGTTGAGGTTCTTCCCGGTCTTCACGCCAACGGACAGTATACGCTGGGCGAGAACATAGCCGATCAGGGCGGCCTTCGCGTGGCGATGACCGCGTTCCTCGACTCGCAGAAAAAGAAAGGCATTGACGTTGAAAGCGACTCTGCAAAAATCGACGGTCTCACTCCCCGCCAGGCATTCTACATGAACTACGCCAACCTCTGGGCACAGAACATCCGCGACGAGGAGATCCGCGCCCTCACCACGGGCGACGTCCACTCGCTGGGCCGCAACCGCGTGAACGTGTCGCTTCGCAACCTCGCGCCCTTCTTCGAGGCGTTCTCCATCACGGAGGGCCAGCCCATGTTCCGCCCCGAATCGGAGCGCGTGGTGATCTGGTAAACACCAGTTCTCAAGATACCGAACGGGGCTGCCGCAAATCCGCGGCAGCCCCGTTTGTCTCATATGTCCCGGCCGAAGAGGTCAGTCGGTGGCAGAAGCGTCCTGCGAGTCGTCCTCGTAGTGCTGAAAAAGGAAGTCGTTGTAGGGGAAGCGCGCCACGTGAATCTCGCGTGCGCGGTCGTAGATCATCTTCTTAAGTTCGTCGATGTTGGTGCCCTTGCGGGCGGAAATAAACACGCAATCGTGGGGCAGGCGCGCCATCCACATGCGCTTCAGTTCGTCGAGACTCACGTTCTCGCGCGAGGCGGGTGTGAGGTCGTCGGCGTCCTTAGGGGTGTAAGTGAAAGCGTCGATTTTGTTGAAAACCATTATCATGGGCTTGTCGGCGCCGTTGCACACCTCGCGCAGTGTCTTGTCGACCACCTCGATCTGCTCCTCGAAATTGGGATGGGAGATGTCGACCACGTGGACGAGCAGATCGGCCTCGCGAACCTCGTCGAGGGTCGACTTGAAGGAGTCTACCAGATGGGTGGGAAGCTTGCGGATGAATCCAACTGTGTCGGTGAGCAGGAAAGGAAGATTGTCGATAATCACCTTGCGCACGGTGGTGTCGAGGGTTGCGAAAAGCTTGTTTTCGGCGAAGACGTCGCTCTTGCTCAGCACGTTCATGAGGGTAGACTTACCGGCATTGGTATAACCCACGAGAGCCACACGTGTCAGTTTGCCGCGGTTTTTGCGCTGCACGGCCTTCTGCTTGTCGATACTGCGCAACTCTTCCTTAAGGAGGGAGATCTTGTTGAGGATTATGCGCCGGTCGGTCTCGATCTGAGTCTCACCGGGTCCGCGCATGCCTATACCTCCGCGCTGGCGCTCGAGGTGGGTCCACATTCGGGTGAGTCGCGGCAGAAGGTACTGATACTGCGCGAGTTCCACCTGGGTTTTGGCATTGGCCGTGCGGGCGCGGCTGGCGAAAATGTCGAGAATCAGACTCGTGCGGTCGAGAATCTTTATCTTGAGCTCGCGCTCGATGTTGACCACCTGCTTCGATGTAAGGTCATCGTCGAAAATCGCCATGCCAATGTCGTTGTCCTCCACATACTGGCGGATTTCGTCGAGCTTGCCTTTGCCCACGAAGGTGCGCGGGTTGGGATAGTCGAGTTTCTGGGTGAACACCCTGACAGTCTCGGCGCCGGCGGTGTCGGCGAGAAAGGCGAGCTCGTCGAGATACTCCTTGCTTTTCTGCTCGTTCTGTACGTCGTTGACGAGCCCCACAAGTATCGCCCGTTCGGTCTCGTTTTTATTTATAATCTGTTCAATCATATTGTTTTCAAACTTTCGGGTCACAAATTTAACAAATATTTCGCTTAGTTGTTGTATATGTCGGCAGATACTTATATCTTTGCCGCCCGAACGAAAAAAAGCGACAATGAAAATCTATACAAAAACAGGCGACAACGGCACCACCGCCCTCATAGGCGGCAGCCGGGTGAAGAAAAACGACATCAGGGTCGAAGCCTACGGCTCGGTCGACACCCTCAACAGCTACATGGGACTTCTCTATGCGGAATGCCGCGTGAAGATGCCACCCGAAATTCTGAAAGTGCTCCGCGCGATTGAAAACAAACTTTTCAACATCGGGGCGAGCCTCGCCAACCCCAACGCCGCACAGACCGACGGGGTGAAAGGTCTGGCAGACGCCGACATCCAGCTCCTCGAAACGTCGATCGACGCCATGGATGCCGTCGTTCCTCCGCTCAACCAGTTCATTTTGCCCGGAGGCGCCCACGCCGCCGCCCACGCCCACATAGCCCGCTCGCTCTGCCGCCAGGCCGAGCGCAGAATTGTCGGCGTGGCAGAGGCCGGCGAGTTTGTCCACCCCATCATCCTCAACTACATGAACCGCCTGAGCGACTACCTTTTCATGCTCGCCCGCTACATCAACGTGCTCACCGAAACCCCTGAAGCCACGTGGAATCCCGAAGCATAAATATCATATAAACAACAATCGAACATACACTAAGAAACTACCGACATGTACTGGACACTTGAACTCGCATCCAAACTTGAGGATGCACCCTGGCCCGCAACCAAAGACGAACTCATAGACTATGCTATGCGCAGCGGCGCCCCCCTCGAAGTAATTGAAAACCTTCAGGAAATGGAAGACGAAGGCGACATCTACGAATGTATCGAAGACATATGGCCCGACTACCCCTCCAAAGAAGACTTCTTCTTCAACGAAGAGGAGTATTGAGACTCAAATTTACACGCAACATACTGATTACCAGCCATATAAGCAATTAGAATTTGTTTGTATGGCTGGTATTTTATGGTCTGAAATAGCCGAATTTGTTTGTGTAATCAGGGGATTTTAGGGCTTTTGTTTGTATATAATTGGTCAGCAACATTACTTTTTGTAATGGAAGACGAATATTATCCGTTTTAGTGTTTATTAACTTTAGTGTGCCATCTTTTTGCTCATATTAAGTCGTATCTTTGTGCATCAATAATTCCCACATGATGAAACATCAAACCATATCTATAAGCAACGACAAAGGAACGGAAGTTTTGGCACAGGCCCCTCTGATAATATCGGCAAGCCGGGCTACCGATATTCCGGCGTTTTATGCCGAATGGTTTTTCCGACGGCTTGACAAGGGCTACGTCAGGTGGCGAAATCCTTTCTCAGGTCAGGACAGCTACGTGTCGTTCGACAATACCCGCTTTATTGTTTTCTGGTCAAAGAATCCTGCGCCCCTGTTACCCCAGCTGTCTACGCTTAAAGAGCGAGGAATCGGATGTTACATACAATATACCCTTAATGATTACGAAACCGAAGGACTGGAACCAAAGGTTCCTACATTGCAGCAACGGATAGAAACTTTCCGTCGGCTGATCGATGTTCTCGGCGCAGGAGCGGCGGTGTGGCGTTTTGACCCGCTTATTATTACAGACCGAATAAACATAGATTCTTTACTTGAAAAAATCGCCCATATCGCCGATGCCCTGTCCGGCTATACAGAAAAACTCGTTTTCAGTTTCGCCGACATTGAGTCGTATAAAAAAGTGTCGCGCAATCTCAGGCATAGCGGAATCAATTATCGTGAATGGGATGAAGCGACTATGCGTGAATTTGCATCGCGACTCTCAACGTTGAACCATGCTAACTGGAATTTCCGACTCGCGACATGTGCCGAATTTATTGACCTTTCGGAATATGGAATAGAGCATAACCGCTGCATCGACCCGGAACTAATCAGCCGCTTTGCTCCCGATGATGCCATTCTGCAAAACTTCCTTTATAACGCCAGGGGCGACAGTGGCCAGCGCAAGGCTTGCGGCTGCATCCTCTCAAAAGACATCGGCGCATACAACACCTGCCCGCACGGTTGTCTCTACTGCTATGCCAACACCACCCCGACCTCGGCATTTTCAAATTATAAGGAATATATCGCCAATACACTTAAAGACTCCATAAAATAATATGAACTATATACCCAACACTCGGAAATCCGCACAAACCTTCGTCAGCGTATTACAAAAGGCAAAGGACTGGTTTGCCTCACTTTCAAAAGCAGAGCAGCAAAACCTTTTTGACGATTTGGAACATGGAGCGGCTCATCTCACCAATACTCGCCAGCTTAACGCTTACATCGCCAAGTATGGTGAGATTCATCAGGCTAAATTGCTCCATGCTTATGAAAAAATCCCTTCTAAAGTTTGGCACGAAGATGGCATCTCTGTAATTGACTATGGATGCGGTCAAGGTATTGCCGAAATGGTCCTTTCTGATTATATGGCATCGAGGCATATTGACAATGACTATGTCAAAGAATTTATCCTTATTGAACCATCGAGGCAGAATTTACAACGTTGCGTCAAATATGTAAATGCTTTCTTCTGTGAGTCAAAAATATGGGCCGTGTGTAAGAAGGACAACCAGTTAAATAATGACGATATCGATCCAAAATCTTCAACAGTTATACATATTTTTTCAAATGTAATAGACTTGGATGATTTTGATGGCGATGGCATCCTATCCTTGTTAAATGAGGATAAATCACATAACAACATAATAGTATGTGTTAGCCCTTATTACCAGGAGGCAACACGTGGTAAAAGAATGAAACAATTTGGCGATAATCTTCATGCTATACGTTGGTATACAAATTAGAGAAGCATACCGATGATTGGGAGAAGCCGTATAGTTGCCAGATATACATTTTTGCAAGTTCTTATTACTGACATTTCTCGCTCAATATGTTTGTATTGGAATATTCCTGAATGGTGTTTTAAGGCCTCAAATGGCGAAATATGTTTGTATTTAAGTCGGTAAAGAATGGTTAAATAACTGAAACACAGTGTCAAAACTGTTCTTCAACGAGGAGGAGTATTGATATGGAATCTGCCCGATTTTAAGACATAAAAAGCTAATACGCAAGCGATTGACAAGTAAGAAAATAAACTTGTCAATCGCTTTTTGTATCCTTTTATCGCAAAATAAGCTTGTCTATTTTCAGGCATTTAGCTCCGCTGAAATTTGTTAACTTGTCTATAATGTTAATCTTTTAGGCAAGCAAGAGGAATGACCTTCACACCGTCTGGTCGCGTATAGGCTATAGGGCCTCCTGTAATTACCAATAGCAATGTAGGTTCATCCATTACAATCTGTTTCTCTCTTTCATTCATTTTCCTTACAAGCTCTCTGATTTCCAGAAGATGCTCCGCACCTTTATCGATTTCCGCACCGCCAAGCTTGAATTCAATCAACGCATATCTTCCGTCATCAAGATGCAGAACTGCATCAGCCTCAAGATCATATCTGTCATGATAGTACGATATTGATCCAAAGCATGACTGGGAATAAACACGGAGGTCTCTCATCGCCATACATTCGAATATGAAACCGTAGGTCTTCAGATCCATTTGAAGACGTTCCGGTGAAAGTCCTAATGCAGCTACTGCAATGGAAGGGTCGGTAAAGCCTCTTTTCTTCCCTTTTCTGATTGCGGTGGCAGACCTTACTGCCGGTGACCATGAATCTATATCCTGAATGACAAACAGCTTCTCCAAGGACGATACATAGCTGTCGAATGTCGGTTCGGTGCAACTCTCTGTCACGGCTGCTACATCCTGAATCATTTTCTTTTTTTTCGCAAGTGTCGAGATATTTCTTGAATAAGCACGCAGAATCTCCCGTGCGAGTTTTTCGCTACGGTCAACACCATCGACGGTTGATATGTCGGTGGAGCATACGCTTTGTACATAATTTCTGGCAACCAATAGTTTACCTCTCTGGGTCGGAATCGACAATGCCGCCGGCCAGCCTCCTCTACAGGATGCAAAAATCAGTTGCTTTATATCAAGCCTTGACATCCTGCCGTCAATAATCAAATCCGGATTGTTAAAAAGTTCCATCAGGGAAATTTCTCCTGTGGATTCTCCGGATTCCCACAGACTCATAGGCGCCATCTTAATTCTTGCAATCCGCCCGGTGCCGGTATGCAGTATTTTTGATCTGTCAATCGAGTTAGATCCGGTGAGTATAAACTGACCGACCTTTTGCCTTGCATCGACAGCACTTCTGACGGCATCCCAAATGGTAGGCGCATCCTGCCATTCATCGATAAGCCGGGGAGTAGCACCCTCTAAAAGAAGGGATGGTTTGGTAGCGGCCGTTGCAAGATAGCCGTCACGCGCATCGGGGAGCTGGAGTTTTAGTTCGCTGTTTGCCTGCTGCTCCGCGGTTGTGGTTTTGCCACACCACTTGGGACCTTCTATGAGTACCGCTCCGAACGCTTCAAGATACTCTTTAAGGGTATTGTCTGCTATACGAGGGAGGTAGGTATGCCATAACTATGCTGCTGATTAGTCTTGCAAAGGTAGCATAAATTTTTCTTCGTGCAAATATATTTTAGTTTTTTGTGGCATATTGCTTTAGTTATTTGTTGTATTTTGTTTGTGCTTTTTGTGGCTTGATTCCGATAATGCTCAAAAAAATTACCACGAGTTCACAGAAAAGAATCTGGAGCAGGTGCGCATGAGGCTGACCGATGCAGTCTTTGCCAGGATAGTTGTCGATGTCGGTTCACTGCTTAACGCTATGCCATCGGAACTGAGAGCCGGTATTGACGGCGACTTTCTTACAGCAATAGTAGAGCAGCCCAACGAGGTTTTGAAGTGTGCGATGTATCTGTTCCTTGGCTATCTCGATGGCGCAACCCAATACGTTAGTTTCGCGAGTCGGAACTTAGCGAACGTCGGTCGTAGACCGGTGCGCGGTCGGCGAAGCCGAAAGATACCGACCGCAATTCGCCCAATCATGCGGTGGCGGAGGCACATCTTCCGACTTGCCGTGGGGTCGCAATCCTAATGAAGACGACCGCCGCGCCGCCTACGGCTGCATGATGCAAGCCTACAAGATGCTGAAACCATCTCAGCCGAAACGAAGTATGAATGGAAGAAGATGAGAGTTATTACGTTGCTTATGATAGGTATATTCGCCGCTCACTTCAATATCTTGAATGATGCAACGGTGCCATCATTATATATTAATCGCTCAATATAAAGACCTTTGCAAGGAGACTCGGATAATTGTCGGCCATCAAGAGAAAAGTATTGTACTGATTTTACAATCTTATCATCTGTCACTGGGCTTTCTATGCCTGAAGAATTACGGCTGTGCCCGAATACCCAATCAAGACGTTCCGTGGTATAGCTCTGAATACATGTTACTTCATGAGTCCAGCCTTCTTCGATGTCAAATCTGGTAATCGCACCCCGGGCGTTCAGTTCATCGATAAAACCCGATGCTGTTTCAACGCTCATAATCCGGTCTGATGTTCCCATTACTGTATATATGGGAGTCGTTGCAACATTCGAGGCATCACACTTTGACGGATTGCCGGCGACAGGCATGGCTGCGGTGAACAGACGAGGATAGGCAGACAGCATACTCCATGTTCCGGTTCCGCCCATCGAACCGCCAAAAATATAGATGTCGGTATTGTCTAACGATTCTGAGAGGACGTACCTGTCAATCAAAGCCTTCAGGATTCCAAGCATCGGACCGCCCCACGATTTGTCGGAAGGACATTGAGGAACAAGATATATTGTATTGAGCTGTTTAAAATCAAGATAGTTTGCGATGCTGTCAATGCCGGCTTCTTTCATTTGGGTATCATTGTCGTTTCCTTTACTTGAACCGCCATGCAGGTAAATCACAAGTACCTGATTGCCCATGCCGCTTGTATGCGCGACTCTGTATGGCATTTCAATTCCTGCTGCCACAATTTTTTCTGCTTCAAAAACCAAATTATTCTCTGATTTGCCCTCAGTCACGCAGAAAAGGATGCCGATTAAAGACATCCAGATCCGGAAGATTTTTCCAGCGTTCATGTTATTATCTATCTGCGATTTCTATGATTCTTTCGTTTGCGGTTGCCCTTACCCATTCTGTCAAGGAGCTTCTTTTCAAGCTTATAAGCCTTGTCAATTTGCTGTTCGGAAAGGAAACCGCTGTAAATGTGATAGTATTTTTTTCGCAGGTCGAGAATCTTCTGGCTGCGATCAAGGCGCTGCTCGGTGGTTAGCCCCTTACGTGGGCCAAGTGCCCAGATTTCGCGCTGGTACTGACAATATGTTTCCACATATTTATTAGTGGTTGATTCGTCAAGCGCAAGTTCATGTGCGATGTACTGCGCCTGCTTAGTAGCCAGTTCTTCACGCGACAATCGTGGACTGCTATTGTTCTGTGCTGCTGCTGTTGCTCCACTTGCCACAATCATGATGGCAATAAGGATAACTCGGAATAACTGTTTCATAATTCGCTTGTTACTGTATTTGGTTTAGAAAAAAATCCTCGTGGTATATTTCGACAAGATATTCCTGGTCGGCTTCGCTCAGATTGCCGAATGCAAGGTCTATTTGTGTCAACGGGTCATTGTGAACTGCCGACAGGGGCTTTATCATCAACAATAATGCGACACTTGCCGCTGCTGCGATCCCACCGATTGAGCTCCATCGGAGAATACGGCGTTTACGCTTTGTTTGTCGGTCTTTATTCAGTGCCGCGAGGACTTTTGTCTCAATATCTCCGAATGTCTCTGCCGGCATCGTGTATGGCATCCGTTTTCCAATATCGTTGAAATCAAATTTTTGAGCCATTATAATATTTTTAAGCATTCATGTATCTGACTATCTTTTCCTTGGCAATATGGTAGCTTGCCTTGACACTTGATGGAGTTGAACCGATTATATTGGCAATCTCCTCATATTCCAGTTCGTCGTAATATCGCAGGTTGAATGTCAGTTGCTGTTTGGTCGGCAAAGAAAGGATTGCGTTCTGCAGTTTCACAGCCTCGATATCCGTATAATTGACATATTCCTCATCTGCTATCGTTCTCGCCTCCGACGAATCGTTGTCCTCAAGGGAGATTATGTTATCACGCCGTTTACCAATCAACCTGAGAGCCTCATTGGTAGCAATACGATAAATCCATACATTAAGAGAACTGTCGCCCTTGAATTTATCGATTGACCGAAATATCCGGATGAATGTTTCCTGTGTAGCATCCTGCGCATCAGAATGATGTATCACCAGACGCCGGATATGCCAATACACAGTTTCCCATTTTTCTTTCATCAGGAAACGGAAACCTGATTCGGAATCACGTCGGATTGCATTGATTAATTCAGCATCGTCAGTCATGAGCTTGCGCCAGGCATAATATAGAATTTCTTTTTACCTTCAACTATTGACAGGATAGGAATATTTCTATCCAGAACAAAGGCGTCAAGTTCTGCCTCTGCCGCATCCTTGTTGAGCGATGTTATTTTCGCATATTGCTTGACAGTGAGCCGTTGATTGTTGTTCAGATAGGCTAAAGCCATTGCCAACCGTTCTTTTTGGCTGAATCGGTTGCTAACATGTTTCGTAACTACATGGCGGTGTACCGGAGTTGGGATGACCACAACGCGCGCCGGATGATGAATGTGATGACGATGAGGACGGCGAGCGTCTGCCTGACTGCAACCGGCTACTAATAGAGTCGCGATTGCCATTATTTTCAGTTTTGAGCTGATGTTCATGCTTACATTTGTTTTAGCGTTCTATTTATATGACCCAGCCAAACATCTGTCGTCAAAAACAGGTCTCAAAAATTTCCAAATTATAGATTGATTATACTTCCTCTTTATGACTTTAGAGGAATTCCTCATTCTCCTCCAAAACTGCAATATTGAGGCCCAAATGCCATCGCATTTCATGGCTTTTTAGCGCAAAATACACTTGTCTATCCTTGGCAATATTCGTGTAATATGCTGATTATTAATAATTAATTCATTCTTCAACGAGGAGGAATATTGATATAAAATCCGCTCGATTTTAAGACATAAAAAACTAATACGCAAGCGATTGACAAACGAGAAAATAAACTTGTCAATCGCTTTTTGTATCCTTTTACCGCAAAATACGGTTATTGAGAATCAGAAAGTTACAGAGGTAATTCGGGATAAGTTTGGCTAAAATACACTCCATCATCCAAGATTTATCTCTGTCAAGCCTCGATGAGTTAAAGGTTGTGAGTATCAGAAAGTATGCTCTCCGTAAATGTTGAAATCACAACGGTATTTGTCGAACTATGAAAATATTCGAAAGTTTTTCATAGTTTTAGATGACTTTATCTATCGTGCTGTCAAAATCCGAACCTTTGATATACCCGCTTTTCTGCTTATTAAGTTTGATTTCATTCAAAAGGTCTAATTTAACTAACTCCGAAAGGTCTTTTTTTGCCGTCGGCTGTGAAATTAACATTCTGCCGGCAATATCTTTGGCTGTAACTATCAGGTCAGCATCTTTTATAAACATGTGCAGAATAGAGGCCTGACGCTTTGAAATGCCACCAATTTTTAGTAATTGCACTTCATTTTTTTTCTGAGCAGTCTTTCGTTCGATATATGCTTTGAGTTCGTCGAAAGCTTTTTCCAATGCATTTAGATGATATGTAATAAAGTAGCCGATATCATTACCATCTGCTTCTGACTGAAGAAATGATTTCTCGTATGAAGCCTTTGACTTATATATGATTCTTGAAATCGAAAGGTATTCGGTCAACCAATAACCTTCTCTCAGAAGATACCAATAGAAAATTGCTCTGGCCGTACGGCCATTACCGTCAACAAATGGATGGAGAAACGAAATAAAATAATGCAGAATAGCTCCTTTGATTATCGGGTGGATGAAAACTGTATGTTCATTGGATTAGCAAAACTATGAAAAACTTACAAATATTTTTATAGTTTTTGATAGTTGACACTTCTGATATTGCCTAAAAGAGTTTACAGATAAACAGCGGAAGCAGCTGCAAATAATAATGAACGCCATACCTTCGGGTTTTTAAAACGAAGTTCGACGGATATTTTCTCACCGCAATAGCTGAAACGCCAAACGAGATTCTGAAATGTGCGATGTATCTATTCCTCGGCTATCTCGATGGCGCAACCCAGTTCGCCCAATCATGCGGAGGCGGAGGCACCTCATCAGACCTCCCGTGGGGCCGCGATCCGGATGAAGACGACCGCCGCTTCGCCTACCGCTGCATGATGCAAGCCTACAAGATGCTAAAACCGTTTCTACCCTAACAAAAAAGCAAGCCAACAAACAAGGACGCATTATAGAAGTACTAATTTATGTTAATTATTTGTGGGTTCAAATAGATACTATTATTTTTACACTGCTATCGGATGATGGTACTTAGACGGATGTCCAAGTAGCGGTTGGATAACTGCAAGGTCTCTATATGCCAGGATTGGAATAGGACAAAAGGATACATTCTATTTTGATCTTACATGTAGCGGACTATTAATAGTTCTGCTTTTTTTGTGTCCTTAAAAATAAATTTTTACTATGGAAGAAAAGTCTATAATTTTAAAGTTGGAACATACTAATGTGCCATACTTTTCGAGAGAAGATGTAAAAATCTGTAAAATTCTTTCGAGTATTTCTCCACTAACGCTGATTCACCTTATTAAAGAAGCTGACAATCAGATAAATCCCAGAACAGCGACAACTAATCCCATTACAAAAGCCATTTACGAAACTTTGGATAAGTCTCCTGAGTTATTTTGGTATAAAACAAAAGGCATTTTACTCGCCACCGAAAATTGCGAAAGATTAGAGCGCAATAGGATAAGAGTAACATTCAACAATGCTTTGTACGAGGGCATTATGGATGGTGGTCACAATACTTTTGCAATTGCGAGATTTATAATAGATAAATTATATGGAAAGTCTTTCAAAAATTGGGACGAATGTAAAAAATATTGGGAAGATCATTATGACGAGATTCTAAGTGATTTCAAAGAAAGAGTAAATGAGCCTACGTTTAGATTCAGCATTCCAATCGAAATCGTATTCCCAGGAGAAGAGATCGAAGCTAAGGAGGAATACTATACTAGCATCGCAGAAATATGTTCGGCCAGAAATAATAACATTCAACTAAAGGAAACTGCAAAAGGCAACCAAGTTGGATGCTACGATTATTTAAAAGACAAGTTAGAGCGATATCCTATCATATGGAAAACTGGAGAGAAAGGTAAAATAAAGGCGGAAGATGTCATCGCAATGGCTTGTGTTCCATTGTATTTTCTTCAAGAAAAAGGTCTTCTCCCTAAAGGTGTAAAAAAATTCAATCGAGTGAATCTTTACTCTTCAAAAGGTCAGTGCGTTACTTTCTTTAATGACGTAATCTCCCACAATTCTATCTCTGATCTTGAGCATGGTAAATATATTATTAAAAGTCCTCTCATAAAATCTGCTCTAGATATGACTGAAGATATCATGAAGCTCTTCGACAAGCTATATTTATCGTTCCCCGATATGTATAATAGTCAACAGGGAAGCTTCGGACGTATTACTTTTGTAAAGAATAACGTCCAAAGTTCACCAATCTTTGAGACAACTGATGAGAAAGTGGATTATACATATCCCGATGGATATATTTATCCTCTCTTGGGAGGTATTGTTTCGCTAATGAAATATGAGGAAGATCTCGACATCATAAATTGGAGAACGAATCCATCTGCAGTGGATTTTGACCTTATGCAAATACCGTTATTAAAATATGTCGGTTGGCTCAGAAAAGATCTTGATCCTCAGCATAATGGTAAAAATCAACTTATGTATATGGAAGCAGAGGAGGCATACGAGGGTTATATAAAAAGAAAGAAATAGAATATACTTTAAGATCAGCTATTTCTTGCATTTTGCCGCCTTTTATAGCAAAGTTTGCTTGCCTACTTTCCGAAAAATCAAGCTAACTATCTGATATGTAATTTATTCGTATCTCTTCAACGAGGAGGAATATTAAGACTTAAATCTGCATTTATCATACCGATTACCAGCCATATAAACAATTAGGATTTGTTTATATGGCTGGTGTTTTATAGCCTCAGATGTCGAAATCTTGGCTATAATACTTTTTTTCTTCCAAGATTTAACAAATCAAATGCTGTGGGTATGTCGGATTCTGAAGTGAAATCATAGATTTTCTGCAATAAACACATCCCTGCCGGGTTGTATTTCCGCCAGGGATTTGTGAGGTTGGATTTGCTGAGAATTACTTATACAATGCTGCTGCAAGGTCGTTTAGCCCCTCTGCGCCGGGGAGTCCGGGATATGCCTTTGTGAGTCCGGAAACGAAATCATCGGCAGTCTTTGCCGTTTCGAGCAGACTTTTAATCGTCTTCAGATACGCTATCTTGAACTCA
>UROS01000006.1 GCA_900549445.1 uncultured Porphyromonadaceae bacterium | reverse complement strand
GTGGCGGTCTGCCCCACGGCTCCGCTTCGCTCCGCGGTGGGTTAAAGAGACATCGCCCTTCCAGGGCTTTAAGGATATTTTTAACAACCGTCTTTGTACATTGACCCGGATTTTGCAGCTGACCGGGTTTATGCGGTTTATGTAATTTTCATCAGACCGTAGCCGAAGTTAAGATGCGGTGGGGTAAAAGCGAAAACCGCCAGGCTATCTGAGATAACCCGACGGTTTTCAAAGTGTCCGAAATGAGACTCGAACTCACACGATCTAATGATCACTACCCCCTCAAAGTAGCGCGTCTACCAATTCCGCCATCCGGACAAGTTTGTCTGTCAAACCACGTTATGTGTTGGTGATAATGATTGAGCGAAAAACGGGACTCGAACCCGCGACCCCAACCTTGGCAAGGTTGTGCTCTACCAACTGAGCTATTTTCGCGATTGCGGTGCAAAGGTATGACGATTTTTTGTTCCCTCCAAATATTCCGGAGTATTTTAACTGATTTTAACAATCATTTTATCACCCGAAAGCCGCATAAACAGGGCTATTCGCCTGAGTGTGCACACGTTGGAGCCGCTGGAACCTCCACCCTCTTTTTCTGCCAGAAAAAGGCGAGACATACCTCGCCGGGCGGTTTCCCACGGAAAAAATTTTCGCTACCTTTGCAGTGTTCAATCATACCGCATCACTATCACGATGGAAAAACCTCAGGAAAACTTCAACGACATGCGCATAGACGTCGACGCCGTGTTGCAACGGCGCGCGAAGCGTTACTATAAATACATACCGGGATGGCTGGTGAAATGGCTTGAGCGAACCATCTGTCAGGATGAGATGAACGAGCTTCTGAGGCGGAACAGCCGGCTCGATGGGGTTGATTTCTGCGAGGGAGTGATACGCGATCTCGGAATCACATACGAAATAAGCGGTAACTTCCCGAGCGACGCCGACAGCAGGCCGGTGATCGTGTCGAACCATCCGCTGGGAGCGCTCGACGGGCTTGTGCTCGCCATAGCGGTGAGCCGTGCATACGGGCGCAAGGACGTGAAATTCGTCGTAAACGACCTGCTTCAGGCCGTGAAGCCGTTGCGGTCGATATTCCTGCCGGTCAACAAGTTCGGCCGACAGTCGCGGAGCGCAGCGGAGGAAGTCGAGAAGGCATTTGCCTCAGACTGTCCGATAATAATGTTCCCGGCCGGACTGGTGTCGCGGCGGGGAGCCGACGGAAAGATCGCCGACCTGCGGTGGCACAAAATGGCGGTTCAGAAAGCAATATCTTCGGGGCGGAATATAATTCCCGTTCATTTCGGTGGGCGTAATTCAGGTTTTTTTTATAAATTTGCGCATTTAAGAACAGTATTGGGTATAAAGTTCAATATTGAGATGATATTTCTGCCACGCGAAATCTTCAGATGCAAGGGCGCCCACTTCGGCATACGGATAGGCGAACCGGTCGGGGCAGAGTCGCTCAGAGGAGGAACCGACGCCCAAAGCCAGGCAGACGCGCTTCGCGAGGCGGTATATGCGCTTGCCGACAACTAAACAACATACCGAACCATCATGAATCAAAGAGTTATTGACCCGGTAGAAACAGAGCAGATAGAGCGTGAACTCACGCCCGAGCGGCTTCTGCGCACCACCAACAAGGGCAATAATCAGATATACGTGGTAGACGCCCACCACTGCCCCGCGGTAATGCGCGAGATAGGGCGGCTGAGGGAAATAGCCTTCAGAGCCTCGGGAGGAGGCACCGGAAAGGCCTGCGACATAGACGAGTTCGACGTAATGTCGCCGCCATGCCGGCAACTTCTTGTGTGGGATCCGGACTCGAAGCTCATCTTAGGCGGATACCGCTACATAACGGGCCGCGACATGCGCACGGATGCCAGCGGGAAACCGCGCATAGCGATAAGCCACATGTTTGAGTTCTCGCAGGATTTCATCGACAACTATCTGCCCTACACCATCGAACTGGGCCGGTCGTTCGTAAGGCTCGAATATCAGTCGAGCCGGGCAGGAGCCAAGGCGCTCTTCGCTCTCGACAATCTCTGGGACGGACTCGGAGCGCTGACAGTAGTGCATCCCGAGATAAAATACCTTTTCGGAAAGGTGACGATGTATCCGAGCTATTCGGCCGAGTGCCGGAGCATGATTCTGTATTTTCTCCACAAGCATTTTCCCGACCGCGAACGGCTTGTGTGGCCCACAAAGCCGCTCGACATAGAAATCGACACCGAAAGATTCAGGAGGGTGTTTACGGGAGCGACGTTTAAGGACGACTACAAGATACTCAACCACGAGGTGAGGCGCTACGGTGTGAACATTCCGCCGCTGGTAAACGCCTACATGAGCCTGTCGCCCACGATGAAAATGTTTGGCACGGCGATAAACGACGAGTTCGGCGACGTTGAGGAGAGCGGCATACTCCTTGCGGTCGACGAGATATTCGAGGAAAAAAAGCAGCGCCACATAGGCACTTACCTCGAGGGGCGCTTCCCTATTCCTGAAGAGTAAAACAATCAGATCAACCATCAGTCAACCTATATAATTCAACCTTAGAAATGAAAAAAGAGAGAATTCTTGTTACCGGAGGCACCGGCTACATCGGCTCACACACTGTAGTGGAACTCCAGAATGCCGGATATCCGGTGGTAATCATCGACAATCTTTCCAACAGCAGCCGCGACGTGGTGGACGGCATAGAGCGTATCACCGGCCAGCGTCCCGACCTCGTGGAGGGGGACTGCACCGACATCAAAACCCTTGAGAAACTGTTTGCCGACTATCCCGACATCAAAGGAATCATCAACTTTGCCGCGAGCAAGGCTGTAGGCGAGTCGATGCAGAAGCCGATCCTGTATTACCGCAACAACCTCAATACGCTTCTGAACCTGCTCGACCTGATGGGACCGAACGGAGTGAAGGGCATAGTATTCTCGTCGTCGTGCACCGTTTACGGCGAACCCGACGAAAACCCCGTGACCGAAAAAGCGCCCATCAAAAAGGCAACATCGCCCTACGGCAACACAAAGCAGATTTCTGAAGAGATCATCACCGACGTAATCAACGCCGGCGCGCCCTTCAAGAGCGTTATACTCCGCTATTTCAACCCCGTAGGCGCTCATCCGAGCGCAGAAATCGGCGAGCTGCCCAACGGTGTGCCGCAGAACCTCATACCCTATCTTACGCAGACAGCAATGGGAATACGCAAGGAGCTGAGTGTGTTTGGCGACGACTACGACACTCCCGACGGCTCGTGCATCCGCGACTACATCAATGTTGTAGATCTCGCCAAAGCCCACGTAATCGCCGTTGAGCGCATGCTCGAGGACAAGAGCGACAAGAAGATTGAAATCTTCAACCTCGGCACCGGCAACGGAGTTTCGGTTCTGGAACTCATCCGTGTGTTTGAGGAGTCGACCGGAGTGAAGGTTCCCCACAAGATAACGGGGCGCCGCGCGGGCGACATCGAGAAAGTATGGGCCGATCCGGCTTTCGCCAACGAGGTGCTCGGCTGGAAAGCCACCTCGACCCTGGCCGACACCATGCGCTCGGCATGGGCCTGGCAGGTGAAACTCCGCGAACGCGGAATCATGTAAGAAACCTAACCCGGATTTATGGAATCCCCGCGCGGGGATTCCATAAATCCTGTCATCAGAGACTCTCTTTCCCGACAGACAAAATGTTGAACATTTCCCGCTGATGCCACGTTATTAAAATACACTTAACATCTATGCTTGAGAGCAAGCGTAATAATAGTTTCAATTATTTATATCATCAATCACCTAATTACCCCTATAGAAATGAAAAAGGTTCTTTTTATGGCTGCAGCATTAGCAGCAGGCATCATGACAGTAAATGCGCAAGACTTAGTCGAGCGCACGAATCTCAAATCGAACTGGTCGATCGGTGTTGACGGAGGTGTCACCACCCCGATGACCGGACATGCCTTCTTCGGCAGCATGCGTGGCGTTGCCGGCATACATGTAGGCAAACAGATCACACCCCTCTTCGGCGCAGGAATCGAAAGCGCGTTCGGGTTCAACACATCGTCGTGGAACAGCTATCCCCGCAGCTACACGATGGTCGACAACTCCTACGTGGGAGTTTACGGTACGCTGAACCTCATGGAACTTTTCGGCGGCTTCCGCTGCGAGCCCCGTAAATTCACCATCGACGCCGTGCTGGGCGCAGGCTGGGGCCATGAGTACTGGGCAAAGAGCGAGGGCGAAGACTGGAACTACTTTGCAACCAAGGCCGGTCTTAACTTCAACTACAACGTGACGCCCAAACTCACCCTGGCATTCAAGCCGTCGGTTACCTGGAACATGAGCGATGCCGGCGTTTCGCAGACTTCGGCAGCCTACAATGTAAAGAAAGCCGTGTTCACCGCCCTTATCGGCGTTACCTACAACTTCGGCCCCGGCTTCAACTGCGCTACCCTCCCCGCGGATCTCACAGCCGACGTGATAGCCCTCAACGAGAAAGTCAATGCTCTCCGCGCCGAACGTGACGCCGCTCTTGCCGACCTCGCAGTCTCGACCCAGAACAACGCCGATCTCGCTGCCGCTCTCGCAGCATGCCAGGCCAAACCCGCTCCCGCACCCGAGACAAATCTCAACAGCGTGCGCTTTGTGTTCTTCCGCAATGCTTCTTCTGCCATCACAGCCGACCAGATGCCCAACGTGGAAATGATCGCCGCTTACATGAAGAACCACAAGGACGCCAAAGTTGAAGTGAAAGGCTATGCATCGCCCACCGGATCAGAGGAATTCAACATCAAGCTTGCCGCCGCACGTGCTGAGGCCGTGAAGACCGCTCTCGTGAAGAAATACGGCATTGCAGCTGACCGCATCGTAGCCAAAGGCGAAGGTATCGGCCACATGTTTACCGAAGAATCCTGGAACCGTGTATCGATCTGCACTCTCGAGGAATAATACTCCGGATCTGCAATATAGCTGAATAATATCCGGCTGCCACGATAAAATTTCGTGGCAGCCTTTTTTATGCGGCCCAGCGATCCGGAGCTGCGATAACTGCAGTTTTCGGGTCAATGTAAAAAATCGGTTGTTAAAAAAAGCGGCATAGCCGCAGACTGCGCTGCAGAGCAGCTTAGGGTAAAAAACCTCCCCCGACATTTCGGCTGCCGGTTTCTGACGTAAAGACCGGCAGCTATGCAGCCGATTTTTTCATATATGACTGTAAACCACAAGCTGCGCGCCGCCTACGGGGCGCTTGCATGTGGCTACCGTTGAGGCGCTGCGATGCAGCGCTATTGGCGGCTCTGCCGCTGAATTTTGTTTTTCAACTGCCTTTTGCAGCCGACCAGTAGTTTTTTGACTCTTCAACCGTCTTTTGCTGCTGACCCCATCTTTCTGCGATAGACGGCTCTCAGTCAGACTCCCGCACCGTAGCCTGCAGAAGTCAGGAGATCTGCGCTCCCACTCTGCCTTTGCGGGACGACGGGAATCAGTACCATGTCACGCCATTGCGGATTGAGGAGCGCTTGTCGTATTTGAGGTCGCTGAGAAGGGAGGATTTCACGGATATGTGGAAATTGTAGCTCTTATACGGGCCTACTGGCACGAAACTTGCGCGCATGGTGAAGCAGTGGAGGTCGCGCGATATGTTGCAGTTCATGTAGGCGAGCTTGTGGGTATCGAAGTTGTAGCTGGCGGAGAACCCGAAATTCCAGTTCGGCGTGGGGCGGATGTTGCCGGAGAAGCTGAGATTCTGGGTTATACGGCCTTTGTATTCCATCTTCTGTTTGTCGAAAGCGCCATAACCGTAATTCACCGAATAGTTGAATGTCAGGCTCCAGGGCACTTCCCATTTCATGTAGCCGTCGGCGCCGAGTTCCATCTCGTCTTTTTCCTTCCGGGCTCCGGAGCGGCGGCTCTGATAGTCGGAAGTGTCGTCGGCACACTCCTGATCTTCGGACTGGGAGCGTTTGTTTTTATTGCTGTCCTTGTCGCCTCCGCGCTTGAAAGTGGCGTTGTTGAAAGTGTAGCTGAACGAGGTTCCGGTACTCGAAAGGCGTCCGAGACCCTTGCCGGCCTGCAGGCGGGTGCGGTTAACACGGACGGGATTGCCTGAGGCGTTGAGCTGGTAAGTATAGACGTCCCAGGTGGCGGAGAGGTTGAGGTTAAAGTTCTTCATAAGCCTCAGGAGCAGCGAAGTCTGGATGTTTGACCAGTTCATGGAGTCGGCGGCGAAGTTGTAGCTCTGGCTTACGGTGAAATTCTCGATGAGCGAGATTTTCTTTTCGCCGATAGAGTCGTTGTCGGACTTCACCTTCATCTCAACGTTGTTGGCGAGCGAAACGCTCACCGAGCCGTTGCGTCCCTGCCCCGGCACTCCGAAAAGGCCGTTGGGGAAGTAGGAGTAGGTGCGCGTCTGCATATTGCCCTGGGCATCGGGGTAATCGTAGTGGCCGTAATAGCCGAAGAAACTTGAGCCGAAGTCGGGGGCGGCGTTGAAGGAGATGGTGGGCGTCAGCACGTGGCGTATCATCTTTACCTTATCGCCGAGGAACGGCAGGGGCTGGAAGAAGCCGTAGATTTTAGTATCGAGCGAAAGTGAGGTGGAGAAATCGTATACGTTATAGAAACTGTAGGTGGTGTCGCAAACCTCCGCCGAGGCGTTGGGATCCCACTGGCGGCGGATTTTCGACGTATACATACGGTCGGTGAAGTTAATCGAGGGTGTGAGGTTTATATATTTGAAGATATTGAAGGTGGCGGAGATGGGAATAGAGTGGCGCATGCCGTTTCGCCAGTCCTTTATGAGACTTTTCTTGAAAAACTCATCCTGCTTGGCGGTGAGGGAGTTGTTGAACTGACCCGAGTAGCTGATTTTGATTTTTTCGTACCATTTCTCATCGCCTACAGCTCGCTTGCGCTTGAACGGGGCAAGCTGCGACATGGTCAGCGTGAAGTTGGGGAACGACACGGAAAGAGTAGAATCCTGGGTGCGCTGCGCGATGTTGGCGGTTGTTGAGAGCGACCATTTGGAGTTCGGAAAGCGGTAGGTCATGTTGATGGTCGAACTCTTGGTGTTCTCGGTAAAGGCGTTGCTGTAGTAGGAGTTGAGGTCGTTGCGGGTGTAGCCGCTGGTGGTGAAGTTGACGCTTGCCGAGAGCGACATGTTGGGGTTCGCCTTCGAGTCCTGCGAGTGGCTCCAGAGAATCTGGAAGTTGGTCATCTTCGAATAGTCGGGCATTCCTTTTTCACCGTATATCGTCTTAAGATAGGAGAGGTTGAATGAACCTGAATAGCGGTAGCGCCTCACGTACGCGCTCTGGGCCTGGAGACCCCAGGAACCCTTCGTGTAGATTTCGCCTGTAAGGGCGAGATCCATGTTGTCGGATATGGCGAAATAATAACCTCCGTTGCTCAGATAGAAACCGCGCTGGTAGTCATCGCCGAAGGTGGGGAATATCACGCCCGAGGAGTATTTTTCGGAGAAAGGGAAGTAGCCGAACGGCACGGCCAGCGGCAACGGCAGGCCGGCAAGCACCATGTAGGCGGGACCGGACACCACATCTTTGCCAGAACGCATCTTTCCTTTGGTGAGCTGCAGCCAGAAGTGTGGGTTTTCGTGATTGTCGCAGGTGGTGTAGCGGCCGTTCTCTATATAATATGTATTGCCGTCGATTTTCTTAGTGCGGCCGCCGGTAAGATAACCTTCTCCCTGCTGGGTTATCACGTCGGTGATGTATCCGTAGCCAGTCTTGAAGTTGTAGCTCATAGCCTTGGCCTCGTAATTGGTGCCGTTGTCGTCGAACACGGGGGTACCCTGGAGTTCGCCTACGGAATCGAGCGAGCCAACTGCATAGACAGTGTTGTCTTTCATGTCCATCTTGATTTCGTCGGCATCAAGCTTGATGGCTCCATAAGTAACCTTGCTTTCGCCGTACATGAAGGCGGTGTCGCGCTTCACGAGAATGAGCGAGTCGCGGGCGGAAAAGTCGACCTGATTGTCAATGTCGACCTTGTCGCGCACGATTCTGACGCCTGTCTGCGGAGCCTCGATGCGCCGACGGCTCAGCCGTCGGCGGTTTTCGCTCACGGGAGCTACCGGGCGGTGGCGGCCGAGAGAATCAGCGGGAAGGGAGTCGGCAAGGAGCGAATCTGTTTCCAGGGAGATGACCGAATCCGGCTGAGTTACGGCTGAATCCACAACCTCAGCCGGAGCTGAGTCGACAACAGCTGGCAGAAGCGGTGCAACTGCCCCAACCGACTCTGCGGGAGCGGAATCGGCGGGTAGGGCTACTTCGGGAATTTCGGCTGCCTGCCGCGACAGGGGGCGCGAGAATGCGGCGATGGAAATCGCACAACACAGCACCAAAAAGACTATATATGTTTGAGATCGGCTCAAATTAGGTTTCGATAGTGAGAAAAACGATGCAAAGATACGAGTATTTTCCGAAATACGCTATCTGAATATGTCTGAATTTAGGTTTCGGCCTGTTACGGCTGTCGATTTGGTGCATACCTGCCACAAAATAGCGTAAAACCGGCAGATTTTACCTTATTCTATATTTAATTTTGCATATAAATAAACCAATCATTTACAGACTTATGATATTTCATAGATTCATAGCCGTATTTTTGCTCCTTGACGCCGTGTTTACTGCCTCTGCATGGGACTTCGACAAAGTAATCACCACCGACAATTCTTCGCTCGTTCTCTCAGGCAACTATGGAGAAGCTCCCCGATTCACCCACTATGGAGCCAAAGTAGATTCCGCGCAGGTTGGCATGGTTCACGAAATATGGGCCGGTATGAACCGCGCCGCCTACCCTGCTTTCGGAAACGGGACCGGCTCATTGTCCGCCATTCAGCTTGTTCATCCCGACGGCAACCCTACATTAGTTTTAGCCACGAAGTCGGTGGCATCAGTGCCCGTTGACGGAGGCTCGCTGACCACTCTGACATTGGCCGACAAAAAATACCCGATTACAGTAAATCTATGCTATCGTACAATCGACAAGGCTGATATAATCGAAGAATGGTCTGAAATCACCAATAATGGCAAAAAACCGGTGCGTCTCAGGCGCATGGACTCAGGATTTCTGCCTGTAAGACGCGGCGACGTATGGGTAACCCACCTCCACGGCGCATGGACAGCCGAAAGCCAGGTAATATCCGAACCTCTCACCTCAGGAACTAAGCTTATAACGAGTCTCGACGGTGCCCGCAACGGTCATTCCTACCAGCCCTCGATAATGCTGTCGCTCGACGGCAAGCCCGAGGAGACGCGCGGCCGGGTGATAGGCGCAACCCTCTGCTGGAGCGGAAACTATGAAATGCGCATAGACACAGACAATGAATACTGCCATAACCTTATGGCAGGCATATCAACCGAAGCCACAGAATATAAGCTGATGCCGGGCGAGACCTTTGTCACCCCCAAACTCGCACTGACATATTCCTCAGAAGGGCTAAGCGGTGCAAGCCGCAATTTCCACCGTTGGGCTCGCCTCGGGGCAATACACGGAGGCGATAAGATCCGCGACATCCTCCTCAACAGCTGGGAGGGAGTGTATCTCGACGTGGAAAGCAATAAGATGAATGAGATGATGCATGATTTTGCATCGCTCGGAGGGGAACTTTTCGTTATGGATGACGGGTGGTTCGGCTCCAAATATCCCCGTATACATGACGACTCGGCCCTCGGAGACTGGGTTACCGACACCAACAAACTCCCCGGCGGAATCGAAGGACTTATTGAATCGGCTCGGAGCAACGGCATAAAATTCGGGCTATGGATTGAGCCGGAAAGCGTCAATACCCTAAGCGAACTTTACGAAAAGCATCCCGACTGGGTACTGAGAGCCGAAAACCGCGAACTGCGTCTTACCCGTGGAGGCACGCAACTGCTGCTCGATCTGTCGAATCCTGATGTCCAGGATTTCATAGTTTCGGTAGTAGACAATCTTATGACCAAATACCCTGAAATTGCCTACATAAAATGGGATGCCAATACGGGCATAATGAACTTTGGTTCGCAATATCTGCCCGCCGACAGGCAATTGCAGGTCACAATAGATTACCACAAAGGTCTTGAGAAAATACTCCGACGTATCAGAGAAAAATACCCCGACCTCGTAATGCAGGCATGCGGAGGTGGCGGCGGCAGGGTAAACTACGGCGTGCTCCCCTATTTCGATGAAGTATGGGTAAGCGACAATACCGATGCCCTGCAACGAATCTTCATGCAATGGGGCACATCAATGTTTTATCCGTCAATGTCGATGGCTCAGCATGTAAGCGCGTCGCCAAACCATCAGACAGGTCGCCGGACTCCCCTCAAATTCCGCTTCGACGTAGCTATGAGCGGACGCCTCGGAATGGAGATGCAGCCCTCGGCAATGTCGGAGCCGGAGAAGAATTTCGCAAAAAGGGCAATTGCCGATTATAAAAAGATACGGCCGATAGTGCAATTCGGCGACCAGTACCGCCTGATATCGCCTTACGACAACAAGGGGGTAGCCTCGCTTATGTACGTGTCGCCCGACAAGCGCTCGGCAGTATTTTTCGCCTACAAGCTCACTCACATGCGCAACCAGACTATACCGCGCTTCCGCATGGAAGGCATCAACCCCGTGAAAACATACCGCATAACCGAACTTTCACTCCCCGACGGCGAGAATCCGAGCTACCTGAACGGAAAAACTGTCAGCGGCAGATACCTGATGGATATAGGCTTTGAAATTCCTCTCGACAGTGAATACGCGAGCCGCGTATATGAAGTATCCGAAATCTGACATTCCTCAGGCACGAATCGCTTCAGATAAACGGGCTGACATATTCTCGGCAGCCGTAAGCCCCGGCCAAGCGGCAAAGTGTAGACTATAGGGTGAAATAACCTGAAAATAGCGTAAACTTTCTGCATAGTGCCGGGGGAGTTTGGCCGTGTGATAAAAATGTAGTAAATTTGCATGGTTTTCTCGATAGAACGTTGAGGAGCCGGTAACATTTCTTGAATATTATCCCCAATCTATCGTATGCGACAAACGAAGCGAGCCTATCTGATTCTTGAGGATGGCACCACCTTTGAGGGAAAGTCATTCGGCTACGAGACTTCCACAGCCGGTGAAGTTGTGTTCAACACCGCAATGACGGGCTACCCCGAAAGTCTTACCGACCCGTCGTACAAGGGTCAGATTCTGGTTACGACTTATCCGATTCTCGGCAATTACGGAGTACCGCCGCGCAAGGACAAGGACAACGTCAGTGAATATTATGAAAGCGATATGATTCATGCCCGTGCAATCGTGGCGCAGGACTATTCGCACCAGCACAGCCACTGGCAGGCAGACCGCTCGCTCGCCGACTGGCTCAAAGAGGAAAAAATCCCCGGAATTTACGGAATCGACACACGCGCTCTCACCAAACATCTGCGCGAGTGCGGCTCCATGCTCGGCAAAATCACAATCGAGGGCGAGCCCGAGGCTGATTTCTACGACCCCAACAAGGAAAATCTGCTCGCTCAGGTGAGCTGCAAGGAGGTTGAGATTCACGGCGAAGGCGAAAAGACGGTGGTGCTCGTTGACTGCGGCGTTAAGCACAACATAATCCGCTGCCTCACCCGCCGCGGCGTCAAAGTAATCCGCGTGCCGTGGAACTACGACTTCAACACTCTCGAATACGACGGTCTGTTCATCTCCAACGGCCCCGGCAATCCCGATTTCGCCACCGAAACGGTTGAAAACATACGCAAGGCAATGGAGACAGGCAAACCGATCTGCGGCATCTGCATGGGCAACCAGCTTCTGGCTAAAGCCGCCGGGGCAAAAACGTATAAACTGAAATACGGCCACCGCAGCCACAATCAGCCGGTGCGCCGTGTGGGTACCGACCAGTGCTTCGTCACCTCGCAGAACCACGGTTTCGCCGTAGACAATTCCACCCTTCCCGCCGACTGGGAGCCGCTGTTCGTCAATATGAACGACGGGACAAACGAGGGTATCCGCCACAAGAGCAAGCCCTACTTCTCCGCCCAGTTCCACCCCGAGGCAAGCTCGGGTCCGAAAGACACGGAATTCCTCTTCGACGAGTTCATCAAAATGCTTTAACCCTCCTGATTCATAAGATATGCGTAACGAAAAAATCAAGAAAGTGCTGCTGCTCGGCAGCGGTGCGCTGAAAATCGGCGAAGCCGGTGAGTTTGACTATTCCGGTTCTCAGGCCCTCAAGGCTATGAAAGAGGAGGGTATCACAACCGTTCTTATAAATCCGAACATCGCGACCGTACAGACCTCCGACGGATTTGCCGACAAGATATATTTCCTCCCCGTCACTCCTTATTTCGTGGAGAAAGTCATAGCCAAGGAGCGCCCCGACGGCATCCTGCTGGCTTTCGGCGGCCAGACCGCACTCAACTGCGGCGTGGAGCTCTACCAGTCGGGAATTCTCGAAAAATACAACGTTGAGGTGCTCGGCACCCCTGTTCAGGCCATCATGGACACGGAAGACCGCGAACTCTTCGTGAAGAAACTCGATGAAATCAACGTAAAAACCATAAAGAGCGAAGCCGTGGAGTCGACCTCCGAGGCTATCGAGGCTGCAAAGCGCCTCGGCTACCCCGTGATCGTGCGCGCCGCATACGCCCTCGGCGGTCTCGGAAGCGGTTTCTGCGACGACGAGCAGCAGCTTGTGCAGCTCGTGGAAAAAGCACTCTCATTCTCTCCCCAGGTGCTGATTGAAAAATCGCTCAAGGGCTGGAAAGAGGTGGAATACGAAGTCGTACGCGACTGCTACGACAACTGCATCACCGTCTGCAACATGGAGAACTTCGACCCGCTCGGCATCCACACCGGAGAGTCGATCGTTGTGGCTCCCTCGCAGACTCTCTCCAACGAAGACTACCACTATCTGCGCAAGCTCGCCATAAAAATCATACGCCACATCGGCATCGTGGGCGAGTGTAACGTGCAGTATGCCTTCGACCCCAAATCGATGGAATACCGCGTGATCGAGGTCAACGCCCGTCTGAGCCGCTCGTCGGCTCTCGCCTCGAAGGCCACCGGCTATCCGCTGGCGTTTGTGGCCGCCAAGCTCGGTCTCGGCTACGGTCTGTTCGACCTCAAAAACTCCGTAACGAAGGAGACTTCGGCATTCTTCGAGCCGGCGCTCGACTATATAGTCTGCAAGATTCCCCGCTGGGATCTCGGCAAGTTCCACGGCGTGCGCCGCGAAATCGGCTCGTCGATGAAATCCGTAGGAGAGGTCATGGCAATCGGCCGCACCTTTGAAGAGGTCATTCAGAAGGGTCTCCGCATGATCGGCCAGGGAATGCACGGTTTCGTGGGCAACCGCGAGATCAAGATCGACGACATCGACCACGCACTCTCGGAGCCTACCGACAAGCGTATCTTCGTGATAGCCGCAGCTCTGCAGCGCGGCTACACCGCAGAGCGCATTCACGAACTCACCAAAATCGACCTCTGGTTCCTCTACAAGCTCCAGAACATCTTCAACACTGCCAACGAACTTGCCGAATACAATTCGCTGCGCGACATTCCCGCCGCGCTCCTGCGCCAGGCGAAGGAGCAGGGATTCAGCGACTTCCAGGTGGCCCGTGAGGTATTGAAAGAGAAGATGGCCGATTCTGCGGAATCGGCCAACCTCGAGGTGCGCGCAATCCGCAAGGAACTCGGCATCACTCCGGTGGTGAAACAGATCGACACCCTCGCCGCCGAATATCCCGCCCAGACGAACTACCTTTACCTCACCTACAACGGCTCGGAAAACGACGTGAAGTATCTCCACGACCACCGCTCAATCGTTGTACTCGGATCCGGCGCATACCGCATCGGCAGTTCCGTAGAATTCGACTGGTGCTCGGTCAACGCCCTTCTAACCGTAAAGAAAAACGGCTGGCGCTCGGTTATGATAAACTACAATCCCGAAACCGTGTCGACCGACTACGACATGTGCGACCGCCTCTACTTCGACGAGCTGACATTTGAACGAGTAATGGATATACTCGACCTCGAGCAGCCTCACGGCACCATCCTCTCCGTAGGAGGTCAGATTCCCAACAACCTCGCCACACGCCTCGACGAGCAGGGAATCAACATTCTCGGCACAACGGCAAAGAGCATCGACAACGCCGAGGACCGTAACAAGTTCTCCGCAATGCTCGAGCGCCTCGGCATAGACCAGCCCCGCTGGCGGGCGCTGACCTCGCTCGACGACATCAACTCCTTTATCGAAGAAGTGGGTTATCCGGTGCTCGTACGCCCGAGCTACGTGCTCTCGGGCGCCGCGATGAACGTCTGCCACAACGACGAGGAACTTCACCGCTTCCTGCGTCTTGCCGCCAATGTATCGAAAAAACATCCTGTAGTGGTTTCGCAGTTCATCTCCTCCGCCAAGGAAATCGAGATGGACGCCGTGGCGAAAGACGGTGAGATCGTCTGCTACGCAATCTCCGAACATATAGAATACGCCGGCGTACACTCCGGCGACGCCACCATCTGCTTCCCCCCGCAGAAACTCTACGTCGAGACCATGCGCCGCATCCGCAAGATCTCGCGCCAGATAGCGAAAGCGCTCGAGATTTCCGGCCCGTTCAACATCCAGTTCCTCGCCAAGAACAACGACATCAAAGTCATAGAGTGCAACCTGCGTGCATCGCGCAGCTTCCCCTTCGTATCAAAAGTACTGAAAATCAACTTTATCGACCTTGCTACACAGGTAATGCTCGGTTTGCCGGTAGAAAAGCCGTCGAAGAGCGCGTTCGACCTCGACTACGTGGGCATCAAGGCGTCGCAGTTCAGCTTCTCGCGTCTGCAGGGCGCTGACCCGGTGCTCGGTGTCGACATGTCGTCGACCGGCGAGGTCGGCTGCATAGGCACCGACACTTCCGAAGCCCTCATGAAGGCTATGATTTCCGTGGGGCAGCGCATCCCGCGCAAGAGCGTGCTGCTTTCCACCGGCGGCCCGAAGTCGAAAGCCGCGATGCTCGACGCCGCCCATGAGCTCAACAACAAAGGCTACCGCATCTACGCTACCGGAGGTACCCATGCGTTCCTCAACGACAACGGCATCCCGGCCATCCGCGTTTACTGGCCCTCCCAGCCCGACATGCAGCCCCAGGCGCTCCAGCTCCTCCACGACAAGGCCGTCGACATGGTGGTGAACATCCCGAAGAACTACACGCAGGCCGAACTGACCAACGGCTATAAGATACGCCGCGCAGCCATCGATCTCAACATTCCTCTGCTCACCAACGACCGTCTGGCATCGGCCTACATCGACGCATTCACCTCCCACCCGCTCGATTCGATTGAAATCAAGTCGTGGGACGAATACTGATCCGTCAACGCATAAAAAATCTGCCGCGAAAAGTCTCATTTTCGCGGCAGATTTTTTATGCGGATTCAGGTTATTCCTTCTCTTCCGAAGCGGCAAACTCCATAAGATACGACTTGATGAAACCGTCGAGGTCTCCGTCCATCACACCGCCCACGTCGGACGTCTGATAGCCGGTGCGGTGATCCTTCACGCGGCGGTCGTCGAACACGTAGCTGCGGATTTGCGATCCCCACTCGATTTTCATCTTTCCGGCCTCGATTTTCGCCTGCTCCTGCATACGGTGCTGAAGTTCTTTGTCGTATAGGATTGAGCGGAGCTGACGCATGGCGTTTTCCTTGTTCTTCGGCTGGTCGCGCGTCTCGGTGTTCTCGATAAGGATTTCCTCTTTCTCCCCGGTGTAGGGGTCGGTGAACTGGTAGCGCAGACGCACACCCGACTCCACCTTGTTGACGTTCTGACCGCCTGCGCCGCCCGAACGGAAGGTGTCCCACGAGAGGAGCGCCGGATCCACGTTCACCTCAATGGTGTCGTCGACGAGCGGCGTCACGAACACTGACGCAAACGACGTCATGCGCTTGCCCTGGGCATTGTAGGGCGACACACGCACCAGACGATGCACACCGTTCTCACTCTTGAGGTAACCGTAGGCGAAATCGCCCTCCACGTTGATCGTACACGATTTGATGCCAGCCTCGTCGCCTTCGAGAAGGTTGGCGATGGAAGTCTTGTAACCGTGATCCTCACACCAGCGCAGATACATGCGCATCAGCATCGAAGCCCAGTCCTGACTCTCTGTACCGCCTGCGCCGGAGTTGATTTTTAGAACAACGCCGAGCTTGTCTTCCTCGCGACGGAGCATGTTGCGCAGCTCGAGTTTCTCGATTTTCGCGATTGCATCGGCATAGAGCGCGTCGAGTTCCGACTCCTCCACGAGACCTTCCTTGAGGAAGTCCCAGGCGAGCTGAAGCTCGTCGACGGTTTTCTCAACGTCGGTATAGCCGTCGATCCAGCTCTGCAGATCCTTGATTTTCTTCATCTGAACCTGCGCTTCCTTCGGATGTTCCCAGAAGTCGGGCACGTGGGTGCGCAACTCCTCTTCTTCTACCTGGATTTTCTTGCTGTCGATGTCAAAGATACCTCCTCAACGCCAGCTTGCGTTCAAAAGTCTCTTTTAATTGTTCCTGAGTAATCATATTATATAATGTGTTGTTTGTATTCGCCCGCAAAGTTACGCATAAATCTCGAGATAACAGCGGAGGAGTGGCAGAACTGCGAATTTTCGGGGAACGCCCCGTCTTTAAGCCGGTAAACGGGAGGTAAGAGTCGAACGCTCTCCGTAGAACAAATAGTTCCACGAAAAGCCACACGTCATCAAAAGCCGACTTTTGCAGGTTCTCCACAAAATATCAAAAATAAATTTGCAAATAAGCAATTAAATCGCTATTTTTGCATAAAATCAACAAGAAATGGTATTAAATCTTGAATTCAAAAACTTTCGGTCGTTTAAAGATACCTGTTCTTTTACGGCAGAACCTACGTCGTCAAAGGCTAAACCGGCCAATATCTGCTCCACGCCAACCGATGCCGAAGGAGAGAAAAAGGCACTAAAAATTTCCCTGATTTTCGGAGCGAACGCCTCCGGCAAGACCAATATCATCAAGTTCATGTACGGTTTTCGCCGCTGGATCCTTAATATCGACAACCGTGTAGGAGAAGACATATCGCTGTATACGCCGTTTAAATTCGACACCGCCACGGCAAACGCACCGACTGAATTCTCGATAGAGTTCATAACAAAAAACATACGCTACATCTATAGCCTTGCATTTGAAAGGACAAGGATACTGTCGGAATCGCTCAGCTATTATCCCTCCGGACGCCCCGTGCTCCTGTATGAGCGTGAATTGCTTGAGGAGAATCCTGAATCTGATTCCATCAAATTCGGCTCGAGCCTCAGCTCCAACAAAAGTTTTAACGTTTTCAAGAATCAGCTGCTGCTATCCAAATTCTTAAAGGATACTCCTTGCGAGCCGATAACCGATGCAGCCAAATACCTGTCGGGGATGGTCATATCCAACGGTTTTCATGAAGACACCATGCTCGGAGAAGACAAGGAAATGCTGCGGTGGCTTTACTCCCATCCCGACAACAGGAACAAGCTGGCCGAATTCCTCGCTTTTGCAGATACAGGGGTGATTGATTTTCAACTGGAAAAGCGTAGCGGTGCGGTTGAGGTTTCAGGCTTTCACGGGTTCTACCGTGACGGTGAGAAAATCGGGAAATCAGATTTGCCGCTCAAAGAGGAGTCATTCGGCACGAGAGCATTGTTTCTGATCGGGTGCTATATCCTGCAATCGCTGCAAAATGGAGCTCCATTTTTTGTGGACGAGATGGATTCAGGGCTTCATTCGTACATAACCCAACTTATCGTTGACATTTACCGGAACGAAAGGATTAACAAGAATAACGCCCAGCTTATATTCACCACCCACGACGTGAACCTTCTCGATCATAACACAGTGCGTAAAGACCAAGTGTGGTTTACCGAAAAGAACAGATGCGGAGTGTCGGAATTGTTCTCTCTCTCGGACTTCTCGGACGTCAGGGAGGACACCCCCTTTGGCAAATGGTATCTGAGCAACAAATTCGGTGGTGTGCCGTCGCTCCAATCCCTTGAAAAACTGTTTGCGGATAATGGCAAGAAAGAATGAAAATTCGCGCCACAGCAAATTTATCTTAAGGATAGTTTGTGAGGGAGACAAGACGGAGCCTCTATTCTTCAGCGATTTGTGCAACGCTTATTACGCTGACGACGAATACGTTGACTTCCGCACCATACCCCAGCCTTACACACCGGAAGAGAATAATGCTGAAGATCAAACTACAAGAGGTTGGCATAAAAGCAAGAAACGCAAAGTCAGAGACTCCGCCGCTGACGCGGCGAACGCACCTGTTATCTGCGGTCAGCCGCCCCTGAAGTGGGTCTTATATGCCCGCCAATTGCTTTCTGAAGGTGTAGACGAAGCTTGGGCCGTATACGACAAGGACGAGCATCCCATGCATAAAGAGGCCTTTGAAGAAGCTTCAAAAGTCGTTGACGGGAAATTTGTCAACATCGCATTCAGTAGCCGCAGTTTCGAATATTACCTCCTTCTGCACTTTGAGTATCTTTATTATGCCTTCGCACAGACGGAGTGCGGGGAAAGGATAGATGGTAAAAAGCTCATATATGAGTGTGGTACAGGAAAATTTCCCGACAAAGAATGTAATGGCAAAAATTGCATCAACGGTTATGCAAGGACACGAGGTTATTGGACAGAGACTAAATCTGATGAATCGACTTTCCCTCTCGTAAAGGACAGACTGTTAATCGGACTTATAAATGCATGCCGCCTCAGAGAACAAAGCAATTCCGAAACAGACGCACCCATATATGAAAGGAATCCTTATACAGACGTTGACAAACTTGTGGGCAGACTGATCGGCAAGTCCGTGATTCCGTTTGGCAATGCATATGGTGATTGTCTGTCCAGCGTGAACCGGACTATAACTCTTACCGAAAATGGAATAGAGATTGAAAATCTTGGTGAAAGGACGGATCTCTTCGCCAGGGGAAGCATTTCTGCGCTTAATTTGGTAAACGGGAACCGCAGGATACTGAATGAAACGACATTCATAACAGCCCCGCATGAAAAATCGGTGCTCGAATGTACGATAAAAAACGCTGAGATTGTCTGTGTGCGGGTCTCATCCGGAAAGGAAATCATCCTCCTTCCAAATGGAAACTAAGTCGTTAAAACGCGATTTTTGCATGATTTGCGCAAAAATCGCGTTTTAATTTACCAAATAAGGCTTTTTCAAGTCGATTTCTGCAGTTTCCCCGGAAATCAGAGACACAAACATGGGGCGATGACCGGGAGGTTGGAGCAGTGGCGACGGGGATGACGAAAAAAATCCCGGCGTAAGGCAGGTCGCTCTTCGCCGGGGATGTTTTCAACTTTCACAGAGGAAACGCCGCGGGGAGGGAGGTGGTTCAGCGCGCAAGGCGGTTTTTATGTTTTTTAGCATAAATCTGCAAAACGTGAATTTTTTTTAAAATTTAAGTTCGCGGGTAATTGTTAACCCGCGAAAAGCGTTTAAATTGTAACTTTGCATATTTAAAACGTCAACAAAGCAACTATATCAGCAATGAATTCATTTCTAAGCCGGATCCCTCCGGTAACAAAGAATCTTATCATAATCAATTTCCTCGTATGGATAGCCATGATGGTGCTTCCGTCGCGCCTCGGCATGAGCCTCGAAACATTCGGAGGACTGCACTACCTGACGGCGTCCGACTTCAATCCGGCGCAGTTCATAACCTATATGTTCATGCACTCAACCGGCAGTTTTGCCCACATATTTTTCAACATGTTCATGCTGCTCATGTTCGGCGCCACGCTCGAACGGGCGCTCGGTTCGGCAAGATTTCTGTTTTACTACATCTCGTGTGGTGTCGGAGCTGCCATAATCCAGGAGATTACATGGGCGCTGTCGTGGGAAACCATCCTGACCAGAATGATTGCCATGCAGAACAACATGGACTTCCCGGAGGCGCGCGCCGCAATAGAGGAGGCGCTCATGACCCCTCAGGGCGAGGCGATAATAAAGAGCTACCTGAATGTGTTTGTAACCATCGGCGCGTCGGGAGCGGTCTACGGCCTGCTGCTGGCGTTCGGCATGATGTTTCCCAACGCCCCGATGTATTTCTTCTTCATACCGGTTGCCATCAAGGCCAAGTGGATGACGCTCGGCATGGGCGCGATCGAGCTTCTCATAGGACTCAGCGAATCGGTGGGACGAAGCGACGGCGTGGCTCATTTCGCCCATCTCGGGGGAATGATTTTCGGTTTCTTCATAATTCTTTACTGGAAAAAGAAAGGTACAGTCGCGCACGTGAGAGAGTACAATTAGGAAGCTCCGGCAGAAATTCAGTTCGGCGTCGATGCTGATGAAAATCATTGTGGTGAACATCGCCTTTTTCCTGGTGATGCGCATCGCCGCGAGCGTGCTGATTCTGTCGGGCAACGAGCCTTTGGTCGAACAGATGCTCAATCTGGTTCAGATGCCGAGCGCTCCGGGATTGCTTCTGACTCATCCGTGGACAGTCATCACCTATATGTTTGCGCAATACGACGTATTGCATCTGCTGTTCAACATGCTCTGGCTCTACTGGTTCGGCATAGTCTTCAATTTCGTGTCGACTTCCAGACAGTTGCTTGCCCTCTATATTTACGGCGGCATAGCCGGGGCACTGCTTTTTATGGTCGCCTACAACGTTCTGCCCTTTTTCACGGGCCATATCGGCTATCTGATAGGCTCATCGGCGGGAGTGATCGCCATAGTCACCGCCACGGCGATTCTTATGCCCGACTACCGTTTCAACCTGCTGTTTTTAGGCCCGGTGTCGCTGAAATGGGTGGCAATCGTCACAATCGGGCTTGATCTCATAGGCATAACCGGTGCGAATGCCGGAGGCCACATCGCCCACCTCGGAGGTGCCGTTGCGGGCGCATGGTACGGTTTGTCGATGAGGCGCGGCACCGACATCACCGCGCCCCTCAACGGGCTGATCGACCGCATTGTGAACCTCGTGCGCCGGCTGACTTCGCTGAAGATTCCGAAACGCCGGCGCCAGGAGCGCGAACGCCGGCCGCAGGAACCCCGCGAGACGCAGCCGTCGCCCCGGCCGCGCACATCGGCCGAAGATCAGGAAATACTCGATTCCATTCTCGACAAAATTAAAAAATCAGGCTATACATCGCTTACACCCGAGGAGCGCAAACGTCTGTTCGACGTCAGCAAACGAATTTCATAATGACAGAAACCCCGAATAAAATAGTAAGAGGTCTGCAGAGTTTCGGTCGCGGAGCTGCCGTAGGGGGGACCGGTCTGGTTGCCGGGGCAACCGTTTTCAGTGCCTACGGCGGCTATTTCGACCCGGCTGTGATGCCGGTTGCCGCCATGGCGCTCATGGTGCTCCCGATCGCACTCATTACCGGGGTCTTTATGCTGGTTGTAGACCTGATTTTCTGGCGCAAGGCGAGCGTGCTCATTGCGGCGGCGTGGCTTGTTTCGCTTCCCGAGCTTCTGGTTTTCTTTCCTCTCAACGCCGGATCGCCTGATCTCACTGAACGGGAGCGGGATTCGTCGTTTACGGTACTCACCTACAATATAATCCACTTCTGGAACACCCGGAGCGAGGAGCGCGACTACGACCTCAACCCGACCATAGAGTATATACTCGGCACCGATGCCGATATCGTGAACATTCAGGAGCTTGAACCGGCCGACATCAACCCGAATGCCTGGCGCGCAAAGAACGAGAAGGTGAGACAGAGCCAGATCGACAGACTGTTCGAACGTTACCCTTACCGCTACGTGGGGTCTTATGCCGCTGCGTTGTTCTCAAAGTTCCCGATCAGGCACGAAAAACTCCCGGTGCAGGTCGACTCGATGCCCAACATCAACTATTTCAAAATCAACATCCGCGGCCATGAGGTAAATTTCTACAACGTTCATCTGAAATCGCTCAACCTCACCGACGGCGACAAGCAGTTTTACCTCGACCTCTATCATAAACCCGCAAGCGAGCGCGAACTGAAAGAAGAAATCAAAAAGGCAAAAAGTACCCTCGGCTCAAAGATAAAACGGGCCCTGGTGGCGCGGGCGCGCGAAGCGCGGATACTGCGGCAGTGCATCGACAGCGTAAGCGGGCCGGTGATAGTGGCCGGAGACTTCAACGACGTGCCGGGCTGCTACGCCGTGCGCACCATAATGGACGGCGACCTTCACGACGCCTACGCGGAGGCCGCATTCGGCCCCACCATAACCTATCACGAAAACCGTTTCTATTTCCGCATAGACCAGATACTTTACCGCGGGCCGGAAATAGTAGGAATAAAGCGTGGCAACTGCCCGTACAGCGACCACTACCCTCTTCTGGCCACATTCACATGGAAACAATAGACCAACATTTTCACTCTCTATATGAAAAAATTTCTAATCACCGCGGCAGCGGGAGCCATGCTTCTCCCGGCCGCACTGACAATTCCACAGCACATGAACGCAGCTGAAAGACAGAATCCGTTTCTGGTGCCGTATGCGACCCAGTTCGAAATTCCTCCGTTTGAAGAGATCCGATACGAGGACTACATTCCGGCAGCAAAGGAAGGCATCAGCCGCCTGAAAGCCGAAACCGCAAAGATAGCCGGCCAGAAAGCGGAACCCACCTTCGACAACACCATCCTCGCCATGGAAAAATCGGGCGAACTGATAAACAAGGTGATGCTCGTGTTCGCCTCGCTCGACGAGACCGACAACACTCCTCAAATGACCGAAATAGCCGAGGTTATCTATCCGCTTTACTCGCAGGCAACCGACGAGATCGCCATGAACGACAAGCTCTTCAAGCGAGTGAAGAAACTCTACGGAAACCGTGCCGCCCTCGGCCTCAAGCCCTATCAGGTAAAGGCAATCGAGGATTCCTACAAGCACTTCACCCGCAGCGGCGCCCTCCTCGACGACGCCAAAAAGAAACAACTGTCGGAAATCAACACAAAACTCACCGACTTATATCTGAAATACAACAAGAACCTGCTCGCCGCCACCAACGAGTGTGAGATCGTGGTCGACAACGCCGACCAGCTCGCCGGACTACCTGCTGCGCTCGTGGAGACCGCCGCTACAGAGGCCAAAAACCGCGGCAAGGAAGGAAAATGGGTTTTCACACTCCACGCCCCGAGCCGTCTGCCCGTGCTGCAGTACGCCGACAACCGCGACCTGCGCCGCCGCATGTATGAAGCCTACACCTCGCTTGCCTCGAGCGGTGAGAACAGCAACTATCCCATCATCAACCAGATAGTAAAACTCCGCGCTGAAAAGGCCCATCTTTTAGGGTTTAAGAACTTCGCCGACTATGCCACCGCCAACGTGATGGCCAAGACAACGGAAAACGCAGAGAACCTTCTGATGCAGATATGGAAACCCGCCGTGAAGCGTGTCCACGAAGAGGTAGCAGAGATGCAGAAGTATGCCGACAGCGAAGGAGCCGGCATAAAAATTGAACCCTGGGATTATTACTATTATGCCGAAAAGGTACGTCGGCAGAAATTCGCGCTCGACGAGAATGAGGTGCGCGCCTACTTCCCGCTCGAAAACGTGCGCAAGGGTATCTTCACCCTTGCCGAGAAACTCTACGGCGTTACTTTCACCGAGCTTCCCGATGCACCGAAATACAACCCGGAGGTGAAGGTTTATGAGGTAAAAGACAAAAACGGCGAGCACGTGGCAGTGTTCATGACCGACTATTTTCCCCGCGCATCAAAGCGTCAGGGTGCATGGATGAGCGAATTCAAAGGCTCATACGTGGATCCCGACGGCACCGTCGGACGTCCTATTATATATAATGTGGGAAATTTCACCCGTCCGACCGCCGACACCCCCGCTCTGCTCACCCTCGACGAGGTTGAGACCATGTTCCATGAATTCGGCCATGGCCTCCACGGGATGCTCAGCCGCGCCAGCTTGCGCAGCCAGAGCGGCACCAACGTTGACCGTGATTTCGTGGAGCTCCCCTCGCAGATAAACGAGCACTGGGCAATGGAACCTGAACTGCTCAAAGAATATGCTTTCCACTACAAGACCGGCGAAGTGATTCCCGACACTCTCATACGCAAACTCGAAGCTGCCTCGACCCACAATCAGGGTTTCATGACCACCGAACTTGCGGGGGCCTCGCTTCTCGACCTTGAATGGGGCAAACTGAACCCTGAGGGCGATATCGACGTAGAGGCGTTTGAAAAAAGCGTGGCTGAAAAACTCGGCATGCCTGCCGAAGTACAGTTCCGCTACCGTTCGCCCTACTTCAAGCACATCTTCGGCAGCGACGGATATGCTTCGGGCTACTATACCTACCTCTGGGCCGAAGTGCTCGACTCCGACGGCTACGAACTATTCAAGAAAAAAGGAGTGTTTGACCCCGCCACTGCAAAATCGTTCCTCGAAAACGTGCTTCAGATGGGCGGCAGCGCCGACCCGATGGAACTTTACGTGAAATTCCGCGGCCACGAACCGAAAGTCGACGCTCTTCTGCGCAACCGCGGTCTTGCACCCGAAAAAGAGGTGAAACCGCAGGGCGACATCAAGGCCGTAGGCGGTAAATAACATTCGTTAAGTTTATTTATTTGAAAAATCATTATTAAAACTTAAATTGAGCGTTATTAATTTTTGATTCAGAAAAAAAGCATTACCTTTGTTTGTGCATAAGCAACTTTTGCAAACATTGAATCAATTGAATTAATAGACATACTCTTTAGAGCACTAAACACCGCTCTAAAAAGTGAGCATAACGCAACAAATAAGTGAATCATAGGTTTTAATCCGATTGTCCGTGAGGCCGGTCGGATTTTTTTTGTATTTTTGCAAAACCAACAAACCACGGAAATGAATCAGGAATCATCAAAAGACATAGAATGCCCCTGGTGCGGCGCGCGGATACCGGCCGACAGCATCGACTGCACCGCCTGCGGGAAGCCCTTACCTGAAATCAGCGTCAAAGACAACGGCAGCATGTCGTTCCTCTTCGACCGCAACAGGATTACCTCCGTTGTCCTCGCCGCGGGCATGATTGTCAGCGCCGGCACGGCACTCGGCTCGTTTGAAGCGGGATGCGAGGCTGAAGGGAGTCATGCGGTTCTGTGCTTTCTGTCGGCACTCTGTATGGCGGTTGCCACGGTAGGATTCGGAGCTTTGCTATCATGGAAGAAATGGGGTCTGATTCCTGCGCTGGCAGGGGGTGTCGTCACCGGCGCGCTCCTTTCGGTGGCGGCCGGACAGATAGTACCTCTGATTGTGGCTGCCGCGGGGGCAGCACTCGTCTACGGCTCCACACGTCTCACCGACGACAACGGCTGGAGCTTTCTGCAGACACTCGACTGCATGAGCCGCTCAGATAAAATGGATTCCCGGAAATGAACGATTACAACATCATAGTGGCGGCGGGCACCGGCTCTCGTTTCGGCGCCGGCATGCCCAAACAATTCTGCCCTCTCGGAGGGCGCCCGCTGCTGATGACCACCATCGAGCGCCTGCGCTTTGCCGACCCTTCGGCTGAGATCATCCTCGTGCTGTCGGAGTCAATGATTCCGCTATGGCTCGACATGTGCACCGCCGCCGGGTTCACGTCGCCTGAAATCATCGCCAGGGGAGGAAGCAGCAGGGCAGAAAGCGTAAGAAATGCCCTGCGGCTCATCGACGCTGCCACGACCGGGAGAATAGGCGTTCACGACGGTGCCCGTCCCGTGGTTGAAAAAAAGGTAATCGAACGGCTCAGCGAAGCCATCGCCGACGGAGCCGACGGAGCTATTCCCGCCACGGCAGTAACCGACTCGCTGCGCCGCATTTTTCCCGACGGAACCAGCGAAGCCACCGACCGCTCACAATTCCGCGCCGTACAGACTCCCCAGTTTTTCAACGGAGCCAAACTGCTGCAGGCCTACCGCGAGCACTTCTCCCCCACCGCCACCGACGATGCCTCGCTCATGGAAACGGCCGGATTCACAGATCTCCGTCTCGTTGAGGGCTCGCCCCGCAACATCAAGGTCACCAATCCCGGCGACATGGAAATCGCCGCCCTATACCTCAAAATCAAGGAATGAACAGCCTGAGAGGTCTTGATCTGAAATATCTGAAGGGCATCGGCCCTAAACGCGCCGAACTGCTCGATAAGAACTTAGGTCTGAAAACCTACTTCGACTTGCTCCACCATTTCCCGACGAGCTACATAGACCGTTCCTCCGTTTACCGCATAGGCGATTTCAGCGGTGAAATGCCCACTGTTCAGGTAAAAGGCCGGTTCATCTCGCTCACCGAACAGGGAGAGGGAGCCAAGCTCCGGCTCGTAGGACTGTTTACCGACGGGAGCGGCACCATGGAAGTTGTGTGGTTCAGGCGTGTGAAAGCAATAAAGCAGGCATACCACACCGGCACGGAATACATAGTATTCGGAAAGCCAACCATGTTCAACCTCCGCTGGAGCATGGTTCATCCTGAGGTCGACACTCCTCAGAACGTAGCGGTTGCCGACGGATTCCGCGGCGTTTACCCGCTCACGGAGCAACTGCGCAACCGCGGCATAACAGCGCGCTTTATCGCGCAGACGGTGAAGCAGGTACTGTCGTCGGTAAAGCGGTTTAACGAGACCCTCCCCGCCGACATAATAGCCCGCTACCGCCTCATGGGGCTTTACGATGCCATACGCGCCATCCACATGCCGGCCGGCAACGAGGAGCTCCAGCGCGCGCGCCTCCGGCTGAAATTCGAGGAACTCTTCTATCTTCAGCTCAACATCCAGCGCTACACACGGCGCCGCAACGAGGCCACGGCCGGATTCCGCTTCAAGCGCATCGGACGGTATTTCAATACCTTCTACCACGATTTCCTGCCTTTCGAACTTACAGGCGCCCAGAAGAGAGTTATACGGGAAATCCGGGCCGACATGGGCTCGGGAAGGCAGATGAACCGCCTGCTGCAGGGCGACGTAGGATCCGGCAAGACACTCGTGGCGCTGCTTTGCATGCTCATTGCGCTCGACAACGACACTCAGGCCTGCATAATGGCACCGACCGAAATCCTCGCCACGCAGCATTTCGAAACTCTCAGCGGCATGGTAGCAGCCATGGGCGTGAACGTGCGGCTCCTTACTGGCTCGACCCCCAGAAAGCAGCGTGAAATCATTCATCAGGAACTCGAAAACGGCTCGCTCCACATTCTCGTAGGCACCCACGCCGTAATCGAGGACAACGTGAAATTCCACAATCTCGGACTGGTGATAATCGACGAGCAGCACCGCTTCGGAGTGGCGCAGCGCGCACGCCTCTGGAAGAAAAACGTGATAGCCCCCCACGTGCTGGTGATGACCGCCACGCCGATACCGCGCACGCTCGCCATGACCGTCTACGGTGACCTGAGCGTGTCGGTAATCGACGAACTCCCGCCGGGACGAAAGCCGGTGGTGACACTTCTGCGCTACGACGAAGACCGCTTCTCGACCTATCAGGGTATCGGACGCCAGCTCCGGGCCGGACGTCAGGTGTATATCGTGTATCCGCTCGTACACGAAAACGAAAAACTCGAACTCCGCTCGCTCGAAGAGGGTTATGAATCAATCCGGGAAACCTTCCGCGACTACACCGTAGCATTCGTCCACGGACAGATGAAACCCGCCGAAAAAGACTACCAGATGGGGCTTTTCGCCTCTGGGAAAGCCCGGATACTCGTGGCAACGACCGTGATTGAGGTAGGCGTCAACGTTCCCAACGCCACTACTATGCTCATAGAAAACAGCGAGCGTTTCGGCCTCTCGCAGCTCCATCAGCTCCGCGGCCGCGTAGGGCGCGGCAGCGGTCAGAGCTACTGCATACTTATGACCAAGCGCAAAATCGCGAAAGAAACCCGCAAACGGCTCGAGCTTATGACATCGACCACCGACGGCTTCGCCATAGCAGAGGCTGATCTTCACATGCGCGGACCCGGCGACATCGAGGGAACCATGCAGAGCGGTGTGGCCATTGATCTCCACATAGCCAACCTCGCCACCGACGGACAAATCATTCAGTTGGCGCGCGATTCCGCCGACTATATTCTCGATACCGACCCGACTTTCACACTGCCCGAACACCGGGTTATTGAAAGTCAGCTCCGCATACTCTCTCCCAAACTCATAGACTGGAGCCGAATATCCTGACAACTCACTAAAATACAGCGCGTTATCCAATATGTTAACAGCAGTTAACAGGGCGTTATTGCGCAACATCGGTTTCATCGTATACTTTTTGACAAAATGCAACCCACGTCAGGCGACCGGCTATCAAATTGCGGCATCAGACGGCGATCTGTGCCACATTTCTCAAAATAATGTTAAATTCCGGATTTTTATTGCAGATTTTGTTTGTCAAATGGCAAAAAGCCTGTACTTTTGTAATGTGTTTTTCATGGTATTAGATTTAAGGTTAACTAAGATTGGTTGTCGGGAAGACAATCAATTTTTTTTGCTACCTGCCCAAACCCCTGTTCCGACATAAAGAAAAAGACCGCCGGACAGCGTCTGTCCGGCAGTCTGCAGTTATCGAAGTGAATCAATTTTTCAGAAATTATATCCGAGTGTGAACGACACGCGGTTGAGGCGGAACTTCTCGCCAGGCATGTTCTTTGAAATATCAATCATGCCGACACCGCCGGCAACGTCGAAATGAAATTGACGGTAGTTCACGCCCACGCCGAATTTCCAGTCCATATCGAAACGCTTGAACGTGCCGCCCGAACCGTAAACCGACTCGGAGCCCGACTCGCCGTTCACGTTGAGATGATATTTGCCCGAAGTGCCGATGTTCATTTCCGGGCCGGTAAACACTGCCACGTTCAAATCAGGTGTAAAATCAAAATGATAACCCGCGACCACTGGAATTCTGACGCCGAGAAAGCGCAGCGACGCATCGATGTCGGCGTCGGGATACTCGCTTTCCAGCCCCTTGGTGTCGACACCTACCGTATTGTAGAAAATGCCTATTCCGGGTTCAATATAGAAATTTTTATAGAGCGGAACGTTGACGATGCCGCCTATACTGAAACCGGCGCTGTTGTCGAAGCCCGAAGGTGTGGCCGAGGAGATGTCGAGGCCGGCGCGTACGCCGATATAGATTTCATTTTCCGGATTGTCGAGCAGAATGTCGGATTGTGCGAAGGCACCGGCCGATACGAGTGCCATTGCAGCTGCTGCCAAAATCTTTTTCATAAACATATCAATAGTCGAGTTAAACATTTCAGAACTTGTATAATAATATAACCACGCGAACCATCATAAAGTTTAAAAAATGTCAACTCCCCTATAACCAAAGATTTTAGAGAATTTTAATTGCAATTATGGAAAGATTTCCTTAATTTTGCGTGTTGAATAACCGAACTAACATATAACTTCTAAATATCAATCATCAATGACCATCGATCAGTTCAACTTTGCCGGCAAAAAGGCAATTGTGAGAGTGGACTTCAATGTACCCCTCGATGAAAACGGTAACATTACCGACGATACCCGTATCCGCGGCGCTCTTCCCACCCTGAAGAAGATTCTCGCCGACGGCGGCAGCCTCATCATCATGAGCCACATGGGCAAACCCAAAGGCAAGGTCAACCCCAAAATGTCGCTCGGTCAGATTAAAGACGCAGTTGCCACGGCTCTCGGAACAGAAGTCGAGTTCGCCGACGACTGCATGAAAGCCGACGAAATGGCAAAGGATCTCAAGCCCGGTCAGGTGCTCCTGCTCGAAAACCTCCGTTTCTATCCCGAGGAGGAAGGCAAACCCGTGGGAATCGACAAAGCAGACCCCGGTTACGACGCTGCCAAGAAAGAAATGAAAGAACGTCAGAAAGAATTTGCAAAACATCTTGCAAGCTATGCCGACGTTTATGTTAACGACGCATTCGGCACCGCTCACCGCCGCCACGCATCTACAGCCGTGATCGCCGACTTCTTCGACGCCGACCATAAGATGCTCGGCTACCTCATGGAAAAGGAAGTGAAGGCCGTCGACAATATACTCAAGGACATCAAGCGCCCCTTCACCGCCATCATGGGCGGCTCTAAGGTATCGACCAAAATCGGCATTATCGAAAACCTTCTCGACAAAGTCGACAACCTCATCCTCTGCGGCGGCATGACCTACACCTTCGCAAAGGCTCAGGGCGGCAACATCGGCAACTCGCTCTGCGAACCCGACAAGCTCGACCTCGCTCTCGACATCATGAAGAAAGCCAAAGAGAAAGGCGTGAACCTCGTGCTCGGCACTGACTGCATTGCCGGCGACGACTTCAAAAACGACTGCAATACCCGCGTTTGCTCCGTAATGAACATACCCGACGGATGGGAAGGCCTCGACATAGGCCCCGCTTCCATTGCCGATTTCTGCAACGCCATCCTCCCCGCCAAGACCATCCTCTGGAACGGTCCCGCCGGCGTGTTTGAGATGGATAACTTTGCTACCGGCTCGAAAATCATCGCCGAAGCCATCGTTGAAGCTACCAACAACGGCGCATTCTCGCTCGTTGGCGGCGGCGACTCAGTTGCCTGCATCAACAAATTCGGCTTCGCCGACGCCGTTTCCTACGTATCCACAGGCGGCGGTGCGCTTCTCGAAGCAATCGAAGGCAAAGTTCTTCCCGGAGTTGCTGCCGTGAAAGGCTGATCCCCTCCGATAGTCAAGACCACTTAAAACGCTTCCGGGCCATAGCCGCCCGGAAGCGTTTTTTTCTGCAAAATTTGCTTATTTCGCGAGTTAGCAGTAACTTTGCACCCGAATTTTACAGACGTTATGCAGAAACTCAGAAACATAGCCATCATCGCGCACGTCGATCACGGCAAAACCACACTCGTTGACAAGATGCTCCTCGCCGGAAAACTTTTCCGCGACAACCAAGCCACAGGCGAACTTATACTCGACAACAACGACCTTGAGCGCGAACGAGGCATAACCATTCTGTCGAAAAACGTATCCATAAACTACGGAGGCTACAAAATCAACATCATCGACACTCCCGGACACGCCGATTTCGGCGGCGAGGTGGAGCGAGTGCTCAATATGGCCGACGGCTGCCTGCTGCTCGTCGACGCTTTCGAGGGTCCGATGCCCCAGACACGCTTCGTGCTCCAGAAAGCCATACAGATGGGACTCAAGCCGGTAGTGGTAATCAACAAAGTCGACAAACCTAACTGCCGCCCCGACGAGGTACAGGAAATGGTGTTCGACCTCATGTGCAACCTCGACGCCACAGAAGAACAGCTCGACTTCCCCACCGTCTACGGCTCGGCCAAGCAGGGCTGGATGAGCGACGACTGGAAGAAACCGACCGACAACATCAACGCCGTTCTCGACGCAATCATAAAATACATTCCCGAACCGGAAACCCTCGAGGGCGATGCCCAGATGCTCATCACCTCGCTCGACTTCTCCAACTATGTAGGCCGCATCGCCATAGGCCGCGTGCACCGCGGCGAACTCCGCGAGGGCATGGAAATAGCCCTCTGTAAGAAAGACGGCTCGACCGTGCGCCAGCGCATCAAGGAGCTCCACGTTTTCGAAGGCATGGGCCGCAAGAAAGTGGAAAGCGTGAAGAGCGGCGACATCTGCGCGCTCGTCGGCATAGAAGGGTTTGAAATCGGCGACACCGTTGCCGACATCAACAACCCCGAACCACTCCCCCGCATTGCCATCGACGAGCCTACCATGTCGATGACCTTCACCATCAACGACTCCCCTTTCTTCGGACGCGACGGCAAATACGTCACTTCCCGCCACATAGCCGAGCGACTCACAAAAGAACTCGACCGCAACCTCGCTCTCCGCGTGACGAAAGCCGATCACGAGGACGTATGGACAGTATATGGCCGCGGTGTGCTTCACCTCTCCGTCCTGATCGAGACCATGCGCCGCGAGGGCTTCGAGCTTCAGGTAGGCCAGCCCCAGGTAATCGTAAAAGAAATCGACGGCGTCAAGTGCGAGCCGGTTGAGCTCCTCACCATCAACGTTCCCGAGGAATACTCGTCGAAAATCATCGACATGGTGACACGCCGCAAGGGCGAGATGGTGTCGATGACTACCCAGAACGACCGCATAATGCTCGAATTCCTCATACCTTCCCGCGGCATCATAGGTCTGCGCAACAACGTGCTTACCGGCAGCGCGGGCGAGGCCATAATGGCCCACCGTTTCCACGAATATCAGCCCTGGAAGGGCGACATAGAGCGCCGTACCAACGGCTCGCTCATAGCAATGGAGGCCGGAACCGCCTACGCTTACGCCATCGACAAACTTCAGGATCGCGGCCGCTTCTTCATCTTCCCCCAGGAAGAGGTCTACGCCGGTCAGGTCGTGGGCGAAAACGCCAAGGACAACGACATAGTGGTAAACGTGACCAAGTCGAAAAAACTCACCAACATGCGCGCTTCCGGCGCCGACGACAAGGCCCGCATCATTCCTCCGGTCGTTTTTTCGCTCGAGGAAGCGCTCGAATATATAAAAGAGGATGAATACGTGGAGGTTACGCCCCACCATCTGCGTCTGCGCAAGATAATACTCGACGAACTCGAGCGCAAGCGCGCCAACAAATAAGCAACACCAAACTCCAACAACAACTCCAGACTTACACAAAGTTCATTGACGTCATCTTCAGGCGCGGCGGATTTTTTCGCCGCGCCTGCAAGTTTTTTTACGCCGCAGGTGTAATGTTTCGGAGGAAAGCACGTCTATATAATGTATGGATCTCAAAGAGTTTGAAACGATGGCGCCCCCGCTGCGCGACCGCATCGTAGCAATGGTAAGGAAAATGTCGGCCGAATCAGGAGCCGACCTTGCCGACGATGTGGCGCAAGATACCCTCATGCGGCTGTGGACCATACGCGACAGACTCGGCTCCTACAACTCCGTCGAGGCGCTCGCAACTGTCTCTTATACACATCTGACGCTGCC
>UROS01000005.1 GCA_900549445.1 uncultured Porphyromonadaceae bacterium | reverse complement strand
AATCCGCCTCAAGAGAATGGACTCCGGCTTTCACATTTGTTTTTAAACAACCTCTAAAAAACCGCTGAGTATGCTGTGCGGAAGCTACTGCAGATTATCTTTTGCGAGAGTACCTATTTTCTTGACTTTTTCTTCGAATTCAGCTGTAGGGAGCGGCGACGATTTGCGCACTTTGCTCTTATAGTTGTAGACGGTCTGGACTGAGTAATGCAGGAAGTTGGCTATCTGTGCCATATCGGTGATTCCGAGACGTATGAGGGCGAAGATACGCAGAGGAGTGTTAAGGCTTCCCTTGGGTACTGTAAAGCGATATTCGGGCAGCAGAAGCCCGTTGAATTCTTCTATAAAGTTCGGGTAGAGATTGAGAAACGCCTTGTCGAAATTATCATAGAGTTCTTCCAGTTCTTTTTCAAGCGGACGCGAAGATAGAACATAGAGATCCTCTATCTGATTGGCTTTGATCTTTCGGTTGACATTTATACGGAATTTGTCGAGCTTATCGACGTTTATCGAGCACTGGTGCATGAAGTAACCTACATACCGTTCGCGTATGAGGTTGGCTTCGGCAAGTTTTACTGACGCCCGTTCGAGCCGCTGATTTGCTTTGGCAAGATCAGCCCGCGAGCGCGACACTACGCGGGTCTGCTTAAGAAACAACAGAGCAACCGTCAGGATAACAACCACAAGCAAGCACAGGCACCAGATATAAATTTTCATACGGTGCTGCTGCTGGTCGAGCATTTCGAGGTAGGACATCTCCACGATAGGATAAATACGGGCTATGACGGCGTTCTTGAATCGGGAATTATAGAAGTTGGCATCGTCAAGGGCAACGTTCATATAGCGGTATGCCCTGTCGACATCGCCCTCACGGTATAGCATTTCGGCCAGTTCGAGCAGCGACTCGTTTTCTTTCACAGCCTGCCGTATGTCGGCCATGGAGGAGAAAAGGAGATAGCGTTTGCGCTGATTATCGTCGCTCAGCTTGCCGAAAATGTCGGCGATGCCTTTCGACACCATCGCATATTCGTGAGTGTCGGGTATCTCCTTGCCGAATATGTCCATATAAATTGTAAGGGCTTCCTTATAGTTGCCTTTTTCTACGGCGCGCCCGGCTATTTCTTTCCGATATAAGTCGGAGCCGACACTGAACATGTCTATCAGCGAGTCGCGCCAGGCAATGCGTTCGCTTTGATAAGCGTCGCGGAATTTCTGCTCGTCGGTACTGATAATGAGATTCCCGAGAAATTTAAGCTGCGCCCAGCCGTAGAGAGCCTTAAGACTATCTGGGAGGTTGTTGTAGTCTATTTTATCAAGAATGTCCTTACTTTGCAGAAACTGGCCGCCCATGGCATAAACAAGGGCAAGGCGTATGGCCATTTTATTGATAAGCACTGTGTCGCGGAGCCGCGACGCGATTTCAATATTTTCGCGCAGGTATTTCTTGGCGGAGTCGCAGACAAATGATTCGTATTCGCTTATAATAAGTTCGTTTTTGCTGAAAACTTCCCTGTCGGATCGGAGAGATCTGAGTCCTTTTTTCAGATTTTCGATTCTGTTTTCTTTGGCTGTAAGATAGATATTGCGGTTGGCGATAGCTCCGTCAAGTTCCTTAAACAAGGAGTCGGTTTCAGTGCTTTTTGCCGCATAGACTGAGGTGCAGACTGTCAGAAACGTCATGACAGTCAATATGATTCTCAAAAATGGCCCGGAAATATGACGCCTGAGGTATGGAAAAGTGTTGTTCATGGTTGTGTATGCAGTGCTATGTGGGAGCCTGACTGTGGTGCAAAGTTTGTAATTCTATTTGAAATATTGATAAAACGGCTACATGGTTTTACATAATTTAACTTTTTTCAGTTTAAAGAAGGTGCATCAGGTAAGCGGTATAATAATAAATGTTACTGACAGAGGCGTGTGATCACCCTGCCGGTAACATTTATTATAGTTTTAGAGGTTGTTTAATAATCACTATACCGGGTCAGAGTTTACGCAGCTCGATGGTGTGGCTGACCGGTTTGTTGATTTCATAGATTTTATCTATAAGAAGATCCATTTCACCCTGAACGGCCTCGCGGTAGGGGGCGTGCATGGTGGCGGTGTAGCCGTTGCGGTGGTTTTTGACTCAGTCGTTGGTCTTCGCTCCGCGATCCATCGCCTCGATGGCCTTGCGGTTATTTGCGTTGAGCAGGCCTTCCTGCTGGAAGAAACCGTGCTGGCACCATGCGTATTCGCGGGTGCTGCGCTCGATATCCCAGCGGCGTTCGTTCAGATTCATCACGGCGAGGGCCTGCTGGTACTGGGGTGTCCAGGTGATTTCGGCGAGATTGATACCTTTGGCAAAGTCTTTGGCACTCCATACGCCGAGTTCTTCACCGTCGATGAGCAGACGGTATTTGCCGCTGAGACCGCTTACTGTAAGCAGCTCCTGATTCATCTCCTCCATGAAGGGCACAACGTCGGCGGCAAGTGACTGAGGGTGAGACATCATCCATCCGCGCGGAATAGTATCCAGGGGATAGGGAAGTGAATTTGCAAGGTAGTCGAAACGGATTGTCTTGCCGTTTTTCTTCAGGTTTGTGATTTTGCAGTTTTCCTCCTTGACAACCTTCATTGAGCTGGCGTCGATGTCTATATCGGCAACTTTCTTACCGGCAAATCCCTGTGCCTTAAGAAAAAGATATGCCATGACCATGTGGCCGTGATTGTCGGGGTGGATACGGTCGGTGCCGCATAGGGTGAAGGAAGGATCTTTCTGCTGAGCCTTGCGGTTGAGTTCCATCATGGGAGCATTCCAGTCGATGTGTTCCCAGCCGTTTTTCTTTGCCGACTCCATCTGATATGCGATTATACGCTCGATGGTGGCGTTTTTGCCGTGGAAGTTGTTGCCTTCAATCTGAGCGCCCTCATCGTAAGGGGAAGTTCCCACCATTACGATGCGTGTGTCGTGGAGATTCTTGAAGCGCTTCTCCATTTCCTGATAGTTCCTGATGCTCTCATGATACTTCTGCTCACCGAATTCTTTGGCTTTATCGCCGTTGTATTCAAAGTAACCTGAGTCGTTCATACCGAAAGTTACCATGAGCGCAGTCGGATTTTTGCTGAAAATGTCGTTGTCGAGACGCTTGTTCATATCGAAGGCTGTGTCGCCGCCGATTCCGCCGTTGTAAATCATGACAGGCATATCGGGGAAACGGGTCATATAGTAAAGCCATATGTAGGAGTGATAGTGGCCTCCGTCGGTAATTGAATTACCGAGGAACACGGCACGCTCCCCTTCGGTGAACGGTTTGATTTCCTGTGCGGATACGGCTGTGAATCCGAGCGCAGCGATCAGAGATGATAAAACAAATTTTTTCATTACGTTTATGTTGTGATTTTAGATTGGTCCTATTTTTGTTTCACGGCAACGCCCACACGAGAGTCGGCGCAGCCGTAGTAGAGATACCATTTGCCTTTAAAATAGACAAGTCCTTCGATAAATACCGTGCCGGCAGGATATTGTCCGCTTTTTTCAAAATCGGCCTCGGGAACGAAAAACGGTTTGTCGAGACGCGCTATGAGCCGCGACGGATCGGAAGCGTCGAACAGTGCCTGTCCGCCGCAATACGTGTTGGGCGTATAGGCGGCATCACCGTTCTGTCCGCCTGCATTCTTTCCGTTATAGAGAAGTACGATACCTTTGTCCGTAAGAACGGCGGGAGGCCCGCATTCGGTAAGATCGCTGTCGAAGAAGCCGTTTCGCGGCTCCATGACGCGGAGAAGCTCGCCGTTTTCATCAAGCACCGGAGTCCAGTCGGTAAGATTTTCCGAGGTGGCTACGTTGACGAATTTCTCACCCCAATACATATAATACTTTCCGTTGATTTTAGTTATTATCTGTCGGCCACCTTTAAGACGGGTGACGACTGATGCCGATTTCGAAAAATCGTCGGCAAACCGGCCGTCGTAGGCTTTTGCAAATGCCGGCCCGTGTTTGTCCCATGTCTTAAGGTCTCTGGAGGTGGCTACGGCCAGACGGGGCATCTTGCGGTTCCACTGGGTGTAGAACATCACGTAAGTGCCGTCTTCAGTCATGGCGACACGGGGATCCTCGCATCCGCCGGGCCATTCCATCTCTTTCTGGGAATCTTCAGCGGGATAGAGAACGGGGACGGACTCATACGAGAAACTGATGCCGTCGGCCGAGGTAGCATAACCTATGCGTGAGGTGCGGCTGCCTATTCCCGTGGCGGAATTGTCTTCCGCGCGGTAGAGCACTACTATGGAGTCGCCTTTGACGGTGGCGGCGGGATTGAATACGTCGCTTTCCATCCATGCTACCGAGTCCTGAGCCATGGGGCAAAGAAAACGGGCGGTGGAGTCGTGAGAAAGCACAGGCACGTCGGAGACACGTTCGAAGTCGAGGAGCGCCCAGGTGTCGGGGGCGGTCCGGGGAGCGCAGGAGGCGACTGCCGCGCCGAGACAGACGATGACAATCGCTGACAGAAAATTGGTTTTCATATGTGATGGTGTCGGATGTTAGTCAAAAGAGGGAGGGAGAACTTCGGTGCCCCATTTTTTGTTCGGAGACGACGACGTGGAATACCGGAGCGAGGCTCCGTTTTCGAGATCCGCCCAGTCGATCCACGTGGAGTTGTGAGGCTTGCCGTTGAGCTGCAGCGCGGTAGTGTAAATGTTTTTCTCCGAACCGCCGCTTATATGGATGTCGTTGCCGTTGCCGAGATGTATCTTTATATCCTCGAATATAGGCGTGTTGAGTGCGAAACCGCCTATTCCCGGTATCTGGGGATACATTCCCATGCAGGCGAACACATACCAGCCCCCCATAGTGCCGAGGTCGTCGTTGCCGGGAAGGCCGTCGATTGCGTTGCTGTACTGCTCGTTGATTATGCGGTTCACGATTTTCTGGGTTTTCCACGGACATCCTATCCAGTTGTATGTCCAGGGTATCTGGAAACTCGGCTCGTTGCCGGAAGCATACCATTCGTCGCCGTATCCTGCATCGAGGCGGCGGAACAGGTGGTCAAGACGGCGTTCGGCTTCATCCTTGCCTCCGATTATCTCTACAAGTCCCGCTATATTGTAGGGCACCATCCAGAAATAGTTGGGATAGGTCGATTCGCGCCAGTCGGCGTCGAGCGGACGCCAGGAGCCGTCCTCGTTGCGACTCTGCAACCAGCCCGTTGCGGGATTGAAAAGATTTTTCCACGAACGTGCCATGCCGAAATAGCGCCAGCTTAAAAATTCGTCGCCGCAGGCGCGCAGCGCGAACTGTCCGATGGCAAAATCGGCGGTTGTGTATTCAAGCTGTATTGACGAGTCGTAATATCCTTTGTCGAGATACTGTTTAAGACCGGGGCGTGTCTCTACATTCTGCGATTTCGCGCCCGGCTGCTCGGCGCCCTTGCGCATGATGGCAAGCAGAGCGTGGGGGTCGTAGTTGCGGGCGCCGAAAGCCCATGCGTTCGACACGAGCGCGGAGGTTGGATCGCCCTGCATGACGCCTGTCTCGATATTAGCCATGACCCAGCGGGGGAATGAACCGCCCGACTGTTCGGCGAATTTCTGATGGGAGATCACTACATCAGACGCCACCTCCGGCTCAAGCATCGAAAGGAGCTGAATCTGAGTGCGGTAGGTATCCCAGTTGCTGAAAGAGGTGTACTGGCGTCCGTTGGTGGAGTGTACCTTGTCGTCGGCACCCATATATTCGCCGTTGACGTCGCTGCATACGTTCGGGTGAATGAGCACGTGGTAGAGATGGCTGTAGAACTGCTCTATGCGGTCGGGATCCGTGCCTTTCACCTCAATGCGGCCGAGACATTCGTCCCATCGTTTCTCGGCGGCGGTCTTTATGGCGTTGAAATCCCATCCCGGATTTTCAGCGCGCAGATTTTCGCGGGCATTCTCCACCGATACGTAGGAAACGCCTATCTTGTAATCAACCGTATGGCTTTCGGCGAGATCGAAAGTGAAGTAGACGCCCGACAGGGATCCTTCGGCAAAAGTGGTTTTCGGAAAAAGACGGTCGTCTTTCCATGTGCCTGACTCAACGGCATCGGAGTTGAATTCTGCCACGAAATATACGCGATAGGGCGTCTCTATTCCGCAGAAATTTCCGCCCACGGCGTAGCCTTCACATGAGCGCGGGCCGGTAATCACCACCGCTGCAGTCTCGATGGGGGTGGCGGAGATTCCGGCTCCGATAATCACGGTGCCGTATTTGTCGGCAGCCGGATACTCGTACTGAGCCATGCCTGTGCGCTCGGTCACGGTGAGCTGAGCGGTTATGTCGTCCTGGACTTTAGCCTGGTAAAGACCTGCATGCCCTTTTTCGTCGCTCACTTTCACGCGATGATCTATAATGTTGCCCGGCGAGACTTCGAGTTTGCCTTTCAGCGGGAAAGTGGGGAAATTGCCCATATGGGCGCATCCGCCGCCGCTAAGCTGATTGATGACGAAACCGCCGCGTTTCGCGAAATAAGTAGGGGTAAACTGTACCATGCCGAATGGGTATGTGGCACCGGGATACAGATAGCCGGAAGTCAGCCCGACGCCTTTGTTTCCGATAAGGGTATTGACCTTCCCGGCGTATTCACCTACGGCACGGGCGGAGAGGGCGATGATTATTCCTATTAAAAATAACAGCGCTTTTTTCATATATGATAATGTAGTGGTTTTAGAGTTAGACGACCGACGGCGCGGTTACGGTTAATAAGATATGAAAAAATCTTAATTAAGCAAAGTTAGTGTGTGCTTTGGCTCACGCCGCCCGGTTATATGGTTCACACACAAAGTAAATACGCATTTCAACATGTAAGGATGCTCCCCGGGCCAATGGAATTGTGACGGCTGCACCGTGGTGCAGCCCTACATAAAAATGCACAAATACTTTCTGTTTCCCCTACAAATACATCGCGCTTTCTATATGTTTTTACATGATCCGTTCCGGGGCAAATATTGTCCGGTTTGCGATAACGGTTGAATTGTGGCGGTTTGTGGTATACGTGTGAGTTTACCTTCACCGGTAAATTAATAGGCGGATAATCAGATACATAGGAATAATAAAACGGCATAATTATCTACTTTGGAATTTACGCGACAGGTTTTGCCGGATTGGTGTGGCTTAAATTTGCGGAAAACATTTTGCGGATTGATTGATAACAAATTCTTAATAATAACCTTAAAACCAACCAAATTATGAAAAAGATTTACTTCACGAAGACTGCGCTTTTCGCAGCCGTGTTAGTAGCCCTTGTCGTGGTGGCATGCGGACTCAAGATTACAAGTATCGACGTGAAATCTGAAGTTGATACCAACGAAGAGTTTACGATGACTCTGAATCTCGATAAGGCCAGCGACGATCCGCAGCAATATGCCAACTACACCAATCTCAATATTTATTTCGGTGTAAGAATCCCTGAGAGTTGGTCGGCAACAGAACTTACAGCAATCGACACCGATTCCCAAAAAGCAGAAGAAGAGAACACCTTTGCTTTTGAATCATCGGAAGGATATGCCAAGGTGCTTGAATTCTGCTTCCCCTGTAAAGAAGGTTACAAGTGGGTTGCATTCCAGTCGGTAGGCCGCCACGATGTAAAAAGCGAAAGCGGCGTTAAAGCTTTTGTTAAACTGAAAGCCGGCTCCGAGATGGGAGCATACGATGTGGATGTCGTAGCAGGTGCCAACAGAATGGAACCTCAGGATTTTCTTACATCTGAAGGAGAGGTGAATATTAATACAGTGTTCGGTAATAAAATTGATGGAAAAGCCAATCCTGTGGAGAATAACACTCTATTCGAACCCTCGGAATATATCTTTTTGTTCGGAACCATCAGCAACCAGGAAATCGCCGAACGCACGGCATATTTCACAAGTCAGGGTTATAAAGCAACCGTAGAAGATCAGACCTTACCTCTGGTTATGAAGGTTACCAACGTATACGAGCAGGGTGCTCCAAAAGTGACCGTGAAGCAGACTACCGGCATCAGCGACGTTGCCGAGGACAATTCCGTTGAGGTAAAGGCAGGTGCAGATTGCGTGAATGTCGCAGCCGACGGTGCCGTTGCAACAGTATACAATGTATCGGGTCGTGTGCTCGATGTTCAGACAGTTGACGGCGAGGCTACCCTCCGCGCAGAAAAAGGCATATGCATTGTGGAGGTCGTAAAGAACAATAAGAAAATCGTAAAGAAAGTAACCGTTAAATAAACAGCCACAAAATTCCGGTAGAAAATTAAAAATACTGCCCATTAACAGAACTGCATCCCGAAGTCTTTTAACCGACTTTCGGGGTGTAGTTTGAATTTTTACCAATCGGAAGTTTACGTAATTATTTACCAACGCAATTGGCATAATATACAGATAATCAGGTGTGAAACGACTGTAAGGCGACATAAATTCCTACTTTTGGATTTACGCGACAGGTTTTGCCGGATTTATGTAGCTTAAATTTGCGAAAGACAATTTGTAGAAGCTTTTTAGTAACCTCATATTAATAACCTTAAAACCAAACAAATTATGAGAAAATTTTACCTCTCGAAGACTGCGTTTTTTACAGCAGTGTTAGTGGCTCTTGCCATGGTGGCATGCGGACTTAAGATTACAAGCATTGACGTGAAATCGGAAGTCGAGACTGACGAAGAGTTTACGATGACTCTGAACCTCGATAAAGCTGACGCCGAGAACTACAGTAACAATAACGGCCTTGAACTTTATTTTGGCGTAAGAATACCCGAGAGCTGGTCGGCAACCGAACTCATTGCAATTGACACCGATTCGAAAAAAACCGAAGAAGATAATACTTTCGCATTTGAAGCTTCGGAAGGATATGCCAAGGTGCTTGAATTCTGCTTCCCCTGCAAGGACGGTTACAAGTGGGTTGCATTCCAGTCGACAGCACACCACGACGTGGTGAGTGAAAACGGCGTTAAAGCTTTTGTCAAACTGAAAGCCGGCTCCGAGATGGGAGCATACGATGTGGATGTGGTAGCAGGCGGCAGCCAGTATGTAATGCCGGAGGATCTTCTCACACCGGCAGGAGAAGTGAATATCAATAAAGTGTTCGGCAATGATATTGAAGGCAACCCCGCCGGATTCAGCAATGGAATGACTGCCACCGAATTCAAACCTTCGGAATACATTATGAGTTTCGGAACAATCAGCAGCCGTGAAATTGCTGACCGTACGGCTTACCTCCAGAGCAAGGGCTACACGGCAACCGTAGGTGACCATACATTGCCTCTGGCTATGGAGATTACCAATGTATACGACAAGGGCGCCGCAAAGGTCACCGTAAAGCAGGCTGAAGGCGGTATCGGCGACGTTACTGAGGATAATTCAGTTGAAGTAAAGGCAGGAGCCGATTGCGTGAATATCGTAGCCGATGATGCTGTTGCAACAGTATATAATGTATCGGGCCGCACGACCGACGCTCAGGCAGTGAACGGCGAGGCTACTCTCCGTGCAGAAAAAGGCGTATGCATCGTGGAGGTTGTGAAAAACAATAAGAAAATCGTAAAGAAAGTAATCGTCAAATAACAACCACCATACCGGTTAGATTCCAACCGGCCGACAGGGGCTGCATCGCAAACCGCGACGCAGCCCCTTTGTCGTAATTACGGAAGGTTGTATTCAGGCCAAATGCAAAACCCGGTTGAAATGTTAGAAACTCGCAGGCCTTGGCTGTCGCTGATTTCGGGGCATCGCACCCTCCGGGGCTTTCACGATATTTTCTTAAGAATATATATTTCGGGAGGACAATAACAGGATCACAGTTATTGTACAATTAACGATATGCTGCAATGCGGGGCAGATTATCGGTCTGGGAGCCGGATAATGCGGTGGTAGGGGGCGGCAAGGACGCGGAAATATGTTTATATTCTTCCCAAACCGCCTAATCAAATGATATATATTTAGATTCAACAAATCACTATAAATCATAGGTATAGTATTAAAAAAGCATCTAATTTCATCTACTTTACACTCTACCCGCCACTATTGACGGATAAAATGCAATATAATTTTGCAACTGAAACTTCGCGGCACTCGAACTGCTGCGGGTTCTTGTTGAAATAACCGAATATTATCCTCAATAATTACCTTAAAACTACAATGAGATACTTTTCAGAAATCTACAAGGAATACTATCCGAAGCTGCTGCGCTTTGCATGTGAATTCATACCGTGTAGGGAAGATACTGAAAATCTGCTGCAGGATGCTTTTATGGAATTATGGAAAAACAGCGACCATATTCACGAGATTCAAAACATAAATGCTTATATGTTTCGTCTCGTGCGTAACCGTTGTCTGGATTATCTGAAGCATAAGGTACATGAGCGCGCTTACGAGGAAGCAGTGGCTCAAGAACGGAAATCGGCAGTCGAGACTCTCGACATGATGGGCGATACCGGTCTTATGGTCAGCGAACTGAGCGGGATTCTGAGGAATGCGGTTCAGAATCTGCCGCCGCGGTGCAGGCAGATATTCCTGCTGAGCCGCGAGGAGGGGTTGCGCTACAGCGAAATAGCCGAACGGTTATCGCTCTCGGAAAACACCGTGAGCGTACAGCTCGGAATCGCTCTCAAAAGGCTGCGCGCAGTGGTCGACGACTATATGTCGGCATAAAAAGCCGCAGTCAGGATATAGAATTATTTTTTCCGTCAGGTTTAACGGTGAAAGTCGGGGTAATCGTTCTTTTAATTGAAAGAACAGAATAAGATAATTTTTACGTTTCGACTCCACAATGGAAGACCTAATCATCAAATATCTGACGGATAAGCTGAATAAAGAAGAAATGAGCCTGCTGCAGGCTGCCATGCGGAATGATGAGAAGTTCCGAAATGAATTCCGGCACTATCTTGCGGCTCTGGCTCTTACGGATTACAGTCTGGACTATGCGCCGGCTGATATTGAAAATTTCCGGATCCGGAAGGAAACAGACATTCTCCCAAAATAGGAATATGCTGATAACACGATGAACAGGACACTCTCGATAGTAATAGCTCTCTCTCTCAGTGCAACTATGACAGGCCGCGGCGACAATTATTTCGTCGACGGTTATCATGGCGGTATTTACGGGCATTATCCTCTGGAGTGGAAGACCGGTTTTATCGTAGACGAAATGCACAGGCATCCCTCGTGGCGCCTGGGACTCGAAATAGAACCGGAGACTTGGGACAGCGTCAGATCCCGCACTCCCGAAGCATACGAGGCGTTTCGCACCCTGATGAAGGAAGGGCGTATGGAATACACAAATCCCACGTATGCGCAACCATATTGCTACAATATTCTGGGCGAAAGCCTGATCCGCCAGTTCAGTTACGGTATCCGGAAACTCCACAGCCATTTTCCCGGCATGACTTTCACCACCTATTCGAGCGAAGAGCCATGCTTCACTTCCTGTCTTCCGGCAATATTGAAAGGATTCGGGTTCAGATATGCCTCGCTCAAATGTCCGAACACCTGCTGGGGCGGATATGTGGCGCCCTACGGCGGACAACTTGTAAACTGGGAAGGGCCTGACGGAACGGTTATTCTGACTGTTCCGAGATATGCGTGTGAGAATCTCGAGCCGCGCAGCGTATGGCAGACCACGGCCTGGGGCAACTCGCCGGCATATCTCGAAGCATGCCGCAAGGCGGGAATCAAAAATCCGGCAGGAATGTGTTATCAGGATGCCGGGTGGCGCAAAGGCCCGTGGTTGGGTGCCGACGGCCACGGTTCCGAATACGTGTTGTGGTCAGACTATATTTCCCTGCATACCCCCGGAGCAACGGCTGACACTCACCGGTTTACCCAGGACGACATACGGGTGAACCTGATGTGGGGCAGTCAGGTACTGCAGCGTATTGCCCGGCAGGTTCGCCGCGCCGAGAATGCTATGCTGATGGCAGAGAAAATTGGCGCGATAGCATGGGGGATAAATCCCGGTGTGACCCCCGACAGCGCGAAGATTGATGAGGCATGGCGCCAGCTGATGCTCGCGCAGCACCACGACTCCTGGATTGTCCCCTATAACAGATTGTGGAATTTCGGAACCTGGGCTGACGCCATTGAAAAATGGACTTCGTATGCCGAAACTGTTGCACGCGGTGAGATTCTACGGACGGCAAAGGCTGTGAATCCGGGTGATAAACTGATGGTTAAGGTGTTCAACACTACAGCACTCGACCGTGAAGAGGTGGTTGAGGTGGAGCTGCCGACCGGATTTCCGAGCGAAGGCAGAGGCGTGTGTGTCACCGACCATCTCGGCAGGGAAATTCACTCCTGCGTGATCGAGCATAAAAAAAACAGCAAAACGAATAAAAAAGGTAAAGATCAAGGTATAAAAGATTGTTTTAAAATTCAAAAATTGCAATTTAAGGCTACGGTTCCTCCGATGGGATATGCGACGTACAATATAGCGCGCATATCGGAAAATAAAAATGATGTTGATTTAGGTTTTGTCCCCGACACGCCGGGAGGCGGAGAAAACGTCAGGATTGAAAACGACAGGATTATGCTGGAAATAAACCTGCGCAACGGAGGAACCGTAAAAAGCCTTAAGCTCAAAGGTAAAGAAGGGTATGAGTACGCGCCGGCCGACACGAGCAGATTCTCCTTGTGTGAATTGCGCGGATTTTTCTATGAAGAGGGCCGGTTCCGCTCATCGACCGAGACTCCGGCGCGAATCATTGCATACGAACAGACTCCTTTGGCTCAGAGTGTGACCGTAGCCGGAGAAATAGGCGGACATCCGTTCTTGCAGACTTACCGTCTGACAAAAGGAAGTGCCCGGGTGGACTGCTCGCTTCATATAGACTGGCAGGGAAATCCGGGAATAGGCGAATACCGGGAAACGAACTGGAAGAGCGACCGGCGCGGATTCTGCGATGACCGATATAAACTGTGTCTGCTTTTGCCGGCTTCCTTCAAGGGCGAACGGTTGTTGAAAGACGCTCCTTTCGATTCTTATGAGACAACTTACAGTTCCAATGTCTTCAACCGATGGAGCGGGATAAAAAACAATATAATTCTCAACTGGATAGATGTGACCGACCGGGAAGGACGTGTAGGACTCGGTCTGATGACCGACCATACGGGAAGCTACGTCCATGATCCGGCTTATCCCACGGCTCTGACATTGCAATATTCAGGACCAGGACTGTGGGGCATGGACTATGGAATCAAAGGCCCGCTGGATGTGGATTTTTCCATCATTCCGCACGGCGCCGGGCATGGAGCTGATGTCATGGCCGATGAGGCAGATCGCTTCAACGAGCCTTTACAGGCGATATTGTGCGGCGGTTCCGGCAACGCGGAGACAAAGTCGCTGCTCGGAGTTGACGGCAAAGGCTATAAAGTGAGCGCGGCTATAGTAAATCCCGACGGGAAGAGCATGACTCTGCGCATGCTGAATACCCACGCCGACGAACCGTGCAGCATAGGGATTAATATAAATGATGCGCTCGTGGCCGAAACCGATCTGAGAGGGAATGTCACGGCCACACCCTCCTCAAAAAGCAAACATGGCGTTGTCAGCATGGAAGTCAGAATGCCGCGCAACGGTTTCACGACCTATTCCATAAGCCGTAAATGAGATGGCGCAGGGCTGATATTGCGCACACGGACTATGTAAAAAACTTCATGTGACATTATATGAACAAATTTATCATCCTTGCGGGCACGGTGCCTTTGAGTCTGGTATTGGCTATGTCGTGTACAGCGACAGCCGGAACCGAGGCGTCTGATAATCCCGCGCAATATGTGAATCCGTTTATCGGAGCGAGCACCAACGTTGAAGATGCCGGCGCCTACCACGGACTCGGAAAAACTTTCCCGGGAGCTACTACTCCATACGGCATGGTGCAGGTAAGTCCCAACACAATTTCGGGCGGCGACAATTCGTCGGGCTACAGTTACGAACATAAAACTATCGAGGGCTTCGCTCTTACGCAGATGAGCGGCGTGGGGTGGTTCGGAGAACTCGGAAATTTCCTTGTGATGCCGACTACGGGGACTTTCACCCCTATAGCAGGAAAGGAGGACGGACTTATCGATGGCTACCGCTCGAAATACGACAAAACCACTGAAAAGGCCGAGGCCGGATATTACAGCGTGCATCTGACTGACTACGATGTACGTGTCGAGACTTCGGCCACTCCGCGGTGCGGAATACTGCATTTCACCTTCCCTGAGAACGAATGCTCGCGCATACAGGTGGATCTCGCCCGCCGTGTAGGAGGCACTGCCTCCGAACAGTATATCAGAATCGTGAACGACACCACTTTCACCGGCTGGATGCACTGTACCCCCGACTGCGGTGGCTGGGGCGACGGCGAAGGAAATGTCGACTACACGCTCTATTTTTATGGACGGCTGAGCCGTCCGATGAAGGACTACGCATTCTGGAGCGCCGATATTCCCGACGGAGTCTCGCGTCATCGTGACGATGTAAACAGCCGTCCGTACCTCGAAAACGTGGCAGGCGCACGTGTGATTCATGGCGAAAAAGAGCTTACAGGGCGGCATATAGGATTCTACACCGAGTTTCCTACCCATAAGGGTGAAACGGTGGATATGACTGTCGGCGTGTCGTTTGTAGATGAAAAAGGCGCTGAGCGCAATTATATGGCCGAAATAAACGGCAAGGATTTCTCTACTGTAAGAAGCGAAGCCTACGAATCGTGGAACAAGGCTCTGGACTGCGTGAAGATACAGGGAGGCTCCGACGACGAGAAGACCGTGTTCTATACGTCACTTTATCATACGATGATTGATCCGCGCGTGTGCTCTGATGTTGACGGGCGCTATGTTGCGGGCGACAAAAGCATACGTCAGAACCCCGACAGTTCATATACACGCCGCACCATATTCAGCGGCTGGGATGTGTACCGCAGCCAGTTCCCCCTGCAGAACATAATCAATCCCCGCATGGTCAGCGACGTGATCAATTCGCTTGTAGACCTTGCCGACGAAACGGGCCGGGGATATTTTGAACGGTGGGAGCTGCTCAACTCCTATTCCGGCTGCATGATAGGCAATCCGGCGTTGCCTGTCATAGCCGATGCATATGTAAAGGGCATACGCACTTTCGACGCAAAACGGGCATTGCGCTATGCACTCAACACTTCCGATAAATTCGGTACAGTGGAGAAAGGCTATGCGCCCGAACCGTTAAGTGTGTCGCTGACTCTCGAATATGCCTATGCCGACTGGTGCGCAGGCCAGCTCGCGCGAGCTTTAGGCGACGAAAACCTGGCACGCGAATTTGAGAAGCGCGGACAGGCTTACCGCAATGTGTTCAATCCCAAGGCTGGATGGTTCTGCCCGCGCAATGCTGACGGCTCCTGGGCGCAATGGGATGCCGATTCGTCGCTCACACGCGAGTGGTTCGGCTGCATAGAGTCGAATCTTTATCAGCAGGGATGGTTCGTGCCTCATGATGTCGACGGACTGGTCAGCCTTATAGGAGGTAATGAGGCCACAGTGGCACGGCTCGACACTCTGTTTGCCCGCACGCCGTCGGATATGAAGTGGAATGCGTATTACAACCACGCCAACGAACCGGTACATTTCGTGCCGTTCCTCTACAACCGGCTGGGCTATCCGTGGCTCACGCAACAGCGTTGCCGTTATATCTGCAATCACGCATATGCCAACAGAGTTGAAGGTATAGTAGGCAATGAGGACGTGGGTCAGATGTCGGCATGGTACGTGCTTACGGCTTCCGGTATCCACCCCTCCTGCCCCGGAGAGGCCCGAATGGAGATAACAAGTCCTGTTTTCGACCGCATTGAGTTTAAGCTCGATCCGGATTATCACAAGGGCAAGACATTTACCATAATAGCCCACGACAATTCTCCGGAAAACGTGTATATCGACCACGTTTTGCTCAACGGCAAAGAGTATAATAAGTGCCATATCGACTTCAGCGAGATAAGCAACGGTGGCACACTTGAGCTTTTCATGAAGTCTGTCCCCAATAAATCCTGGGGAGTATAAAATATGTCTGATTTGAATAACTGATATGAATAAACTTCGTTCGATAATAGCCGCGGCGCTTGTGGCGGCATCTGTAACCGGCATTAACGCCGCCACCCCGGTAGTAATGGAACTGTGGAGCGACGGTGCCCCGACCTCCAACGGCATATCTGCCGACAGAGAGGAAAACTCAAACCCCGACTGGATTACATACGTGTCGGTTCCCACACTTACGGTATATCCTGCCGACAAGCCCAACGGGACTGCTTTGGTGATGTGTCCCGGCGGCGGTTATTTCGGTCTCTCCACCAAGCATGAGGGGAGCGACATGGCCGCTGATCTGAATAAGGCGGGCGTGACGCTTGCTGTGCTGAAATACCGTGTTCCTAACGGCCACCATGAGATACCCCTTGACGATGCGCGGCAGGCCGTGCGCCTTTTGCGGAAACATGCAGCCGAGTTCGGCATTGATCCTGACCGTATAGGCATAGGCGGTGCATCGGCGGGAGCGCACCTTGCCTCTTCGCTGGCTGTGCATCCTGCCGACGACGATGCGAGAGTCAGCTTTCAGGTGATGGTCTATCCGGTTGTGACAATGCGGGAGGGTGTGACCCATCAGGGATCACGCGAAAATCTGCTTGGGAAAAATCCGCCGGAGAAACTCGTTGACTATTTCAGCAATGAAAAGCATGTGAATGCCCAGACACCCCCTGCATTCATCGCCGTGGCAACCGACGACGATGTTGTGCCGGTGCAGAACTCCCTGGATTATTTCGATGCGCTCTTTGCCAACAAGGTTCCTGTGGCACTCCATGTTTATCCTTCCGGGGGCCACGGCTGGGCATACAGAAAAGAGTTTGCCTACCAGAAGCAGTGGATAGATGAACTGTTGTTCTGGATTTCTCAACTTTTTCCTGAGAAACAATAGCGTTGTTTAATATAAATTAACTACCTTAGCAGAGCAATCATCACGTAGTCTGTAGAGGTGGATTTTTTGGAATATGAAAAAGTCTGTTTTGCTAATTTTAGGGTTGGTCTTATGTTCATCGTCGTGGGCTGAACGGATAAGTCTTGACAGCTCAAGCGGAACGCAATGGCAATTGTGTCCGCAGGCCGACGTGGCAGGAGTGGCCGGAACCGAAATCTCATCGCCGGGATTTGTCATGCCTGAAGACGCAGTAGAGGGAGTGGTTCCCGGAATTGTTTTCACGGCTTATGTCAATGCTGGCCGTGAGGAAAATCCGGATTACGGAGACAACATATATCGTGTGGACGAACGGTTTTACAGCCGTCCGTTCTGGTACCGTACGGAATTTGACACCCCGGCCGGATATGGCAAGGATAAACGGGTGTGGCTGCAGTTTGACAACATCAACCGCTATGCCGATTTTTATTTCAACGGCGTGAAACTCTCGGGCACACCGGAGTCGACCCGCGATGTGAGCGGCCATATGATGCGCAGCCGCTATGACGTCACTCCCTATCTCGCCGCCGACGGCCGTAATGCGGTGGCCGTTCTCATCACCGACGCCGATCAGAAGAAAACCCGCACCGATAAAGGCCCTTACGGCGTAGCATGCAGTCCGAGTTATCTCGCCGGAGCCGGCTGGGACTGGATGCCCTACGTACCCGGCCGCCTGAACGGCATTACCGGTCATGTAAGTGTGGAAGTCACCGGCGACGTGGTCATGGTTGATCCCTGGGTGAGAAGCACTCTCCCGTCGGTCGACACTGCCGAACTGACAATTTCCACGGGACTCAGTAATACGTCGGAAAAGATGCGCCGTATCACCCTTGAAGCTACTGTAACCCCCGGAAATATCAAAGTGGAGCGCACCTATATCGTGCCCGCCGGGGGCAACCCGAGAGTCACGCTCGACAGCCGCGATTTTCCGCAGCTGACAGTGTCAGATCCGCGGCTTTGGTGGCCGAACGGTTACGGTGAGCCGAATCTCTATGCCCTCGACCTGAAGGTCAAGGACGGGAAAAAGTTGCTTCAGGAGAAAAAAATCGATTTCGGCATCAGGAAGTATGATTATAAGACAGAGACCAACAAAGCGGGCATGCCTGTGCTGACCTTTTACGTCAACGGTAAAAAAGTATTTGTCAAGGGTGGCAACTGGGGCATGAGCGAATATCTGCTGCGCTGTCAGGGCGATGACTACGAGAAGAAGATAAGGCTCCACAAGGATATGAACTACAACATGATACGCCTCTGGACGGGATGTGTCACCGACGACGAGTTCTATGACTGGTGCGACCGTTACGGAATCATGGTATGGAACGACTTCTGGCTTTATGTGGCTTATAACGATGTGGCCGAGCCGGAGGCCTTCAAGGCAAATGCCGTCGACAAGGTTCGCCGCCTGCGCAATCACCCGTGTATTGCCCTGTGGTGCGGTGCCAACGAGACTCATCCTGCTCGCGATCTTGACGATGCGCTTGCCCTGACGGTGGCGCGTGAAGACGGAAATGACCGCATGTACAAATCCTGCTCCAATCAGGACGGTCTGTCGGGAAGCGGCTGGTGGGCGAATTTTCCACCCCGCCATCACTTTGAGACGTCGGCCAGCAATCTTGCGTTCAACACCCCCTCCTATCCTTACGGCACTGATTACGGCTACGGCATGAGATCGGAAATTGGCATGGCTACATTCCCCGTGTATGAAAGCGTAAAACTGTTCATTCCGGAAAAAGACCAGTGGCCTCTCCCTACCGACGAACAGCTCGAAAAGGATGATGACAATGTTTGGAACAAGCATTTTTTCGGTAAGGAAGCATGGAACGCCAAGCCCACGAACTATACTCAGGCTGTCAATGAACGCTGGGGCTCGCCCGAGTCGCTTGAAGAGTTCTGCGATAAGGCCCAGCTTATAAATATCGAGGACATGAAAGGCATGTATGAAGCCTGGAACGACAAAATGTGGAATGATGCCGCCGGTCTGCTGATATGGATGAGTCATCCCGCATATCCTTCTTTTGTATGGCAGACTTACGACTATTATTACGATCCTTCCGGTGCCTATTGGGGCGCAAAGAAGGCCTGCGAACATGTCCACGTGCAGTGGAATTCGCTTACCAACAGCGTTAAGGCTGTCAATACTACAGGAGATGAACTGAAAAACCTCAGCGTCAGTGCGAGGGTTTACGGACTCGACGGAAACGAGTTGAAACAATATGCCGCCTCCGGAACCGTCAACCTTCCCGCCACGGGCTGTGCCGAGGCGTTAGTCCTTAATTTCGCCGACGAGCCCGAAGGCGTACATTTCATAGTGCTTGAGCTCAGAGATAAAAATGGTAAGTTGTTGAGCGACAATTTTTATTGGCGCAACGGGAAACGCGATCTCGATTACACTGACATCAATTCGCTCCCCGACGCCGACGTGAGTGTGAGCGCACGCTCAACGGGCAAGGGAAGCGCCATACTTAAGCTTAAGAATGAAAGCAGTACCGTGGCATTTGCCAACCGTCTGCGCCTGATCGACGCCGAAACCGGGGAACGTATTCTGCCCGTTCTTATGAGCGAAAACTACGTCACTATCCTTCCGGGAGCAGAACGTGAAATCGAAGTGGATTATTCTGATTTTTCCACTCGCCCGGTTCGCGTAATGATAAAACAGTACAATCACCCAGAGCGTCAGGCTACCGTTTTATAAATAACGCAATCGCTTAGTAATCAAATGAAATCATATAGGAATTTATTAACCATAGGGATGCTTATGGCCGGTGCCTCCGTGGCTTATGGCAGCATGGCACCCGAAGATCTGAGGTGCGAGCATCTTGTCGACCCGGTTGGAATAAACACCCTCGTGCCGCGTTTCTCATGGAAGAATTCATGCAGTCAGACGGCCTACGAAATTTTAGCCGGTACCGATTCCGTTTCAGTTGCAAACGGGAAACAGGCGGATTTATGGAAATCAGGTCGGGTAAAATCCCGTCGGTCATTTCTTGTGGAGTATGCCGGTAAGCCGCTGGTATCCCGTGCCCAGGGATGGTGGAAGGTAAGGGTCTGGGACAGCAAAGGCAAGCCCTCCGACTGGAGCCGTACCGCCCGTTTCGGAGTCGGAATAATCAATGACTCCGGCGATGCTATGCGCGGAGAGTATATCGGTATGCCGGAAGAGAATGGCGATGCGCGCTCTCCGATATTACATAAAAATCTGCGGGTCGACAACCGTCCGGGCCGTGTGATGGCTCATGTTAATTCATTGGGGTACCATGAACTGTACATCAATGGCCGTAAAGCCGGCAACAGAGTGCTTGCCCCGGGTGTGTCGCAGCTCGACAGCCGGTCTCTTATAGTGACATACGATATTACCGATATGGTTAAGGCCGGCGACAATGACATAGTGCTGCATCTCGGGCAGGGTTGGTATAAGCCTACTACTTTTAAAGCTGAATACGGCGGTCCGTTGGTAAAAGTCGAGATTGACCGTGTAAGCGGCCTGATGCATGAGCCTCTGCTTGCCAGCGATGCTGACTGGAGGGCGGCTTCGGGCGGACGGTATGATACCGGCAGCTGGAACGCTCTGAATTTCGGGGGCGAACATGTTGACGGTCGTCTGGAACCTGCCGACATGAGCACTTCATCCCTTTCAAAGCTAAAATGGGCCAGAGCATGCACCGTCCCCGTAGTGAGCATAGCTTCTCCCGATATGTCGGAAGGCAACAGGATAGTGAGCAGCAGCGGTGCAGTCGCCGTGATCCCTCAACCCGACGGAAGCTATATGGCGGATATGGGACGTGTGCTTACCGGGTGGTTCAGTTTTACTCCTGCGGGAGTTCCGGCCGGAACGGAGATAACAATGGAATACTCCGACAATCTCAAGCCCGACGGACAGTTTGACCCTCAGGGCGAGAGCGACGTGTATATAGTCTCGGGTCGCAAGGACGAACGTTTCTGCAACAAATTCAATCATCACGCTTACCGTTACGTAATGATAAAGGGTCTCAAGTCCGCACCCTCCGCAGATAATCTTGTGGCACACCAGATTCAGGGAGCATATGACGACGCATCTTCATTCGAATGCTCTGATTCAGATCTCAATGCCGTACACGACATGATAAAATATACCATGCGCTGCCTGACTTTCAGCGGATATATGGTGGATTGCCCCCATCTTGAGCGAACCGGTTATGGCGGTGACGGTAATTCGTCGACTATGACGCTCCAGACCATGTATGATGTGGCTCCGACTTATGCCAACTGGCTTCAGGCATGGGCCGATGTGATGGATGCCGACGGCAGTCTGCCGCATGTGGCTCCGGCCGGCGGAGGCGGAGGCGGACCGTACTGGTGTGGATTTATCGTGCTCGCCCCCTGGCGCACCTGGCTCAACTACGGAGACAGGCGTATGCTCGAGACCTATTATCCGCTCATGAAGAAATGGATGGGATATGTGGAATCGTATTTCCGCGACGGGCTGCTGAGGCGCTGGCCCGACACTCACAACCGCGTCTGGTATCTCGGCGACTGGCTCGCTCCGTGGGGAGTCGACACAGGCAACGAGGCCTCAGTGGATCTTGTTAACAACTGCCTGGTGAGCGACTGCCTTGACAAAATGTCGCGCGCGGCCCGTACACTCGGCCGGCAGGAGGAAGCTGAAATGTGGGATGAACGCCGCGAAGCTCTTAACGCGGCCATCCATAAAACCTTCTACGATCCCGCAACGTCGCAGTATGCCACCGGTTCGCAGCTCGATATGGCATATCCTGTAATTGTCGGAGCGACGCCCGAACTGCTGCGGCCTGCCGTCCGCGAAAGTATGCTCCGCCTCAGCCATGATAAATGGAAAGATCATATAGCCGCCGGTCTTGTAGGCGTCCCTGTTGTCACGCAATGGGCTATCGACGAATGTCAGCCCGATTTCATGGCGACCATGCTGCGTCAGCACGACTATCCGGGTTATATGTATATGATCGACAATGGGGCTACTGCCACGTGGGAATACTGGAGCGGCGAGCGGAGCCGTGTCCACAACTGCTACAACGGCGTGGGTCTATGGTTCTACCAGGGACTCGGAGGTATAGTTCCCGACCCGGATGCCCCCGGATACGAACATTTCACAATCAATCCGCAGCCGGCTTCCGGCGTTGACTGGGCTTCGGTAACCAAAGAGACTCCATCAGGCACGATCGCCCTGAAGTGGGAGCGTGTGACCGGCGGATTTGACTACACACTGTGCGTTCCCGCCGGTTCTACAGCGACCGTGAAGGTCCCCGCGGGAATGCACCCTGAAGGCAATCAGCCTGTGTCGGCAGCAGGAGGAGATATTGTTCTGACAGCCGGCTCCTATCATCTCGGATTCAGGAAATAAAACCGGGATAAAAAAAGAATAAAAAAGCAAACAAAACTTAATGGTGACAAAGCCTTTGGTCGTCTTATGGTTAAAGCTCCCTCAAAGGCAAAAACAAGACATTATTAAGTATTTAACATCGTCTGTCTAATCCGCAGTGAATTAATTAAATCTAAATACATGATACAGTCCAAGTTGCTGTTCGGTTTAGTTTTAGGGTCATCATTGATCGCCGCGACCACCTCGTGTGTCGACAGTTCGTTCCTTGATGAAACTCAGACTACCGACCTATCAAAAGAAGTAATATTCAGTGACAGTACTTACACCGCCGGATTCCTGAACCATCTCTATGAAGATGCAGGGTTCGACGTTTATCCCGACCGCTTTAACGGCGGTCTGTTCGCTCCCGGCGAAGGAGGTCTGCAGACCGCGTGTGATGAATCGGAGTTCAAAGTTACTTCCAACAACACTGATGGTGTACAGTTTGTGACAGGTACCGTAAACCCTGTCTCAATTTCCGAAAAGACATGGCAGACCTGCTACAAGCAGATACGTGCCGCCAATGTTTTTCTTGCCAATGTCGACCAGTCGCCCATGAGCGAGAGTGCAAAGACCCGATATAAGGCCGAGGCACGGTTCATGCGTGCCTGGTATTATTTTATCCTCCTGCGCCATTATGGCGGAGTGCCCCTGCTGGGCGACGTGGTATATGGAAACGACGACATCGACAACATTAACATGACCCGCGCCCCGTTTGCCGATTGTGTAGACTATATCGCAAGCGAATGCCGCGCAGCCGCGGCGGAACTGCCGAACCGCCGTGCCGGATATATGTTCGGCCACGCCAGCGCCGGCTCCTGCATGGGGCTTCTATCGCGTCTTTACACCTATGTGGCATCACCGCTTTATAACGGCACCACCATTACCGACGATCCGCGCCTCAAGCCGCTGCTCGGTTACGAGCAGGCCGACAAAGAGCGCTGGAAAGATGCAGTCGACGCCTCGCGAAGCGTCATGGCCACCGGAAGCTGGGACGTTTATATCCGCCACAGAAACGCTGACGGCCCCGAGCCTGGCTGGGGATTCTATGCCAACTTCCAGGCCTACGACTTCGCCCACCTCACCGACGGCGCCAACAAGACTTACGAATACGGCGCTTTCGCAAGCCATATATTCACGTGGGTGCGTCAGAAAAATCAGGACAGAGAAAAAATCTTCTGCCCGATATCGGCCGGCGGCAATGGCAACGGCGGTTACCCCACCCATGACCTTGTCATGTGTTTCCCGATGAAAGACGGAGCCAAACCCGGTGAGGGCAAATATACTTTCGATCCGATGAATCCCGCCGCCAACCGCGACCCCCGTTTTGCCAATTCAATAGTATACAACGGATGCCGGATGAGGTCAGGCGGCACTCCCGATGCGCTTATATCCACCTTTATGGGTGCAGGCTCCACTATGGATGCAATCTGGCAGGGCACCCGCACCGGCTACTTCACGCGCAAGATGCTTCACCGCGATGCAGCCGGCAATTACGTGAACGACGTAGGCCAGTATTATTCGCTGCTGCGCTATGAGGAGATACTGCTCAATTATGCCGAAGCGGTAAACGAGTATTACGGCCCTGACTATACCGAGCAGCTCGGCGATCAGGTGGTAAGTCCCTATTATGTATTGCGTCTGCTTCGCGAACGCGCGGGTATCGAGCCGGGCGCCGACAATAATTATGGCGTGAAGGACGGTATGTCGCAGGACGAAATGCGCGAGGCCATACGCCTTGAGCGGCGCATAGAACTTGCTTTCGAGGGTCACCGCTTCTTCGACGTGCGCCGTTGGAAAATCGCCGAACAGACCGAAAACGCAATGTCGCACGGCTTTGAAATCACGCGCAAGCTCGACGGCTCGACCTCTTACCGCGTAGTCAATGTGCGCCAGCACGTGTTCCGTCCGGCAATGTACTTCTGGCCTATACCTTATAAAGAGGTGGTGCGTTCGGAAGACCTTTTGCAGAATCCCTATTACGAATAAATCAAATCCTTAAATCACTATCAACTATATGAGACAATTTCTTAAAGCTTGCGCACTGACCGTTTTTGCAGGTGCTATGGCTGTGTCATGTGATTCATATAAGGACGATACGCCCGACTCGGCTTTTGTAGAGCAGAATAAGAATCTCGACGGCGTATGGCAACTCCAGTCGGTCAAACGCAACGGCATCGACATCACCTCGTCGATGGATTTCTCCCGGTTCCGTCTTCATCTTGATGCCAGCGGAGAATATAGCCTTGAGAATCGTCTGCCCTTCCCGGTGTCGCACGACGGCCGCTGGATTGTCGACGACCCTGCCCATCCCTTTATGCTCTCGTTTACCGAATATGACGATGACGATTATACCGCAAGTGTGGGCATACAGTATCCTATCGTCGAGGGGCGGCGTCAGCTGTCCATTACCCACAGTCCCGGATGTCATTCCAATAAATACGAATACGTTTTTGTCAAAGTAGAATAAGAAAGGCTGATATGAAAAGAAAATTTGTTTTTTTGAGTCTTGCGGCTCTGGCATGTGTGGCCTTTCTGGTGGCATGCGTGTTTCTCGACTCGGTCAACGTAGAGCAGCCGCAGCCTGACGGCACGATGGCTCCGCGGATAAAAGTGAACGAGGTGGCTACATTCGTTGTCAACGGCCATATCGAGACGAGCAAGGACAACAACGATACCGACGATGAGATTTTCGTCTTCGCGATGCTTGCCCCGCGCTGCTGGGACATCCGAAACAACGTGACCGTGACCTATGAGTCGACCGTTGTGCTTGACGAAGGCGAGCAACGCACCATGGCGGTGATTCCCGACAATGTGTCGCCTAAGAACAATCCCGGTTATACATGGCCTGAAGCTCTGAGAGAACGCCTCGGTCTCGGCCCCAACAAGTATAACGACATGGAATGGGTGGCATGGCAGGCCGAACAGTCCGTCGATGTGCACAACGGCGATAAACCCAACTGGAAAATCAACATTAAGTGCAAGGTGAACGACGACAATCTCGCTGCCTGTATAGGATTTTTCGTGAACTACGTAAAAGACGGTTTCAGTACTGACGACAAACGCTGGAAAGTAATGTACAGCGAGCCTTTCACCGTTTACGGAGGCCCCGGAGAGATGATCGATTACTCGCGCCTGCGTTTCAACTCTGTTGAGCCCAGCCGCGCTCTTCAGGACGACATCGTGACAATAACCTTTGCCGGCGATTCCTACGACAACGACCTCATCCACGAAGATGAAATCTATCTCGAGGCCACCGCATACACCGACGAGGGAAATGTCTACAAGGTCGACAAGCGCGACAGCGAGACACTCATGCGCAGAGCCAACAGTTTCTCACGTGAATATTCAACCACAATATGGCCGGCCGGATTCTTCGGCATTCAGGAAGACGAGACCATAACCAGGATTGAATATATATTCACCAACCGCGACGGCTCCGTGATCGTCAACAAGTCGCTCGGCGACCTCAAGGCGGGCGACACTCCGGAATCCGACGATATTCCGTTCACGTTTAACCTCATCTGCGGTTGACCGAGTCAAGCCAGCAATTCCTTAAATCCCGACAAGAAAATAATATGTGCAATATAAGAAACATAAACAGACGTGCCCGCCGTGCGGCACTTGTGCTCACCCTCTCGGGGCTATGCACTCTGTCGGCCTCGGCTGTGACAGGTGTTGTCACTGACGAGTACGGACTTCCGATAGCCTCGGCGCAGGTCAAGATCAAAGGATCCGCCACCTCGGTGCTCACCGATGCCGAAGGTGTGTTCGACATCAGCCTCACCGACGAGAAAACCGTATGCATATCGGCTCCGGGCTATCAGATGATAGAATTCAACATCGGCGCGCTCAAGCGTCAGAAAGACAAGGATAATATAAAGATAATACTTCCCGAGCTGAACGTGCTGCAGAGTGTCACCGTGCCCGGTGTCTACGGCAATGTGAGTGCTCAGAGTTATCTCGGCTCCGCATCCACGGTCTACACCGATGAGGTGAACCGTACCATAGGATCGACTTTCATTCCCGGTATAGTCGGCAAAATGGCGGGTCTGAACATAGAGCAGTACCGCGGAGCTCCCCTGCGCCAGACCAATGCCGCCGGCGAACAGGTGATAGGCTATATAAGCTATCAGTTCGGCAAGGAAATGTACAGCGACAATACCCAGTACAATATCACGTCGCGCGGACTTAAGCCCATAGTGTATGTCGACGGTATCGAACGCGACTTCTATTCGCTCGATCCCGACGCCATAGAATCCGTGTCGATTCAGAAGGACGCCCTCTCCACCATGTTCAACGGCATGCGTTCTTCGCGTCCGGTGTTGCTCATCACCACCAAGAATCCCCAGAGCCGCGGAGCACGTGTGTCGTTTACCGGCCGCTTCGGTATTTCAAATCCGCTGAAAACGCCCAGACCGCTTTCTTCGTCGCAATACGCATATCTCCTCAACGAAGCTCTGCAGAACGACGGCCGTCTGCCGCGCTATGACATGGACGACTACTACGGTTATCTCCAGGGCAATGACAGAATGCTCTATCCCGATGTGAACTGGTTCGACAACGTGACACGCAAAAACTCCACCGAGCAGTATTACAACGTGAATGTATCAGGCGGAACTAACTTCGCCCAGTATTTTGTCAACGCGGGATTCTATTACTCCAACGGCATGTTCATGAACCTGAACGACGGATACGACACCTCGCTCAAGTCGAAACGTTATTCAATCGACTCAAAAGTGAAGATGAACATCACTCCCGAGTTCAAGGCAACAGTGTCGATTCTCGCACGCCTCGAGGAGGGTAACCAGCCCGGCGGTTCCGGTTCAGGTTACAGCGACCTGCTGCTCGACATCTACCGTACGCCCAACAATGCCTATCCCGTCAAGAACCCCAACGGAACATGGGGCGGCACGGTTTCGTTTGACAACAACCTCATGGCAAAGGCTTCAGAATCGGGCTATATCACCGATGCTACCCGCGATCTTCTCGGCATGCTCAAACTCGACTATGATTTCAACAAACAGGTGAAGGGCCTTTCGGCTTATGCAATGGGAAGTGTGACGGTGCAGGACCGTTCGGCCACTTTCCGAACCATGCGTCAGCCCGTATATGAATATTCGCAGGATCCCAACGGCAATTTCTCATACCACCGCTACGGCGACATTCAGACCCAGACCAACCAGTACCGTTCGGTGGCAAGCTATCAGCAGCTGTGGGGCAAGCTCGGCGTGGATTATGAGCGTCAGTGGGGACTGCATCACTTCAAGGCAGGTCTGAGCGGCGACACGCGCCAGAATATCCACAACTACGACCTGCCTTCTCTCCCCTCCAACATCCTCGAAACCGCATCCTACGATTACGACAATAAATATTTCGCACAGGCCTCGGTGGCCCAGAGCTACTACAACCGTTATGCCAACGGCAAGCGCTGGGGAACCTTCTACGCAGCCGGACTCGGCTGGGACATTGCCCGTGAGAACTTCATGTCTGACACAAGAAGCTGGCTCGATCTGCTGAAACTGCGCCTTGTCTACGGACGCACCGGAAACGGCGTCGACAATGCCGGTTACTACACCTATTACCAGACCTACGCCTATTCCAACATCCAGGGGTACAACTGGGGCAGCTCGTCGAACATAAATATCGGCCACACGAACGCCAATACTCCGATGGCAAATCCCGACCTCACCTGGGAAAAGGCCGACAAATGGGATCTCGGACTCGATGCCGCATTCTTCGGCAACCGCCTCACCATGCAGGCCGACTATTACAACGACAAGTATTTCGACATGCTTCAGGTACGAGGCAAAAGCATAGGTCTTCTCGGCACTACGTACCCCCTCGAAAACATAGGCAAACAGCGCAGGCAAGGCGGTGAGATTTCACTCACCTGGCAGGATCATATCCGCGATTTCAACTACTACGTGACCGCCAACTGGAACATCGAAAGCACTAAGATGCTCTACATGGATGAACAAAAACAGCCCTACGACTATCTCAACCGCACCGGACGTCCGTTATCGGCCGTATATGGCCTGATTGCCGACGGATTCTTCTCCTCTATGGAAGAAATCGCTTCAAGTCCGGTGCTTGAAGGTTACGACAACATACAGCCCGGCGATCTGAAGTACCGCGACGTGAACGGCGACAATGTAATCGACGAATTCGACTGCATGGTCATCGGCGGCGACAAGCCTCTCCAGTATTTCGGACTCGACTTCGGCTTTGACTGGAAAGGATTCGAGTTCTCGATGAACTTTCAGGGCGTTTATAACCGCGACCTCTATATAAGCGACCGCAACCTTATAGAAGGTTTCCAGACCTATGGTCAGAGCTACGGTCAGGGTTATGATCTGCTGATCGGACGCTGGACTCCCGAGACAGCCGACCGTGCTATACTTCCGCGTCTGTCGGCAGGCGGCAACAATTACAATATGGGCGGCGATTACGGCACCTCCTTCTGGATGAAAAACGGCAATTTCATCCGCTGCAAGAACCTTTACATAGGCTATACACTGCCTCAGACCTTCTGCAGGAACTATCTTGCCGGCGTGCGCCCCAAGTTCTTTGCCAACGTGCAGAATCTGTTCACAATCTCAGGCTGCGACTGGGTCGACCCCGAAGTAAGCTACACCAGCTATCCCATCCAGCGCACCTGGAGCATGGGCATTAATCTTAAATTCTAACCAAGCAGGATGTTTAATATGAAATACAATAAGAAACTGATGCTTACGGGGTGTGCGCTCGGCTTGCTTGCGTTCACCTCCTGCACCGACGGCTATGAGCCGGAGCCTGTTGAGAACTTCACCATCGATTACGTGTTCTCGACAACCGACTCGGTAGGCAAACAGGCCGTAGCCTATCTCAACAACATATACATGCATCTCAGTTCGGGCCATAACCGCGTGGGCGGCGACTATCTCGACGCCGCCACCGACGATGCGACCTCGCTCGAATACGATGAATCGCAGGTCTACCGTCTTGCCATGGGCCGCTACACCGCCAGCAACCGTGTGTACGACGATATGGACTGGAACACCTATTATCAGACCATACGCGAAGCCACGATACTCATTGCCAATATCGACCGTGTTCCCTTCAACCTCACCTATATCAAGGGAGACGAGGTGGCAGATGAGAATGGCAAATTAAAGGAATCTCCTCTGAATGAGTCAATGAAGGCCGAGGCCCGGTTCCTCCGCGCCTATGCTTATTTCGAACTCGTAAAACGCTACGGCGGCGTGCCTCTGCTTGGTGAGAATGTCTATTCTCTTAACGACAACATAGAGCTTCCGCGCAACAAATTTGCCGAATGCATCGATTATATAGTGGAGCAACTCGACATCGCAAAGGTCGATCTCCGCGGTCTTCCCATGCCCGATGCGGGCACCTACGCCGGCACACCCACCCGCGAGGCCTGCGAGGCACTGAAATGCCGCGTGCTCCTTTACGCCGCCTCCAGACTCTTCAACGAATCGCCCCTCGAACCGGGCAACGAACTGATCGGCTATGCCTCGTTCGACGCTGAAAGATGGAAAACGGCTGCCGATGCGGCAAAGCATTTCATCGAAACCTACGGACATGAAGGCACCGGAGCCGTGCGCCTCACCGACAATTTCCGCAATGTTTTCCTGAGTCTGTATAACGAATCTGTCAATCCTGAAGTAATCTGGCACACCAATCCTCAGTTCAACGAAAAAACTGTGGAATTCAGAAACGGACCGCTCGGTTTCTCGGCCAACGCTCTCGGACAGGGACGTACGCTTCCGTCGCAGAATCTCGTAGAGGCGTTCCCGATGCGCGATGGCAAAAAAATCGGCGAAAGCACAAAGTACGCCTACACAATCAACGACCAGTATGCCAACCGTGATCCCCGTCTCGACATTACGGTGCTTCATAACGGGTCGAACTGGCTCGGCCGTCAGCTGGCAACCTATCAGAACGGTGCCAACAACCCCACGGCGCAGGCTTTGTATTCGCGCACAAGCTACTATATGGGCAAATTCATGGCTGATTATACTTCAGGAGCCCGTGAATACAGCAATGTGGCGGCTCGCCCGTGGATAGTGCTCCGCTACGCAGAGATCCTTCTCGACTATGCCGAGGCCATGAACGAATATGCAGGCCCGGATGCCGACGGCGTTAAGGAATGCCTCATCGACCTGCGCAGGCGAGCCGGCATAGAACCGGGCGACGACGGCAGCTACGGCATACCCGCCGGTCTGAGCAAAGACGAAATGCGCGAACTTATCTATAACGAACGTCGCATCGAAATGGCTTTTGAGGAACAGCGCTTCTACGACATACGCCGCTGGCGCATTGCCGAGAAAGTATTTGCCGAGCCCGTTCGCGGACTGGTGATCTCCAACAGAGACGGCATTCTTACGTTTACCGACACCGACGTGGTCAACGTACGCTGGGATAACCGCCGTTACCTCTATCCCATACCTTACAGCGAAGTGCTGAAAAATTCTAACATGGTTCAAAACCCGAATTGGTAATCAAGATGAACAGAATAATCACAATATTGCTATGTATCACCTTTGCTGTGGCAGCTTATGCGCAGCAGCTGACGGTGACCGGTCTGGTATCGTCGGAGAACGACGGCGAGGCGCTCCCCGGAGTGACAGTGAGGGTAAAGGGCAAAAGCGCCCTTACTGCAACAGATATCGACGGTAAATTCAGCATCAGGGCTGACAAAGGCGACCAGCTCGAATTCTCGTATATCGGTTATAAGACCCTTACGGCGAAAGTATCGGGCGAGAAGACTATGAATATCGTGATGTCGGAGGATCAGACCGACCTCGATGAAGTGGTGGTTGTGGGTTATGCCACCGTAAAGAAGATCACTCTTACCGGTGCTGCCAGCGGCATCAATGCCGAAAACATACGCCGTGTGCCTACATCGAGCGTACAGAATGCACTCTCCGGCAAGCTTCCGGGCTTTTTCAGCCAGCAGCGTTCGGGTCAGCCCGGTAAGGATGCATCCGACTTCTTTATCCGAGGCGTAAGCTCGCTCAACGGCGACGCCAACAAGCCCCTTATCATCGTAGATGACGTGGAATACAGCTACGATCAGCTGTCGCAGATAAACGTCAACGAAATCGAGAGCATAACCATCCTGAAAGATGCCGCTACGACGGCAATCTACGGTATCAAAGGAGCAAACGGAGTGCTTGTGGTGAAGACCCGCCGCGGACGTGAGGGCGCGCCCCAGATCACGGTGCGCGTCGAGGCCGGTGTCCAGATGCCGGTGCGCACTCCCAAATTCCTCGACTCATACGGCACGGCAATTATGGTCAACGAGGCATACGCCAACGATCATATCGCTCCCCAATGGTCGCAGGCCGATGTGGAAACTTTCCGCAACGGAAGCGACCCCTACGGTCATCCCAACGTAAACTGGTACGATGAGGTGTTCAAGAGCCACGCATGGCAGGAAAACGCCAATATCGACATAACCGGCGGTTCCAAGCGCCTTACGTACTTCGTCTCGATGGGATACCTCAATCAGGACGGTCTGGTGAAGAATTTCGGCTCCAACGACAGCGACGTCAACTCCAGCTACTTCTATCACCGATTCAATTTCCGCACCAATCTCGATTTCAAGGTACTCGACAATCTCAAGATGCGTCTCGACGTCACCTCGCGTTTCATGAACATAAACGAACCCCGCGGCATCAATGCCACAGGCGAGATTTACGACTGGTCGAAGATGCACCCCTACTCCGCTCCCGTCGTGAACCCCGACGGCTCGACTCCCTTCCTCTACGACACCAACAACCGTCCGGTGATAACATCGCGTCTGGCAAACGAAGGCTATAACCGCAACCGCCGCAACGACAACAATGTGCTCCTCGGGGTGGACTGGGGACTCGACTGGCTTACCAAAGGCCTTTCGGCAACCGCCCGTGTGGCATATGCCTCCATCGACGAGAACACCCGTTCGGCCTATCGCACCGAGTATCCGTCATATCATTATAACTCCACGACCGGCGGATACGAAATCAATCCCGATAATGTCTACACCCCCGGTACCTATATCGCAACCGGCTGGAAGGGTGCCGACAAGAAAAACTTCAACCTTCAGCTCTTCCTCAACTACGCCCGCAATTTCAATGAGGCTCACGACGTGACCGCCATGCTCCTTTATAACCGCCAGAGCGACACTCAGGTGAATGAAGGCGCCGTGCCCGCCAATTTCGAAGGCTATACCCTCTCCCTCGGCTACCGCTACAAGAACCGCTACCTGTTCGACTTCAACGGCGCCTACAACGGTACCGACCGTTTCGGAAAAGACAACCGCTTCGGCTTCTTCCCGTCGGCATCCGTTGGCTACATTCTCTCCGAAGAGGATTTCATCAAAAACAATATCGGCGACAAGCTCAATCTCCTCAAATTCCGCGCATCGTTCGGTATCGTCGGTTCCGATGTCGTATGGGGAGGCCGTTACCTCTACAAGCAGTTCTATCACTACAGCAACACCACCTACTTCGGGCAGGGCATCTCTACCGGCCCCGCACCCAACAGCTATTATGAAGGCGATCTCGGCACGGATAACGTCACCTGGGAGAAATCGCGCAAGTGGGACGTCGGTATGGAATTCCGACTCTTCAACAACTTCAGCGGTACTATCGACTGGTTCCACGACATCCGTTACGATCAGCTCGTAGCCCGCAGCAGTGTGCCCCTGATACTCGGAGTCGGCGTTGCCCCCAGCAACGTAGCCCGTACCCGCAATACCGGTT
>UROS01000004.1 GCA_900549445.1 uncultured Porphyromonadaceae bacterium | reverse complement strand
GGGCTCGGAGATGTGTATAAGAGACAGACTTCCTGCTTAAGCGTCTCTACAAAAACATTCCGTTTGCAATCGACGAGAAAATGTCGCCCGAGCAGTACAACAACCTCGAAAACACCCGCTACACAAACGACGAGGGCTGGCAGCTCATTATCGACGATTTCAAATTCGCTTTCGACAATCTGCCCGAAATTCAGGATGAGGTAGGCCGCCCCAACCGCGCTGCGGCTGCCGCTTATCTCTCCAAGACTTACCTGTACAAGGCATATCGCCAGGACGACCCGAAGACCAACGCCGTTACATCCGTTGACCGCGAAGACCTGCTCAATGTCGTGAAATACACCGACCCCGCCATCATGGCTGCATCAGGCTGCGCTCTCGAGCAGGATTTCCACAACAATTTCCGTCCCGAACCTATATTTGAAAACGGGCCGGAGTCAGTATGGGCCATGCAATATTCCTTCAACGACGGCACCAACCACGGCAACTGCAACTGGTCGTACGGCCTTATCGTCCCCAACATTCCCGGCGTCACCGACGGCGGCTGCGACTTCTACAAGCCGAGCCAGAACCTCGTCAACGCCTTCCGCACCGACGAAAACGGCCTGCCGCTCTTCGACACTTTCAACGACCGCGACTACGATCTACGTTCCGACTACGCCGACCCGCGCCTTTTCCTCACCGTCGGCATGCCCGGCACTCCTTATATGTTCAACAAGGATTTCATCATGGACAAGTCGGCCACCTGGAGCCGCAGCAACGGCCTCTACGGCTACTACGTGACTCTCAAGCAGAACGTCGATCCCGAAGGCGAGTTCCTCGTGAAGGGCGCATGGTGGGGTTCACCCATGAACCGGATCGTTCTCCGCTACGCCGATGTGCTCCTTATGCGCGCCGAGGCTCTCGTGCAGCTCAACCAGGGTATTGCCGAGGCGATCTCAATAGTCAACTCCCTCCGCACCCGCGCCGCGCAGAGCACCGGCATGATCGCCGATTATGAACGTGACTACGGAGTGCGTATGCGCATCCACACCTACACGGGTTCTTATTCTCAGGAGCAGGCCCTGAGGATAGTGAAATTCGAGCGCCGTCTGGAGATGGCCATGGAGAGCGACCGCTTCTTCGACCTCGTGCGCTGGGGTGAGGCCGACACCGTGCTCAACAAATATTACGCCGACGAGGCCGACAACTGCGCGATATACTCCACCGCCAACTTCACTCCGAACAAAAACGAGTATCTCCCCATACCGTTCTCGCAGCTCAGCGCTTCAAACGGCCATTACAAACAGAATATCGGTAACTGGTAATTTCCTCCTGAATCATGAAAACTTATATCAGAACAATCTGCATAATGCTGCTGGCGGCGTTCGGCATGGCGCTGACAGCCTGCGACGACGACAACACCTCCGGCCTTAGTCTTGACGGCGAAACCCGTGTGGAATCCGTGACTATAAGCGGATTCGACGGTGTGATAGACCACACTGCGAAAGTGATAAGCGTCAACGTGTCGACCGACGTCGACCTGACCGCTCTCCGTGTCGACGCAATCACCCTCAGCCGGGGAGCCTCCTGCGACTATCCCGTGGGGACTCTCTTCGACGGAACCGTTCCCCGCGCCATCAAAGTGGTCAACGGCAACGTGTTCAGCTCCTACACCCTCTCGGTGAAGCACGACAACGTAGAGTTCCTCACCTTCGTGCTCAACGGCAAATATTCCGCCACAATCGACAATCTCGCCCGCACAATCCAGTGCTTCGTTCCCATGGAGGCCGACGTGACAGCTATGCAGGTATCCTACACTGTCAACGAGGGCACAACCGTTACCCCCGAATCCGGCTCGCTGCTCGATTTCTCGCAGCCTGTGGTCTTCACCGCCACACAGCGCACCGCCGTAGTAGAATATACCGTTACGGTTGTTCAGGACGACATGTCGCAGGCGCCCAAAGCGTTCATCGGCAATGCTTCCTCCGTAGAAGGCCTGGGCGACGAGGCGAAAGCAGCATGCCGCTGGATGCTCGAGAACGTGCCTAACTCACGCTACATCACCATCCAGGACATTATCGACGGCCGCGTGAAGCTCGATGACTTCACAATGATATGGTGCCACTTCGACTGGACAGACTGGCCGGGCACGCTCTGGGACTCCCGCGACTTCTTCAACAGCTACTGGCTCCACGGCGGCGCAATCCTCGCCTCGCGCGACGGCGCACGTTACATCAACGATGTATGGCGCATTGCCCGCGACCAGCAGAGTCCCAACAATATGTTCGGCGGCGACTCTTTCGAGACCCTTACAGATGACCTCGGCTTCACAATAACCGGCCATGAATCGCATCCTCTCTACGAAGGTCTGACCCCCGACGCCGACGGCCGAATAATTCTTCTCGCGAAAGGGTGCTCCAACACCAACCGCACTCTTCAGTGGGGTGTGGACTGGGATCCCTACGGCTCTATGGCCGGATGGGAGGAGAGAACGGGCGCAAAGGCACTCGCCTCGGGCGACTCCTACGACATCAACCGCGTGACCATTGCTGAATTCGAGCCCTACGAGGCTCTGAAAGGCTTCACCTCCGGCCGCGTAATCACCATCGGCACTCCATCCTACGAATGGTACGACCGCAACGGCGCCGACAATCTCTACCGCAGCAATATGATCAACATGACAAAGAACGCCATCAACTACCTCTGCCAATAATCAGAATCATGAAACAGTATATGCTTTTCACAGCCCCCGCAATCGCCGCGGCGATTATGACCCTTGCGGCCTGCAGCGACGATGATCCGGTAATCACCGACCGCAATCTTGCCAACACTGACGTGTTTCTCGACACCGGCGAGGGCATGAGCCAGAATATCTACTACAAGCCCTACGTGGGCTATGTAGGCGACCCGATGCCTTTCTTCGACCCCGTGGCAAAAGATTTCAAAATCATGTATCTTCAGGACTTCCGTCCCAACCAGGCGGTGACCTACCATCCCATCTGGTGCGTGAGCACTTCTGATGCCGCATCCTACCGGTCGATGGGCGAACTCATCCCCTGCGGAAGCGCCACCGAACTCGACGCTGCTCTCGGAACCGGATCGACCATCTACAACGACGGTGTGTATTACACTTTCTATACGGCCCACTCCCCCAACCCGGCCTCAACCGCCGGTATAAACGAGGCGGTAATGCTCGCCACCTCACGCGATTTCAAAACCTGGGAAAAGAACCGTGAACTCATTATCTCCGGCGGCGAAACGTACAGTAACAGCGATTTCCGCGATCCGTTCGTGTTCAAAGGCGACGACAGTCTCTTCCACCTGCTCGTGTCGACCCGCCTCAACGGCAAGGGCGTACTCGCCGAATACACCTCGCCCGACCTTCTCGACTGGACTTCGGCAGGCGTGTTCATGACAATGATGTGGGATCGCTTCTACGAGTGTCCTGACCTCTTCAAGATGGGCGACTGGTGGTATCTCGTCTATTCCGAGCAGCACGACGCTGTCCGCCGCGTGCAGTACTTCAAGGGTCGCACCCTCGACGAACTGAAAGCCTGTACCGCCAACGACGCCGGCATCTGGCCCGACTCGAAGGAGGGATTCCTCGACTCGCGCGGCTTCTATGCAGGCAAGACCGCATCCGACGGCACCGACCGCTACATATGGGGATGGTGCGCCACACGCGCCGGCAGCAGCAACACCGGCAACGCCGACTGGGCCGGCAATCTCGTGGCCCACAAACTCGTACAGAATGCCAACGGCACCCTCTCGCTCGCCGAAGTGCCCGCAATCGCCTCGCTTCTCTCTGATTACAAGGCGGAAGCGGACTTTACCCTCACCGGCGACGAGCATAAGCTGCTCCCGCGCCTCGGAACCGAGAACCGAATTTCGTTTCAGCTCACCACCTCCTCGCCGTGGGACAAGTTCGGCGTTTCATTCGCCCGCGGAAGCGATTCAGATAAATACTACTCGATAATCGTCAACCCCGAAAGCGAATCCGTCAGGAAAATCAACTATGAGGAGGAAGGCGGCGCTGGTTTCGTCCCCAACACCGACGGCTACAACTTCAATACCCCCGCCGACGGCGTCTACAACATCACCATCATAACCGACAATTCCGTGATGACAATGTATATCAACGAAACCGTGGCATACACCACCCGCGTCTACGGCACCGCCCGCAACTGCTGGTCGGTCAACTGCTACAGCGGCTCCGTTGCCGTCACAGACCTTAAAGTTTCAAGCAAATAACCAACAATCAACCAACAATTCAACCATCCTCCGGCTCCGCCAGACAGCGGTGTCTGCCCTCCGGGCGGAGCCGGATTTCCAAAACACAAAACTGTCATGAAGAAAATTTTACTCGCTTCCGCAGTCGCTTTGGCTGCCGTACTCCCCGCAATGGCGGAGGTGGAGACCGTAAAGACCCTCTATTCCGGCGAACCCAAAGAGGTCTCCTGGTCAGCAACCTTCTCTGTTCCCGCCGCCGACTTTGAACAAGGCGTCAGCGTCGGCGACTACATCTATCTCACCTTCACCGACCCCAAAAGCGCCATCGAAATCAAGTCTGACGGTCAGTGGCTCCCCGGAAGCGCCCTCTTCAAAGCCGCCGAGCTGAACGCCACCGACTTCAAGGCATATATCACCGAGGATATGCTCGCAACCCTCCGCGAAACCGGCCTCGAAGTGTGCGGCGACTTCTCCATGACCTCCGCAAGCATCTGCAACGACGGCTTCAACATGCCCGAGGGCGCCATATGGGGCGGATACTTCTGGGTCGACAACTGGAAAACCCTCGAACTGTTCAAAACAGCCTTCAACACCTACGCAGGACAGCGCTACATGGACATTTACATCTCCGACGACAACGCCGACTTCACCGGCTACTTCATGAAAGTACTCACAAACTGGGATGATCCCAACTCCGTATGGGCCGACAACAGCCAGATTGTCCACACTGCCACAATGGCCACCATCGACCTCAAAGACATCAACGTGAAAGATGCGCTCGCCTCCGTCAACGCCCTCATGATTCAGGCCAACCAGGAGTCAGGCAATCCCTTCAACATCACCGCCGTAGTCCTCAGAAACGACGGCGAGACCTCGATTATCAGCACTATCGGCAACGACAGTGAATCGGGAATCACTGATATTTATAACCTCCAGGGCTACAAGGTTATGAGCGGAGTCACCATAGAAGAGGCAACCGCTGCTCTTCCCGCCGGACTCTACATCTCGGGCAAGGGCGAAAAATTCGTCATCCGCTGATCTGAGTTCCTGAAATGAGTTTACAGCAGGGTGTGCCGCTTCGGGGGTGCACCCTGTTTGGCGTCAATATATTATTGCCTTAATAGCTTGAATATCGGAACTTTTTCGTACATTTGACGCCAAATAGACCAACACATGAACTCACAGCAATGGAAATGGCGAGCTTTAAGCCGCTCACCGCGGTGCTCGCCGTGGTTTGCATGATTCTCGCGGCGTGCTCCGACGACGACCGGCCCGAACCGGCAATATGTCCCGGAAACGATTCTTTCGAGGGTAATTATACCGAATTCTTTTTAGGCGACGAAAGCGCCGGACTTGCCACCGGCAATGTCGACATCCGTATCCTGGCGCCCGACGGCTCGGTGATCGTACGCCGCGCCGACCATTCGCGCCGGGGCAACCGCTCATCGATGCAGATGACCGTCGGACTCCGCGACGGCGTCTACCGCCTGCTCGCCGCCTCTCCCGCCGGCAAAGGCGAGGAAGAAGAATACGGACTCGGCAGCCGTATAAGAGTCTCCGCCAGCGGAATCGAAGTTATCGACAGCTACAACACCACCCTGAAGTGCGCCGGACTCGGCTCGAAAGAGAACCCCTTCATAATATCGTCGGCCTCCCACCTGTTCAACCTCATGATGGCGGTGAACGACTACGACTCAAACCGGCAGATTACCTCCGAAACTTATTTCGAGCAGGTATGCGACATCGACATGAAATCAATGTCGCGCAGCTGCGACTCGCACTACGGATGGATGCCGATAGGCGCCGACACCAACACTCCGTTCCGGGGAGTTTACCGCGGCGGAGGCCATACGCTGAAAAATCTTACCATCAGCCGTCCCTCCACACCCGGCGTCGGCCTTTTCGGATTCCTGTTCAACGCCGCCATCGACAGTCTCCGCATGCAGAACTGCACCGTGGAAGGTCAATATGCCGTAGGCACCGTGGCAGGAGCTGTAATCAGCTCGGGCGACAATATCCGCGGAAGCGCCACAATAACAAACTGCGGCCTCACGGGATGTAACGTTAAGGGCAATGCCTCAAGCGCCATGCTCGGAGGCATCCTCGGAGCGATCGACATGCACACCACGGCGCTCCTGGCAGACTGCACCATGGATGGAGGCAGCGTAAGCGGCGGCATGAACGTCGGCGGTCTGTTCGGAGGCGCCGGACTCTATTCGGCTCTCATGGTGTCGGGCTGCGAAAACAGCTCCACTGTCACCGGGCGTGCCTCGGGCGTGGGCGGTATCGTAGGAACCGCCGACACTCTTCAGGTTGTGGGCAGCCGCAATACAGCCGCGATAACAGGCCCGGCGCAGACATCCGACGGGCTGCCGGGCACAGGCACCGGCGGCATTGCTGGCGGCTCGGGCTACTCCTGGATAACGGGATGCGAGAACAGCGGCTCCGTAAGCGGGTTCGAAGGCGTGGGCGGCATCATAGGCAGCACCCGTGTGCGCGGCTCGGAATCGGAATCGTTCCTATATAACCAGAGCGTGCTCCGCTACTGCACAAACAGCGGCACCGTAAGCGGCAGCCGCTTTGTGGGCGGAGCCATAGGAGAGGCGCAGGCCGGCGGATATTCGGTCTGCAACACCGGCACAGTCACCGCCGCCGACTATGCCGGAGGTATATGCGGCGCGGCATCGCTCTCCGTGATTCATAATTCGTTCAACTCAGGCACCGTCAGAGTAACCGGCTCGCGTGCCGGCGGCATAATAGGCAAATGCACCTGGGGATCCCTCGCCGTGAACCAGAATTCCGGTAAAATCACCGCGCCGTCCGGACGCGCCGGCGGCATAGCCGGCCTGTGCGGCAACAACACCGTAATCCACTACTGCGCCAACTACGGAAACATTGAAGGCGGCTCGGGATACTCGGGCGGCATCGTGGGCGACATAGGCGAACCGCGCAAATGGACAGGGCTCGACATCGCCGAGTGCGTGGTAGGCACACTGGAATGCGTAATGGCGCTCGCCGGGCCGTCGCTCGCCGTTCTGGAAAGCGCCGTGGAGATGGCCGAAGCTGTGGAAATCACCATCAAGCTCGTTGAGACGGGTTTCGACGTCAGCCTGCAGATCACCGACTACGTGCTGCTCGGCTTCGGCATCGACGAACTCCTCAACCCCGAGGCCGAAGAAGCACTCGAAAAAGATATGACAGAGAAAGCAGCCCGGATTTCCGATACGAACACCGCCTTGCTCGGCACGCTGCGCGCCGCATGCAGCGCCGAAATGACCAATTTCGGAAGCGCATCGCTTGCGGAAGCCGCCAACAGCAACGTTGAGCGCCTGATGGAATGGTACGCCCTTGAAGGCAACGACGATATTTTCAACGAGACAATCAACGAAAAGCGCGAACAGCGCGCCGAGAAACTCGAGGAAATCGAGCATACCAAAGAGATAGTCCACACCGTGATAGCGGGCGTGGCTGTAGCAGTGAGCACCGTGGCACTGATCGGCGCCGAAGTCGCCTCCGGCGGCACGGCCACCGCCTTCGTGATGGCAGGCGCCGCGGCGGCGCTCGTGGGCGGCGTCAACGCCATAGTGAAGAGCTGCACCAAATTCGAGACAAACGCCGTAATAATATCGCAGTGCATCAACGCCCGCAGCGTGAGCGGTTCCGACGCCGGCCATACCGCCGCGATAGCAGGACGGCTCTGCGACGGCAGCGTCATCTACGACTGTCTCAGCACCGTCAGCGCGGGCGAAAACGAGTTTGCCGGCGACATTGGGCGTCACTGCAACGTGAACCACTGCATAGGGCTCGTGGCCCATCCCTCAATGTCGCGCGACAACGCCATCTACCAGTGCATCTACGCCGATCCGTCGCTCAAGGGCGACGCCGTGACCGGCGACACCGGATTCAGCAACGTATCTACCGCCGCAATGGGCAAAACAGAGACCTTTACGGCACTCGGCTTCTCCATCGGCTCCGACGCAGTGTGGACGCTCGGCGCCCTCCCCTTCCCCATTCCCAACATATCAGAAATGCAAAACTTATGATCCGCAGACTTCTTCTTATATCACTCTTAGTAGCCGCACTGGCAGGCTTCACGGCATGCAGCGACGACAACGGCGATTTCCAGCCCGTAAACGGCAACATCTCTACCGACGTAAGCGGCAACCGCATAACCATACTCCATCTGGGTGACCGCACCGGCACCGACACCCGCGAACATTCGGGACTTGAATTCGTACTCGAGAATCCTGCCGCGAAGCGCCGCCTCACCTTTTCGGGAGGCATCGTCCACAACCCGCAGCTGCAGGTGCAGGGTTCACGCTACGCCTATACATGCTCCATAGCCATAGGTGAAACCGACATCCCCGACGGCGACTATTATCTGAGCGTGACCGGCGACGGACTGCCCGACATAAGAATGCGCCGCGTGGCCTTCAAAGACAACGTTGGCAGCGAATATACAGCCGCGCAGATGACATACGACGACCTGCAGGGTTCGGGAACCGCCGACGACCCCTATCTTATCAACGACGACGGAGACTTCCTGACCCTGCTGTGGTACCTGGAAGAAGATCCCGACCATGCCTACGGCCGCTATTTCCGCCAGACGGAATCGTTCGACCTTCCGCGCCGCAGCATGATAATCGACGGACACGTATGGGCGCCTGTCACCTTCTCAGGCACTTACGACGGCGGCGGACATGAACTGCGCTCGCTCATCTATCAGGGAGCATCGGATCCGACGGCTGATTCCGGAGTGGGACTTTTCAAGGAACTATACTCCGCAACGGTGAAAAACCTCACAATGTCGTCGGCAATGATTATCAACGCCGCCGGAAACACCGGTATAATAGCCGGTTCCGCCCGCGGACAGAATACATTTGAGAACATAACCCTCCAGGGCACCGTCACGGCCTCCGGCCCGGGTGTAGGAGGTCTCGTAGGAAGCTCTGACGGCGACCTTATCATGAAAAAAATCCGTATCAACTCACTCGCCGTAAGCTGCACCGAAGCGAGTGGCAACGGCACCGCCCTGCTGGCGGGAAGCCACTGCACCGGAATGCTGAAAGTTGACGGAGTGAGCACTCCTGACCACATATTCTCCTTAACAGGCGGTGAATGCGTGGGCGGCATCGTGGGCAAATGCGTCACCGACGGCCCGGTTACTCTCTCAAACATCACACTCGAGCATAGCGTCGACACGGAGAGCAGTTCTGTAAAGGTCATTTACGGCACGAAATACGTAGGCGGTCTCGCCGGATTTCTCGAACCCGAGGGCCGCTCAACCATAAGCGGTATCAACATCAAGGCACCTGTACGCGGAACCCAGGATGTAGGTGCGCTTGCGGGTCATGCTTTTGTAAGCAATCTGACCGTAAGCTCAGCCGTACTTTCGTCGGTTGTGAACGGCAGCATTTCCGTGGGCGGATTTTTCGGCTACGCCGGCTTCCGCCACAACGGCGCAGTGCTCGTATTCAACGGCTCAGACCGCAGCTCGCGCTACGTGGTGAAATCATCGGCCGACGCCGAAGTCAAGGGCGACCAGTATGTAGGCGGTCTCATAGGCTATTTCGACAGCAACTACGGCAAAGCCAACCTGCAGGCGAAAGTGGAGATAGCCGTCAACGTCCACGGCAAGACCGACGTAGGGGGAGCCATAGGCTACGCCTCTCATATCGACGCCTTCAATCCTTACCGCATAGATTTCACCTCCGCCACCATGCGGGTCGAGGCCACCGACCAGAACGCAGGAGGAGTGTTCGGCCGGGTTGAGTCGGGATTCATTGACGGCGGCAAACGCTTTAACCTGAAATCATCCATACCGGCGGCAAAGGATATCGAAAGCTGCTTCAGCGGCGTGGTCAGGGCATCGAGAAATGCCGGAGGAGTTGCGGGAAGCATCGCGGGAGTTATAGAGGGCGTCAGTTCGTCGGCTGCCGTCACATCGACCGAAGGTGACGCCGCGGGCGTCGTTGCGAACCTCAACGCTACTGCATATAACTGTGCGTTTACAGGCACGGTGACCTCGAAAAGCAAGGCCGGAGGTATAATTGCCGTATGCGCGGGCAAGTGCTCCGTTTCGGACTGTGTCAACCTCGGCACCATACAGGGAACAGGCTACACCGGCGGCGTCTGCGGACAGGCGGGCACCGGAGGAGATGAATATCTCCACATTGAACGCTGCTATAACGGAGGCGCCGTGACCGGTGGCGGCCCTGCGGGTATTGTAGCCTATTTCGGTACCCAAAGCACATACACCACAAACGTTTACCGCATCTCGGAATGCGGCAACAGCGGCGAAATCAGCGGCACCGGCGGCAGCAGCTTCTCGGTGGGAGGCATAGTCGGCCACTTCAACCATCCCCGCCCTCAGCTGCAGAACTGCGCCAACCACGGCGCCGTCCACTCGTCCGGCGCGCAGTATGCGATAGGCGGCGTGGTCGGTGATTTCGGAAACCGCGACGAGACGAACGTGGGTCATATAGAACAGTCGATGAACTCCGGCACCATATCGTGTGCCGACAAATCAGTACATCTCGGAGGAGTGGCCGGACATCTTCATTCCGGATCTCTTACCGGCTACAGCAACTCCATCCGCGACTGCTACAACACGGGGGAAATAACCTCAGACCAAAAAGACGACACCGGCGGCATACTTGGCTATGCGGCGAGCTATACCAACACCTACCGTACGTTCAACAGCGGCCGCGTGCATCACGGCAACGCCATAATCGGCACCCACCATTCCGGCTCGCTCTTCCACCACAGCCACAACTACTACGTAGACGGCACCGGCGGGGGCTGGCCCTCATCTACCAAAGTCGGCAAGAACGACGTCGGCAACAAAGGCAAATATGAAGATTTCGACTTTACCAACGTCTGGGACATAACATCGTCGGGGCCGGTGCTCCGCAAATGCCCGTTCCAGTAACCTGAGACAACTTCTTACAGCGGCCGGCTGAATGTATGTCTGCCCGACGGAAGTTCGATTTCTTCTCGGGAGGACATGAACTGTGCCTTTACTCCTTCAGGCACGGTAATTTCGTAGGTCACGCGGTTACCGTCTGACCGCCAGGAGCATTCCACACGTCCGGCGTTCATATCGAGCCAGCCCCGGGCCCACGTTATCGAGCCGGTCGGATCAGGTTCGGGGGCAATCACGATGCTGTCGGCGCCGGTTTTGTTCAGCCCTGCCGAGCGGGTCAGGAGCCAGTTTCCCACGGAGCCGAACGAATAGTGATTGAAAGAATTCATGCTGTTGTTGCTTCCGAAACCGTCCTTATGGGTATAGGAGTTCAGGCGCTCCCACACCGTGGTGGCACCCTGAGTCACGGGATAGAGCCACGACGGATAGTTGCGCGAAGTCAGCAGACGGTAGGCGGTTGCCGCGTTTCCGGTCATGGAGAGAGCATCCATTATCCAGGCCGTGCCTATAAAACCGGTCATGAGCGAATAGGGAGGGCAGACGGTTCCGTCGTCGGCTACATTCTCGCGCTCCACGGCGTCGACAAGACAGCTCGCAAAAACCGGATTGCCGGGGTCTGCGAGTGTCAGGGCGAGAGCGTAGGCGGCCTGGGAGTCAACAGGCTTTCCCTCGCGTTCGCCACCGAAGCTTGAGTAGCGGAGTTTTCCCATGGCGGGATCCACATAAACTTTTTCAAAGAAACCACGCCGTTTTTTCTCAAGCATGCGGTAATGCCGAGCATCTTTTTCTTCACCGAGCACCGAGGCCATCTCTGCCATAAGCCTGAGATCGTAGATTAGATAACATTCCCAAAGAAGCGACTTGTCGGTGCGGTCGTACTCCGGGCTGAGCCAGTCGGCGAGGTCGCCCCATACACGATCCTGCACAATGATACCGGAGTCGGGCTCCATGGTTTTACTGAAAAGATAACCGATGTAGCGTTTCATGGCGGGATAATGCTCGCGCAGCATAACGGTGTCGGCATACTGGCGGAAATGTTCCGCAGGCACGGTGATACCTGCGCTGCCCCAGAGCATTCCGCCGAAACCGAAGCCGGTAGGCGCAACGTCGGGGAACTTGCCGTCGGGGCGCTGACAGTCGCGCACCGAGGCGAGATACTGGGCGAGAATTGACGACACGTCGGCAATTTTAGTCGCTGTCGGAGCAAATACCGATATATCGCCCATCCACCCGAGACGCTCGTTGCGCTGCGGGCAGTCGGTAGGAATCGACACGAAATTCGACAGCGTGGAGCGGCAGATATTGTCCCACAAACGGTTTACGAGCGTGTCGGAACACTCATAGCCCGCTTTGAGCCGGTCAATAGAGCTTATGCGGACAGCCCGCACCGAATCGAGCGGAAGCGGAGCAGGCAGGCCGGTAATTTCCATATAGCGGAAGCCGTGGAGGGTGAAACGAGGCGAAAACGACTCATTCCGCGCACCCGAGGCGCGATAAATGTCGCGGCACATGGCGGCACGAAGGTTTTCAGTCATAATCATCCCCTTCTGCGAGGCATAGCGCGGCATGTCGGGGTACAGCACTTCGGCATAACGCAGGGTCACCTCATCGCCACACTTCAGCCGCGGGAACGACACGAGGGGGAGTGCCGCCATATTCTGTCCCATATCATAGACATACACCCCGGGGCGCGGTTCGGTCACGGCACGGGCTGAGATAGTGTCGACCGCACGCACGCGGTCACCGAACGACAGGCGGAAATCTATTGCGTCCCAGTCGCCCACGCCTTTGCATACAGTGGAATCAACGGCGATTTCAACAGCGGGCTTCCACACGCGGCTGTCCCCGTCGCCGGCGCGGCTGGCGTCGTAGATCTCGCCCTGGAAGAAGCTGCCCTCCACCACCGGGCCGTCGGAGCTGTAACTCCACGTCAGCGGTGAGGTGACGAAACGGTCGGAGGAACCGTCGGCGTACTCCACCGTGATGACGCCGATAAACGACTGGCGGTCGCCGAAAAAGTTCCAGTTCTCGCCGACAAATGTCGAGCCGCCGCTCCACCAGCCCTCGGCGAGCTGTACCGACACGGTGTTGTCGCCACCGCGGAGCAACGGAGTCAGATCGTGAGTGTGGCAGAGATGGGTTTTGTTGTATTGCGTAGAGCCGGGATAGAAATAATCGTCGGTCACCCGTGTGCCGTTCACGCTGAGATCATAGATGCCACGGGCAGTAACGGTGGCTTCGGCTCTCTTAATCTTCTTACTTTCAGGTATGGTCACCACACTCCTCAACTCCGGCATGGAGCGCACGGGCAACGGTACTGCAGCCGACTTTCTGAACACCTCCGGGGCACGGTAAATAAGATTTCCGGGTTCGCGGAAATGCGAAACGGAGATATTCGAGAATTCAGCGCCGCTCCCTTCAGGTATTTCAACAGCCACGGACGCAAGTACCGGGAACGCAAGATAATCGCCGCCGTTGCCTATAGGGTTTAGTCCGACTTGCCCGAGACGCACGCCGTTGAGGGCGATTTCAGTAAAGCCAAGGTTCGAGGTGACCTGAAGGTGGTTCACGCCATCGGTAATATTTCCGGCGCCGAATACGGCCAAAGGTCTCAAGGGGTCGTCGCCGGGATGATAACCGCCGCGGTACACGGCGATACGGTTGCCGGCGCGGTCTATCTCCACCCGTATGCCCGATTCTCCGGGGCGGTCAGCTATATTATAGATATTGAGATTGCGGTTCATAAGCCGCGGGTCGTCGGCACCATACACGAGCGACGCTTTCCGCCCCTCGCCAAGACGGAAATCGCAGCCGATTTTAAACACCGGCAGATAGTCGGCGTAAAGAGGCAGGTCGTCGGCTGCAGGGCCGATCCACTTTGCCTCCCCCCAGTCGAATGCAAATCCGGCCACCGGAAGCAGCGAAAGAAAAAAACCAAAGAGTATATAGCGGAAATGTGACATGATTTGATGTTTTTGCAAAGATAATACAGAATCATTCGGAGACCATTGCGATAATGTCTATTTTTTCAAAGCGAAGGCGAAAATTTTGTACGACGGGAGTAAGGGCGGCTCGAACGCTGAATTTACGGTGCTCGGGCATATTTTTTCATTTTGCAAGCTCCCTCAGTAAAAAATTTTTATCAGACGGCAATAATTGACATACAGCAACGCAGCCGGCTCGAAGGCCGGCTGCGAAATGAGGAGTCAGAGAATGCTTAAAGGGATTTATTCGGCGGGTTCACCGCCGCCGTCGATGGGGAGGATATGACCGTCGGCGTCGTAGGTGAGTTCGCATACCTTGAGGCTGCGGAGCCACGACTTTCCGCCGGAGGGCACGCTGTCGTGGTGGAAAAGATACCACTTGCCATTATACTCGATGATGCAGTGGTGGGTGGTCCAGCCTACCACCGGAGTGAGAATCACGCCCTGATATACGAACGGTCCGTAGGGATTGTCGCCTATTGCGTAGCAGAGCAGGTGGCTGTCGCCCGTGGAATAAGAGAAGTAGTATTTGCCGTTGTATTTGTGTACCCACGATGCCTCAAAGAAACGGTGGGGATCGTCGGCACGGAGAGGAAGGCCGTCCTCGCCCACAACCTGCACGGGGCGCGGTTCCTCGGCAAACTGGAGCATGTCTTTAGTCAGGCGTACGCAGCGGCTCGGCAGCGACGGTTCGGCGCCTTCGGGAAGCTCAGCGCACTCGAGCGCCTTGTTGTCGCGGTAGCGCTGGAGCTGTCCGCCCCACAGACCTCCGAAGTAGAGGTAGTATTCGTCGCCTTCCTTAAGGACACAGATATCCATCGAGTAGCTTCCGCGGATAGGATCGGGCTGGGGAATGAACGGCCCTTCGGGACGGTCGGCCACTGCCACACCTATTCGGAAAATATCGTTTTTATCCTTAAGCGGAAAATAGAGATAGTATTTGCCGTCTTTCTCGTTGCAGTCACAGTCCCAGAACTGCCGGCCGGCCCAGGGGATGTCGGCGATGTCGAGCGCCTTGCCGTGGTCGGTCACTTTGCCGGTCATAGGGTCGCCGTCGATGGAAAGCACATGCATATCTTTCATCACGTACTGGTCTCCGTTGTCGTTTTCCACATTCTCGCACTCCCAGTCGTGGGAGGGATAAATGTAGATGCGGCCGTTGAACACATGAACCGAGGGGTCGGCCATATAATCGTCGGGGAAGAGATAGCGTTTTTCGGGGTTGAGCGGTTTCATATTCTTTGATTATTATTCAGATTTTACGTATTTCTCAAGAAACGGTTTCACGTTGTAATCGCGGTCGAAAAGGAGAGGATATTCCTTCCGGCCGGGTATGGGCCAGTCGTTTTTCCACGACATTCCGTCGTCGACTCCCCAGGCACTTACGCGGCTCACCACGTCGGAGTGGCGCAGGAGTATGCTCATCACGGAATCCATGCGGGCGTTCCACTCGCGGCTTACATCCTCCGGAAGCCCGTCGCGGTATGGATCGAGCTCATCCTTGTAGGCGGCCATATCCGAGATGTTGGCGCCGGTGTTGACGGTAGGCAGCGACGACATTTCCCACTCGGAGAGCATTACCTTCACGCCGGCGTTGCCGAACGCCTCGACGCTTTTCTCCCACTCCGCAAAGTCGGGATAGTCCATGCCCATGTGACCCTGCATTCCGATGGCATCCACGCGCAGTCCACGCGCTTTCAGGTCGCCGAGCAGTTTCACGTAGGCCTCGCGCTTGGCAGGAGAGGCCATGCTGTAGTCGTTGATGTATAGTTCGGCGGTTGAGTCGGCCTCCATGGCGTACCGGAAAGCCAGCGGGATGTACTCCTCGCCGAGAATCTGATAGAAAGGCGACTGACGGTAGGTGCCGTCGTCGAGAATCGCCTCGTTGACCACGTCCCATCCCTTCACGCGCCCCTTGTAGCGGGTCATCATGTCGGTAATGAAGGTCTTCATTCGCTGACGGAGCACTTCGGGCGACACAAGATTGCCGAGCGAGTCGACAGGGAACCAGGGCGCGAGCTGCGAGTGCCACACAAGGGCGTGGCCGACGATAAACATGCCACGTTCCTCACCGTATTTCACAAACTTATCGGCATCGTCCCATTCATAGACACCCTCGGCAGGATTTATTTCCTCGCTTTTCATGCAGTTCTCGGGGACGATGGAGTTGAAATGCAGGCGCACAATCGAGTCGGCTTTCGGGTCGTTGCCGTCGACTATATCAGTATTCACTGCGCAGCCTATGAGAAACTTACCGTCGAATGCCTCCTTGAGCGGCTTATCGGTTTTCGGAGCGGAACAGGCGGCGGCTATAAGCGCCGCCGCCGGAAGAAGATACGATATTTTCATAATCAGGAATTGTGATGGCGAGCTTCGATTTCCTCGTTGATACGGTCAATAACGTCATCGTCGAGTTCATAGCGGGAGATTATGAACATGGCGAGCAGAAGAAGAACGGCGGGAATCACGGCCACGAGCCAGAGAATGCCCTGCTGGGCGAAAGGAGTCTGGTCGGCAGCCTCACTGTTGAATCCTACGAATGCGAGCACGAGACCGGGCACCACGCCACCGAGAGCCATGCCGGCCTTGTAGAAGATGCCGGTGAGGGCGTTGACAATACCTGAGATGCGGCGTCCGGTGGTATATTCACCGTAAGAGATAACCTCCGGAACAAGAGCCCACATATAGCCGGTTGCGACTATTACGCCGGTCGATTTGATGAACTGGGCGATGTAGACGAGAATCATATGCTCCTTAAGAGCAGGAATCATGGAAATGGCATAGAGCATGGCCATGCCCACGATGGCGGTGAGGAGGAAGATATAGAACATACCCTTCTTTCCCAGGAGTTTCTTTATAGCGGGGATAAGAGGCATGAAGATGAATGCGGGAATCGAGCCGAGACCCATGAAAATCGAGAGTTCGGCGGCGGTGCCGTGGAGGTTGTAGTTCATGTAGTAGGCGCCGGCGGCATTTCCGACCGAGCACATGGCGAACGCCGTGATGAAGAAGAAGGCGAGGATGCGCAGCGGGCGGTTGTGGACGAACTCCATCCAGAGGTCGGAAACCTTCACGTTTTCAGTCTCTTTCTTGTCCATCACCACACGCTCGCGGCACTGGCTGAAACAGAAGAAGAGGAGAGCGAGACCAGCAATGCCGTAGATAGCCATTGTGTTGAACCAGGCAGAGTCGCTCATCGACATGTCGGTGGTTTCGGAGGGGTCGAAAAATCTGAGCACCATAGGGATGCCCATGCCTACGGCGAGACCGCCGAGGTTGGCCATGAACATGCGCACGGAGGTGAGCTTGGTAATCTCGGCCGTGTCGCGTGTGAGTGAGGCGTTGAGCGCGCCGTAGGGTACGTTGACGAGCGTATAGCACATCGAGAGACCCACGTAGGTAACGTAAGCGTAGAGAAGCGAGCCGGAGAAACCGTTCCAGAAGCAGAGGAGCGCGAAACCGGTAAGCGGAATGCCGCCGAGAATCAGGTAAGAGCGGTATTTGCCCCAGCGGGGGTCGTGCTTGTCGACAAAAGTGCCGACGAGAGGATCCCATATAACGTCGACAATGCGGACAATAAGGAACATGACGGCAGCCACTGCCGGATCGAGACCGTAGACGTTGGTATAGAAAAACAGCAGATACATGCTGATTGTCTGATAGATCAGGTTCTGGGCGAGGTCGCCCGAACCGAAGCCGATGCACTGTAGCATCGAGAGTTTGTAAAAGCCCTTCGATTCGCGGGCCTGTGCGCTTAATACCGCTTCCATTCTTTAGAGGTTTATTTTGTAATGATTGGTTTTAAAATGATTTTTCTGCTGTTCTTTCGCTGTGGCCGCGATGAATCGCGTCCGTACAAGGATTATTTGTATTCATAGAGTCTGACGAGCAGAATCTTATAGTCGTCGACGCCGATGCGCACGTGGCGCCCCTGGTGGGTTTCGTCGCCGTTGAAATATCTTACCGGAGTCAGCGAGCCGTCGGGGGCGACTTTTACCTCGCAGACAGAACCGAGACCTATGCGCGAGCGTCCGCTCCAAGCCCCGCCGGCCTTGCGGTCGGCTCCGGAGTTGAGAAAACCGTCCTCGCCGAGGTTGCGGGTATCGGCCGGTGTGTTGCCCGGTTTGTCGAACTCCACGACTATGCCGCTGCCTGCGATAATGTACTCACCTTTCCCGCCGGCGGGAATGATGATGCCTCCCGCCACGGGCCAGGGGGAGCCGTCGGTGGCTCGTGGATCCCACGGCAGAGTGAAATAATGCGATGCCTTCACGGTGATTCCGTCGCGCGGGATGGTTCGGGTTATGGAGTCGGCGTCGAAATATAAACCGTTCATTGTTCCCTTCCCTGTATTGGCGCTGACGAGAGGGAGAAGCTCACGAATCATGGCGCGGCCGCGGTTGTCGCGGTCGGAGGGATTGTCTGAGCCGGCCTCTATGGCAAAGGGGCTGAGGCCGATTGCATCGTGCTCGCCGAGCACGTAGAGTGTCTGCACGGCGTTGCCGTCGCGGCGACGGATTTCAGGGATAAACAGCTGGTTGTCGGGGAGCGCGTAGGCGCGTACCCAGTCGGTGAAACCGCTGTCGTAGAGGTCGGGGGAGAGCATGTCGACCGAAGGAGCGGCGGCATGCCATATATCTTTGAGATGAGCGAGCGGGCCGGCCGAGGGATATTCGCCGGGACGGCGGCCGCGCGAGTTCATCGCTGCGTTCACGTAAAGGGGCATATCTGGGAGGACGGAGCGCGCAATCTGCGCCAGACCCTCAACATAGCGCCCGTAGCTGTAGGCCATGAAAAGTTCGTCGGTGTAGATGTCGTCGCCGAACACTTCGGCCCATGAGCCTGATTTCTTCATCCCGGCGTTTTTCCACTTGGAAAGGAGCGAGGGATGGAGTGATTTTTTGTTTTTTTCGAGATGGGAGATGAGAGCGGAGGGCACGCCTTTGGAATATTCGGCCACTGCGGCCGGAGAATAGTCGCGGGCGTCTTCGAGCATACCGATTTCGTTCTCGATCTGAATCATGATTACTGTCTCGTCGTTGTCGACAGTCCTGATATGGTTGAGTAGCGCCGCGAAAGCCTCGGAATCGGCTTTGAAAACGGCGGGGGAAAATGCGCTCGCAATCTCGAGCGGCTTGCCCGATTCAGTACGGGCACGGGGATACGTCCTGTAGTCCTGCTTGAACCAGAGGGGAGTGTAGCAGCTCATCGAGTTTTTCCAGGCGCCGAACCATAGAAACACCACTTTGAGGTCGTTGGCGCGGGCGTCGGAAAGGATAGTATCGACGAGCGAGAAGTCAAATTTACCTTTTTCCGGCTCGATTAAATCCCAGTATACAGGGACGAGCACGGTATTGAGACCCATGTCGTGGAGTTTGCGGAAATTGCGGGCAATGTCGGCGCTGCAGGTTGCGGCGGAATTGCCGAGTTCGCCGCCTACGATTATAAACGGCTTTTCGTTGACAATAAGGCGCATGGCCGAGCCTTGCTTTTCGAGGCGGGAGGCCGACATCGGCAGCAATGCAAAAACAGCGATAAGAAGTAATATGAATTTCCTTGACATGGTGAATGAACTGAAGTATAAGAAACCTCCGGGGTCTTCGGTTTCTGCGGAAGACCCCGGAGGCGTTAAGGATTATTGTTTCGAATAGTCGTGGCTGCGGAAGTCGGCGCTGACATCCTTGCCTGCGATGGCGTCGCATACACCCTTATAGGCGATCTTGCGGCCATAGGAAGCGTCGAAGATGTTGGGAGCGTCGTCCTTAAGCCAGTACTCGTGCTCTTTCTCGTTGTCGCTGAGACCCCAGATGGTGACCGCGCTCTGCTGTGCTTCGGGAATGTTCTCGAAGTAGGAGGTGAGGATCATCTGGTAGCAGTCGGCCTGCTTCTGAAGCTGGTCGGCGGAAGGAGTCTTCGTGCCTACAGTCACGTCGAGCTCGGTGATACGCACGAGCTTGCCGGTGGCGGCGAGGGTTTTGAACATTTCGTCGACCTGTGCCTTGGTGATCGACGAGGAAACGTGCATCTGGGTGCCGATACCGTCTACGTGAGCACCGTGGTTGTCGATATACTCAACGAACTCAATGAGTTTGGCGAGCTTCGAGGGGTTGGTCTCGAGGTTATACTCGTTGACAAACAGCTTGGCGCCGTTGGGATTGTACTTGGCTGCATATTCGAATGCTTTGACGGCGTAGTCCATGCCGCAGTAATAGCCCCAATAGAAGTGTCCGTTGCCGGCTTCGTTCACCCAGTTGAGATTCAGACCGTCTTCGGCGGTTTCAACGGGTTCGCTGTCGTCGGTCATCCAGCCACCCTCAACGCCGCGTATCTTGCAGTCGTCGCCGATAGGCTCGTTGATCACGTCCCAGCTCGAGCAGGCGGAACCGACATGGGTCATGGCTTCTTTGATCCACTCTTCCATGCAACCGAGGAGAATGGTCTTCTTCTCTTCGGGCGACTTGATCTCGTAGTGGTAGGAAGCAGCGCGGCGGCGGACGCCTGCTGCGGTTGCAATCTTCTTGCCGAACTTGATATTGTCGATGGTGTAGCTTGCGCCAACTTTGCCGAAGTTGATGATGATGCGGTTGGCGCTCTCGTTTTCCTCGGGAACGGTGAATTCAACCTCGCAGGTCATCCAGTCAGTACCTACGTTGAAATCAGTGTAGGCACCCTGACAGCCGTAGGTGGTGCCGTTCTGATACTGGAACTGAAGGTATCCCGCGGCAGAAGAAGACTTCGCCTGGAACTGGATGATGTAGGGAGTATTGATTTCGAGGGGAACGTCGAAAGTATAGGCGCACTGGGCCTCATAAGCGTTGGCGTCGGCCTTACTCGTAAGTACGAGAGCGGGGGTGCCGTCAACGCCGACGCCTTCCACAACTTCGGCTGACTCCTTGTTGCCGCCCCACGAGCCCCAGCCGCCGGTTGTGCCGCCGTCAAAGGTGCTGTCATCGCCCACGAGGACGTTCTCCATCGGGTCGGCCACCGGTTCGGTATATTCGCCGAAACGGATGTCGTCTATATAATATGTGGCGCCTACCTTACCGAAGTTGAGGATAATGCGGTTTGCGCTCTCGTTTTCCTCAGGAACGGTGAACACCACCTCGCAGGTCATCCAGTCGGTACCTACGTTGAAGTCAGTGTAGCCACCCTGTGCTCCGTAGGTCGTGCCGTTCTGATACTGGAACTGGAGATAGCCTGCGGCTGAAGAAGATTTTGCCTTGAAGGAGATCTTATATTCCACACCCACCTTGAGGGGAGTGTCGAAGGTATAGGCGCACTGAGCCTGATAGGCCTGACCGTCTTCCTTGCTCTTGAGAACGAGAGCCGCTGTGCCGTCGACTCCGGCTCCTGCCACTACGTCGGCAGATTCCTTGTTGGAACCCCATGAGCCCCAGCCGCCGGTTGTGCCGCCGTCGAAGTTGTTGGCGTCACCTACGAGCACGTTGGCAATCCCGTCGCCGCCTCCCGTCTGCTCCTGGATGAGCTTCGGGGCGATGAGCGATTTCATATAGGTCTGCTGCTGCTGAGTGTGCCAGAGCAGGTTGTGGCCGTGGAGTTTCAGTCCGGTGTTCATGGCGAGGAACTGGTCGACAGTGCTCCAGTTGTATTTACCAGTGGCGCTTACGATCGACTGGTGCTTCATGGCATTGCCAAAGGTTACGCCCTGATAGTTGTCGAGCACAACCTGGCGGTATGCCTCATTCTCGAGGAAATCGTTGAGGCCCATGCCGATGGTGATGTCCACGTTGGGGTGGTACTGCGCCATGTAATTTTTGATGACGTCGTAGGTGGCAATCTTCTCCTTGAGCTCCATCGGGATGTCGGCTCCGGTGACCGAGGGGTCGCCGTCGCGCCACTCCATTATCTGGTCGTCGCAAGCGGCGAAAACCAGGGAGAGAGCTGCTACCGGTAGTAATATCTTATTGAATTTCATAATTTTAATCTTTGTTTAAAACATACTTCCGTAAATCATTCCTCATCTTCGGGTTCTTCGTAATCGCTGGGGACGAATGCCTTGTAGGGCACCACGCGCCAGTTGTCGAAATAGACCGAAGGACCGGTGAATACGCTCGATTTCAGAGTGACTTTCTCGCCGGCGGCATTGGTGTAGTCGAAGTCGCTGTTGACGAAGCCCACACCGAAGTTGGGATAGGTAGCGGCGTTGCGGTCGTCGATAACCATCTGGAATGTAGGAGCCTGAGCCTCGGGATCGGCGAGGAGATCAGCATACTTGTTGATATTGGCCATCGGAATGGTGAGTGTCTGCCATCCGGTCGTGAAGAACGGAACGGCCTCACCGCCTTTGCCTGTCGAGAGATAGGGTGCGAATATGTAGGTCAGGTTACCTTTGTTGTCATCGTCGCTGCCTATGCCTGCGAAGTTATAGTTGTTGATAAGCTGCACCTGAATCTGGCCTCCGAGATCGATGGTCCAGGGTTCGGGACAGTATACGTCGACCTGAAGGGCGATTTCGCTCACGGGGGTCTCGGCAGGGATGAAGTCGGTCATGCGTGTCCAGTCTTCCCAAGACTTGTTGCCGTCGCCCACTGTCTGCATTTCGGCAGCACGCGGCTTTCCGGCAGCTATGCCGCCCTCGTCGAACAGACGCTGCGGAACGAGGGGAGCGCATTTGCCGCGGCCGGTGCCGGCGGGGTCGTCGACGAGATCCTCGGTGTAGATCATCGAGGCGCCTGGCTTGATGTTGCCGTCGTCGTCCTTGCCGCCCCACATTCCCTGCTGGCCTTCGGTATCGTAGTCTATGAGCAGACCGCGGCGCTCGTTGAAGTAAGCGGGCGACTGGGTGATGCCGTTAGGGCTCTCGGAAATGATGGGGCCGCCTTCGGTCACGCCTGAGGGCATTACGAAGGTGAACCACTCGCCGTCTTCGTCGTTGACGATACCTTCGGTCACTTCAATACCGCCGGGGAGGGTGATTTTGGAGGTCTCGTGGAGGTAGGTGCCGGTAACGGTGACGGTTTCACCGGGCTGAGGAAGCGTGTTGCTGATGTTTTCAATAATGGAGTAACCGTTGCGGATAAGGAAGGTGTAGACAAACTCGTTGTCGCCGTCCTTGACGAGGCGGATGGTGTTGCGGACGCTCTCGTCGCAGTCGCTGACGGGGGTCTTGGAGTTGATCGACACGATCATGGAGCCGTCGCTCACGTAGGCGCGGTTAAAATAAGTGTCGTAGCCGTTGATATACACTTTCTTCACACCATAGAAGCCGGAGCCCTCGAGGCGCAGCATCTGGCCAAGGCGCGCGAATTCCACCTCACGGTCGGGTACCGACGACTTGTAGTCTTCCAGATACACCTTTGTTATCTTCATTGGCGTTTTCTGCGCATCGCTCTCGAAGTAGGCGTCGTCGTCGTTACACGACGAGGTGAAACCCGCCAGAAGCACTGCGGCAGCCGCTATATATTGGAATTTCATAATTTCAGTAGTTTGTATACATTAATTAAACAGGGTTGAAGTCTCGATTTCGCGCTCGGGGAACTCGTAGGCCACAGGCTCGTCCTTGAGCTTGGGATTACGGGTGAGATCGACGTTCGAAACGGGGAAGGTAAGATGCTGTTTGGTGGCGGTGGAGACTCCGGTGCCGTCGCCGGTCTTGGCATACTGGCAGATTTCATTCTCATCCCACTCGTAGCCGGCGTTGCGCTCCTGCGAGTTGAGATAACCGATCACCTCTTCTTCCTGATAGTAGCTGCGGCGGAGCAGATCGTACCAGTACTGGCCTTCGTAAGCGAGCTCTATACGGCGTTCGTAGCGCAGATCCTCGTAGGTGATGGAGGATTTCGCCGGAACTTTCGCGCGGGTGCGCACGAGATTGAAGTACTTGAGATTGTCTTCGCCGGTGAGGGTTGAATTATTGCCCATGACAGCCTCGGTATAGTTGAGATAGACCTCGGCGAGACGCATCATATAGGTATTGACGCCGCTCGACTGCTGGTAGCTCTGACCGTTGTCGTCGAGTTTGCCGATTACGTGCTTCACCACGTTGCACTTGTTCTCGTAGCCGGTTTCAGTCACGTTGTAGGTGTAGCCTCCGCCCTTCTTGTTGAGCTGGGGATAGCTCTCGCCCACGGTGGCGATGGTGTAGTGGCGGCGCACGGCGAAGTCCTCGGGCTTGTAGGTACGTACCATGTCGTAAGAAGCATAGGTGGCGTTACCCCAGTTGGTCTCGCCTACCATGGTAGACCATGAGAAGAATGCCGAGATGGAGTTGGCGGCGCCCCAGCCGATTGCGTCGGTGGAACCCTGGAGCCACTGGAGCTGGAACACAGACTCCGAGTTATTGTTCCATTTCTCTACAGTGAACAGATCGCCGTAGGACGGCATGAGTTCGTAGGGGCCTTCCATACACTTGAGCGCAGCCTTGGCTGCGAGGTCGAGATAGTAAGGATTGCGGGTACCGCGGTTGTGATCGGTGGCGATGTTTGTACCGTCGTACTGTCCTTCTGTTGTAAGACCGGCCATGGAGAGGTAGAAGCGCGACAGCATACCGTAGGCGCTGTAGCAGGTCACGCGGCCGGGATTGGCCTGAACCGGCGAGAGGTTGGCGGCGGCGTACTCCATGTCGCGGATGGCGAACTCGATCACGTCTTCCAGACGGTTGGCGGGACGAACCACGTTGCGGGCGGCTTCCTGAGTGTCGGTATAGATGATTGCCTTACCCCATACGGAGCCGAGATACCAGAAGGCGAGGCCGCGCATGAAGCGTGCTTCGGCCATACCCTGGATGCGTGCCTGCTCGCTGACGGCCGGCCCGCATTTCTGGGCGATGTTGTTGATTGTGTTGTTGCTCTGGGCCACAACGGAGTAGAATGCGCCCCAGGCGTCCTCCAGACCGGGAGAGTTGGCTGTCTCGGTGAAGTTGGTGTAGGGGTAGATATAGTCGCTCCAGCGGGCGGTGAGGTTGTTGGCTCGTCCGTCGCCCACGCTGTAGTAGAATTTGCCGTTGAAGTCGTTCCACACGTAGTTGTAGAGCGGAGCGGTGGCGTATGATACAGCTTCGTCGCTGTCGAAGAATGTCTCGGGGTTGGCCTGATAGGTGTTGGTCTGGTCCAGATAGTCCTCACACGACGAGAACATGACCGAAGCACCTGCCAGCGCTGCGAGAATTAATATTTTGTTTTTCATTGTTGTTCTCATTTTTGAAGATTAGAAGGAGACATTGAGACCGAAAGTGTAGATGCGGGGCGAAGGATAGCGGCCGTAGTCGAGGCCGGTCATCAGTGCGTCGCCGTACATTGCGCCCACTTCGGGGTCGAGACCTTTATACTTGGTCCAGGTGTGGACATTCTGGATGTTCATGTAAACACGCACGTTTTCAAGGAAAATCTTGCGCATCCACTGGCGGGGGAATGTATAGCCGAGCGAGATGTTCTGGAGGCGGATATAGGAGCCGTCCTCGATGAAGCGGTCGCTCACCTGGGTGAAGTTATTGTTGGCGTTGCTCTTCTGTACTGCCGGCATGATTGTCTCCGAAGCGTTGATCACGTGGAGATTGCGGAAGTCGTCGGCCGGTCCGTTGGGATCGATCAGACCGATCTTGGCATAGTTGAGCGACGAGCGGAGCATATTGCCGTTGGTGCGGGGATCTTCGATAAACATGCGGGTCATGTTGAGGATCTTACCTCCGTAGGAACCGGTGAAGAATACCGACAGGTCGATGCCTTTCCACGAGAAGTTGTTGCCGAAGCCCCAGGTGAATTTGGGCTCGGGGTTGCCGATGAACTGGGCGTCGTTGGCGTCGATCACGCCGTCGCCGTTCTTATCCTCGTAGATGTAGTCGCCGAGCCAGGTGGAGCTTTCGGCGATAGTGTTGCCGGCGGGAATTGCCACCTGCTTCACGTTGCCGTCCTTATCCTTATAATAGAAGTCGGTGGGCTCGTCGAAACGGCCTATCACCTTGTAGCCCCAGAACTGGGCGATGGGTTCGCCCACTACCGTGCGGGTGACCACGTGGTTGTACGAACCGGTCTGGAAGGTCTTCTCGAGTGTTGCGGTCTCGGTGTCGAGAGCAACCACCTTGTTACGGTTGAGCGAGAAGGTGAGGTTCGATGTCCACTGGAAATTGCGGTTGGTGATGTTGGTGGTGTTCAGGGTAAGCTCGAAGCCCTTGTTTTCAAGAGAACCGATGTTGTCCCAGGGATTCGATGCGGAGCCCTGACCCTTGGAGCCGAGGAAGGCGGGAAGCTGAACCTGCAGGAGAAGATTCTTTGTCTTTTTGTAGTAGACGTCGGCCACGAGCTCTATTCTGTTGTCGAGGAAACCGAGGTCAACGCCTAAGTTGTAGGAGTGGGTGGTTTCCCATGTCAGATCGGGAGCGGGAGTGTTGCCGGTCAGTACGCCGGTGCCCCACGGTGTGGTCTTGTAGCTCAGGAGGGCGATTGTAGCCCAGTCGGCCACATTCTGGTTACCCGTTGCGCCCCAGCCTGCGCGGAGTTTGGCATTGTTGAGCCAGGTTACGTCGCGGAGGAACGATTCCTGCGAGGCGCGCCATGCTATGGCTGCCGAAGGGAACCAGCCCCAGCGGTTGCCTTCGGAGAATTTCGAGGAACCGTCGCGGCGGATGGTGGCAGTGAGGAGGTAGCGGTCGTCGTAGGAGTAGAATGCACGTCCGAAATACGACTGCATGGAGTTGGCGTTCTTGTAGCCGATACCTGTCGAGGTGGTGATGTCGCCTGCCGAGGGGTCAGGGGTGGAGTTGGTGAGGAAACCGGTTGCCGTGCTCTGCTGGGTTTCCCAGTTGAAGTGGCTCATTTCCTGACCGAGCATCACGTTGATGGAGTGAACCTTGTTGAAGGTGCGGTTATAGGTCAGAATGTTGCGCCATGACCAGTATTTCGTGTTGGTCTTTGTCCAGCGCGAGGTACGGATGTCCTGGGTCTTTACGCCGAACTGGTAGTCGGGCATATAGTAATAGTAATTGTTGTAGTTCCAGTCGCCCGATGCCTCGGTTTTGAGAGTAAGGCCTTTGGTGAGGGTGGCCTCGAGGTAAACGTTGAAGCGGAAGTTGGTCTTACGGTTGTTGTTGGTCACGATTTCCGCCATACCCAGGGGATTGTCGGGCATCCACACGTCTTCAGGGCCGTCGAAAGAGCCGTCGGCCGAAGTAGGAGCCACGGTGGGCTGCTGCTGCAGGGCGCTCATGATGGTGCTCTTGTCGGTACCTACGTTCTGCTTCGTTTCGGAGAACGAGAAGTTTACACCTCCCTTGAGCCATGTCTTGATCTGGGTGTCGATGTTGGAGCGGAGCGACAGACGGCGGAAGCCGGAGCCTACCGCGATACCGTCCTGATCGAGATAACCGCCGGAGAATGCGTAGGTGGTTTTCTCATTGCCGCCGGCAACCGAAATGTTGTGGCTCGTCATGAATGCCTTGCGGAAAAGCTCGTCCTGCCAGTCGGTGCCTTCGCCGAGGAGTTCGGGACGCACAAATGCGCTCGAAGGATCGAGAAGTTTCAGCACGTTGGCGCGGTAGTTGTGGTGCTCGGCATATTCGCGGAGATTGAGCATCTCATATTTCTTGGGCATTTCCTGCCAGCCTACGTATCCGTCGTAAGTAACGGTGGCGAGACCCGCCTGACCGCGCCTGGTGGTGATCATGATCACACCGTTCGACGCGCGCGAACCATATATAGCGGTTGCAGATGCATCCTTGAGGATATCCATCGAAACGATATCGCTCGGGTTGATGGCCGACAGGGGGTTCGACGATTCATCGTCGGTAGCGGAGTCTATCACAACACCGTCGATTACGAAGATAGGCTGGTTGGTCGCGTTGAGCGAGTTGATACCGCGGATACGGATGGAGGTCGACGCGCCGGGAGTACCGGAGTTGGCCTGGATGTTCACACCGGCCGCGCGGCCCTGGAGCACCTGGTCGATACTCGTGGGAACCGACTTTTTGATTGCGGCGTCGCCCACCGACACTACCGATCCGGTCATGTCGCTGCGCTTCATCTGGCCGTAGCCTACTACTACGACTTCGTCAAGTACTTCTGCGTTTTCTTTGAGGGTGACGGTGATGTTTGTCCGTCCGTCCACGGCCACACTTTGGGTGGTGTAGCCCACATAGGAAATCACGAGAGTGGCATTTTTGGGTACGCTCAGCTTAAAGTTTCCGTCAATGTCGGTGGCTATGCCGTTGCCGGAACCTTTCTGCTGCACTGTCGCGCCGATAAGCGGGTCGCCCGCCTCATCGAGCACACTTCCCGTCACGGTGATGTTCTGGGAATACGCCAACAGCGGAGTCATGACTAACATGACGAGGGCCATCAGCCTCAGGATTTTTACTGTGCACTTCATGAAAGTAATTAAAAATTTTGGTGGATTAATTAGTTTAGGTTGTTTTTGATTTAAGTTTCGGATTTGTCAGGTAATTGGTTTGTCTCTTTTTTCAGGTGATTTAGGGTTAATTAATCGGGTTAAACATTATTTTGGTTTTTTGGTGTTGCAAATTTATACATTATAAAGAGATTCCACCTTATTCGGCGGTGCATTTATTTGCAGTCCGGAAACAACATATGTTCTGTTTGAAACATATATTATCGCGTATGAAACATTTATGTTGTAAAACATAAAATTAGCCCCTCATAAAATTTCTGAATGCGTCATTTTAAGAGATTTTTAGTATATTTGTAACAAGTTATCCAAAAAACCTCTCACCCGCATTCGGGAAATCAGAAATTTCCGGCCGTCGACCGGCTGCGACGCACTCTACCGATACGCGGCGAGGTGAAAAATACCACGATATATTACGGCCATGAAATTCCGTCTGACGTTATTGATTGCTGCTCTTTTTATGTTTTGTAGCGTGCCGGGGGCATCTGCCCAGCGCGGCCGGCTCTTCACACCCGACAACGAACTGTCGTCGTCGCTCATAAACCATATCATGCAGGACAGCGAGGGCTACGTATGGGTGGCCACCGAATACGGCCTGAACCGAACCGACGGAACGGGATTCACCATCTATCTCAACGACTCCGAACGGCCCGGCTCGATTAAGAGCAACTACGTACGCACCGTCTACGAAGACCGTCACCACTCGCTGCGCGTAGGCTGTATCAACGGTCTGATGGTGTTCGACCGCGCCGGCGATTCGTTTGTAGAAATTCCGATGTTCAGCCGCAGCGAGCGCGTCTATCCCCACGTGGCCGCCATCCTCGAACTGTCGGACGGCGAACTGTGGATTGCGACTCTCGGAAACGGCATCTTCAGGCTCGAGCCCGACGGAAAGCGCGCCATAAGACTCGACGAAGTGACCCGGCTCGTTGGAAGCGACTACATTACATGCATGCACGAAGATCGCGACCACGTGCTGTGGATCGGAACGGAAAGCTCCGGCCTATGCCGCTATTTCCCCGCAAGCGGTACCGTGCGCGGATATGGCGCCGCCGACCTCCCCGGGATGAAGATTTCCGACATCGAAGAGGATCAGCAGGGTAATATATATGTAGGTATTCTCGATCATGGCGGGGTTGTGGCCTACAACCGCGCAGCCGACAGTTTCGCACCTCCCGGCCCGCAATGCACCGGCTATCCCGTCCAGGATCTTGCCATCGACGCCGATGGGAGCGGCATTCTTATGGCTACCGATGGCAACGGCCTGAAAATCATACGCGACAACACCGTTTCAGACTATCCGCTCGACACTCCCGGCCTCGATTTCGCCAACTCAAAAACGCACCGCATTCTGCTCGACCGCGACGGCAATCTGTGGCTCGGAATTTTCCAGCGCGGTGTGTACCTACTCCCCCGCAATAGATTCAGGTTCAGCTACATGGGGCGTCATCAGAGCGCCAATCCGATAGGAACCGGATGCGTGATGATGGTGAAGACCGACTCGCACAACGACCTGTGGGTTTCCTGCGACAACGACGGACTTTACCGAATCTACAGCCTAACCGGCGAATGTCGGGCCCACATCCCGATGACCGCCACGGTACTATCGATGACCGAGGATGCCGCCGGACGTCTCTGGGCCGGGACTTATGGCGCCGGACTCGCGCAGGTCGACCCCTCGACGTCGCGCGTCAGCTATGTTCCCGCTTTGGCCGGGACGCGAATCTACGGCCTCGCCGTGGCGCCAGACGGCGCAATATATGCCGCCACACTCGGCGACGGCGTTTTCCGTTATGACCCCGCTTCCGGGCAGACACGGCAGTTCCGCGCGGCTCCCCGCTCGGGCGACGTACGCCCCGACATCGTGACCCGCGACTGGGTCAACGGCATAATGATTGCCCGTAACTCTGCCGTATGGCTCGCTACTTTCTCCGGCGTCTGCCGCCTCGACCTACGCTCCGGAAAAATTACCCCTGTGGCGCCTCTGACAGGCCCGATCGCATATACTCTCGCCGAAGACCAAGACGGAATGATCTGCGCCGGTACGGTGGCCGGACTTATGCGCTACAATCCGAACTCGGGCGAAACTACTCTGATTTCTACCGCCGACGGCATGCCCAACGACGTGATTTGCGGAATAGTGGAGGACGCCGCACGCAATCTCTGGGTAAGCACCTATCACGGCATAGCACGCTTCTCCCCCGCTACCGGAGCTGTCGTGACCTACGACGCTGTCGACGGCCTGCAGGGCAACGAGTTTACCCACGGAGCTTTCTGCACCGCTCCCAACGGCACCATTTATTTCGGAGGCACACACGGTGTCACATCTTTCCACCCCTACGACATAGAGGAAAACGTCAGAGCCTACAACCCGCGGATTGTCCGGCTCGACATTTTCGGAACCCCCGTCAACGCCTCCACCCTGTCGGGCGGCCACCGCGTCACCACCGGCGGCGTAAGCGAGACAGAGCATTTCACTCTCGCTCCGGGCGACAACACTTTCACCTTCCATTTCTCTACTCTCACCTTCGACAATCCCGACAAAATCATCTACCAGTATCGCATACCCGAGCAATCCAAACGGTGGATGCATACCCAGCCCGGCGACAGCCGCGTGACTTTCAACAACATCACCCCCGGAACCTATACGCTGCAGTTCAAAGTAGCCGGCGACAACAGCCCCGATGCCGTACGCAGCGTTACCGTAACCGTTCTGCCCCCCTGGTATCAGTCATGGTGGGCATGGCTCATATATTCGGTGCTCATAGTCCTGCTCCTGCTTGCTTCCGTTCACTACTGGCGCATGCGCAACCGCGAGCGGATTGAAAAACTCGATCTTCAGCGGGCCGAGGAAATCAACGAGGCGAAACTGCAGTTCGTGTTCAACATCTCACACGAAATCCGCACCCCCATGACCCTCATCATCAATCCGCTCGAGAAACTCATCGCCACATGTCGCGACAGCGCTCTGCGCCCCGTTTACATGATGATTTACCGTAACTCGCAGCGGATTCTGAGCCTTGTAAACCAGCTGATGGACGTCAGGCGCATCGACAAGGGGCAGATGCGCATGCACTTCCGCGAGACAGATATGGTGGGATTCGTGCGCGACGTGATGCAGCCGTTCGAGATTTTCGCCCGCGAAAACGATATAAAACTCTCTTTCCTGCCGAGCGAGGAGCATATTCCGGCGTGGCTCGACCTCAACAATTTCGACAAGGTGCTCATGAATCTGCTCAGCAATGCCTTCAAATATACTCCCGCCGGAGGCTCGATCACCGTGTCGCTCACAACCGGAACCGACCCGGCCGCCCGTCCACCGCTCGACAACTACGTGCAGATTGTGGTATCCGACTCCGGCATAGGCATTCCGCCCGAAGAAATCGACCGCATTTTCGAGCGCTTCTACCGCGTGGAAAACACCGTGACGCAGTCGAGTTTCGGAACCGGCATCGGCCTGCACCTCGCCAAGTCGCTCGTGCTGCTCCACCACGGCTCCATATCGGTTCACAACCGTCACGACGGCCCGGGGTGCGAGTTTGTGATCAGAATTCCGCGCGGAGCCGACCATCTTACCGCCGCCGAACTCGCCGAGCCGGAAGAAAAACAGCCGGTTACGGATATCGGTCGCTCTCTTTCGGCAGAAGAGGTCGACGAAATCACCGACGAAGCGGCCGCGGCATCCCATGCCCGGCCCCGGGGCCGCATTATGGTCGTGGAAGACAATCCCGAAATCCGTGCTTATATAAGCCGCGAACTGGGCGACACCTATACAATCGTGGCCTTTTCCAACGGCGAGGAGGCTCTCGACGCCGTTCTCACCGAATCGCCTGCCCCGGATCTCATTATAAGCGACATTATGATGCCCGGCATGGACGGCATAACCTTCACCCGCAAAATAAAGAAAGGCATCAACACCAACCATATCCCCGTAATCCTGCTATCCGCCCGCTCAAGTGCCGAAGAAATGAAGGAAGGACTCGAAAGCGGCGCCGACAACTATATGGTGAAACCGTTCAATACCGAAGTATTGAAAATGACAATAGCCAACCTCCTCGCCAACCGCCATCTTCTCAAAGTGAAATACAGCGGCTCGCAGGAGCAGGAAGACAAAGTGGAAAAGATAGAACTGCGCTCGCAGGACGAGATTCTCATGCGCAAAATCATGGCGGTGGTCAACGCCCGCATTTCGTCGCCCGACCTGAGCGTGGAAAGCCTTGCCGCCGAAGTGGGCTTATCGCGTGTTCACCTCAACAGGCGCCTGAAAGAAATCACCAACCAGAGCGCACGCGATTTCATCAGAAACATACGCATGCGCCAGGCCGCACGCCTCCTCCGCGAGAAAAAACTCAGCATCGCAGAAGTGGCCTACGCGACCGGGTTCGCCAACCCATCCCATTTCTCCGTGGCATTCAAAGAGATTTTCGGAATAACCCCCCGCGCCTACACCGCCGGCTCCGACAAACCGGAAGAATAAGAGGTTGTTTAAAAACAACCTCTAAGAGTTAGCTAATACGCTAATGTCCTGTAGCTTGGATCATTTGTTTTTATGCAAATTGCCAAGCGACTGCTACAATACCCATACACCATTGATTATCAATACATTTTTCCATTCCTCCCGTTCTCTCATCCTTCTGTTTCTCCTGTTCCCCTGTCTAAAAAATTTTTCACCCCCGATTAAAAAAAGCGACATTATCGCAATGGTCTCCGCAAAATTCTGTATTATCTTTGCGGCAGAAAACCAAAACACACACCGACAATGAAAGCCACAAAAAAGCAAAACCTTTACCGAGTGTCAGACCGTGCCTACTGCACCATCATCTCAAACTGCATCGACTCC
>UROS01000003.1 GCA_900549445.1 uncultured Porphyromonadaceae bacterium | reverse complement strand
TCAGATGTGTATAAGAGACAGCTCCGTTGCCGCCGTTACTGGGGGAGGGGCCGGCTGATTGGCATATCTTGGCAAGCGTAAGTTCAGTCAGGAATTGCTTGTTGGCAGCCGTACGGTAGTTCAGATCCGCCTCGTTGCATAGGCTCATAGCCTTGAGTATGAACGCAGGCTGACACTTTGCCGCGGTCGCAGCCATTTCGGCCCGCGCCTCGTCGTCGGCTTCAAGAAGCACTATCGTGGCCGGATCGCGCGCAACCATCAGGTCGCGCATATAGTCGGCAAGGCCGTTTATGAAGAAATGAGAGTCGAAACCGCGGTCGCGTATCTCCTTGTAGATCATCCAGGACTGCAGCACGTCGCCCGCAAGAAAAGCCTCGAGCAAACGGTTGTAGTAATGGAAATCCAGTACGTTGAGATTGTCGATTGTAGCTTGGAAAGTTATGTTGCCTCTCGACGAGGCGGCAACCTGGTCGAAGATCGACAGCGCGTCGCGCATGGCGCCGTCGGCCTTGCGGGCTATCACGTTGAGCGCCGCCGGTTCGGCGGTCATACCTTCGCTTTTCGCCACGTAGGCCAGGTGGTCGATTATGTCGCGGATCGAAATGCGGTTGAAATCGTAGATCTGGCAGCGCGAAAGTATAGTCGGGATGATTTTATGCTTCTCCGTGGTGGCGAGAATGAAAATCACGTAGCTCGGCGGCTCCTCGAGCGTCTTCAGAAAGGCGTTGAACGCCGCAGCCGACAGCATGTGAACCTCATCCACAATAAACACGCGGTACTGCCCCCGCGAAGGCGGAATCTGAACCTGCTCCACAAGCTGGCGGATGTCGTCGACGCCGTTGTTGGAAGCCGCATCGAGTTCTATTATGTTGAGCGAGTTGCCTTCGTTGAACGACCGGCAGCTCTCGCACTCGTTGCAGGCCTCTCCATCCGGGGTGATGTTCTCGCAGTTGATTGTTTTCGCAAAGATTCGGGCGCACGAGGTCTTTCCCACACCCCGTGAGCCGCAGAAAAGATAACTGTGTGCAAGACGTCCCGTGGCTATGGCGTTCTTAAGCGTGGCGGTAAGAGCTTTCTGTCCCACCACCGACGCAAATGTAGCCGGACGGTACTTTCTCGCGGATACTATATAATGATCCATAAGCTGATTGTAAGACAACAAAGATAATAAATAAATGCCAAAAAGCAAAAAATCACCCACCGCGCTCTTATCTCTTATCAACAGTCTGAAGGCAGGCAGGGGCGCTGTATAGCGGATACAGCGCCCCTGCCTGGATGTCAGTGCATTATATCTTTGTCAGATATTGGGATCGGGATAGAGATGCGTTGCGGTGCAGCGGAGAGGTATGCTCTCGCCGGCCACGGTGATGCGGAAATCACCCTTTTCGAGGCGCCATTTGCCGTCGGATCCTACAAAGGCGAGATCGGAGGCCGGGATTGTCAGACTGACGGTCTTTGTCTCTCCCGGCTTAAGCTCGATTTTAGTAAATGCGCGCAGGCGCTTGTTGTCGGGAACGAGCGATGCCACGAGGTCGCTGCTGTAGAGCAATACGGCTTCCTTGCCTGTCACGTTGCCGGTGTTGGCTACGTCAACCGTAAAGGTAAGCATGTCGGCGGCGGTGAATTCTGCCTTGTCGGCGCGGAGATTCGAGTACGAGAAGGTAGTGTAGCTCTTGCCGTAGCCGAAAGGCCACTGTACGTTTACGCGGGCGTCGTAGTCGTAGACGCCTTCCATTTTGCCCACTTCCTCGCTTACCTTATAGTCGTAGGTTACGAGTGAGTTGATTTCGCGGGGGTAGGTGAAGGGCAGTTTGCCCGAGAAGTTGCGGTCGCCGGCAATAAGCATGGCCAGGGCGTCGCCGCCGTAGTTCGACGGGAGCATGATGTCTATAACAGCCTGTGCGAGCGGCTCAATGCCGGAAATGATGCGCGGACGGCCTTCGTTGAGCACGAGCACAATCGGTTTGCCCGTTGCGGCGAGTTTCTTCACGTATTCGCTCTGGAGGGGATTGATGTTGAGGTCGGTGAGGTTGCCGGGAGTCTCGCAGTAGGAGTTTTCGCCTATGCAGACAATGATTACGTCGGCGCTTTCGGCGGCAAACAGGGCTTCGCTCTCGCGGTCGGGCTCAACCTTGTCGTAGAATCCTGTCGGGTCATAGCTCAGGCCGGGTATGAAGGTCACGTTACCGGCGCCGAACCGGGCGGTCAGGGCCTCCTGAATGGTATTCTTGTCTTCAGTATATCTGTCGGCGAGATGTCCCTGCCAGGTGTAGGACCAGCCGCCGTTGAGACTGCGCATGGAGTTGGCGTTAGGGCCGGTGACGAGTATCTTTGTGCCCTCGGCGAGCGGAAGGAGCCCGTGGTCATTCTTCAGAAGCACCATGGATTCAACAGCCGCTTCGGTGGCTTCGGCGGCAAATTCAGGCGAGTTGAACTCGGGATAGTTCTTGAGCCACGTGTCGGGCCGGTCGAAGAGTCCCAGGCGGTACTTGAGGCGGATAACGCGGCGTGCGGCGTCGTCGATGCGGCTCATGGGCACGGTTCCCTCCTCCACGAGTTCGCGGAGTATGGTGCAGTAGTCGACGTTGTAGGGCTCCATGGCCATGTCGATGCCTGCATTGATTGCGAGTGCGATTGCCTCCTTCTTGTCGGCGGCAACCTTCTCGCGGGTGTAGAGGTTGTTGATGTCGGCCCAGTCGGTCACTATCATTCCGTCCCATCCGAGTTCATCCTTGAGCCACTTGGTGAGAAGACGGGAGGAGGCGTGAACCGGTTCACCGTTTATCGACGAAGAGTTGACCATTATTGTCAGCGCGCCGGCTTTAAGCGCGGCGAGGAAGGGCGCGAAATATTTTTCGCGCAGGTCGGATTCGGAGAGATATGCCGGAGTGCGGTCTTTGCCGGAGAAAGGTGAGCCGTAGCCGAGGTAATGCTTCACCGAGGTCGCCACGTTGAGGGGGCCGAGGTGGTTGGGGTCGTCGCCCTGATAGCCGCGTACGGCCGTAGCGCCCATCACCGCATTAACGAGCACATCCTCGCCGTAGTTCTCCCAGAAGCGGGGCCAGCGTGGATCGCGCGCGAGGTCGAGAGTCGGGTTGTAGACCCAGGGGCAGTCTGACGCACGGGTCTGGTAAGCCGTTATTTCCGCTCCGCGGCGCACGAGATCCGTGTTGAACGTGGCGCCCATGTTGAGCGGCTGGGGAAAGAGGACGCCGTCGCGGGTATAGGTGGTTCCGTGGTTCTGGTCGAGTCCGTAGATGCAGGGTATGCCCAGATGTTTCATCGAATACTTCTGGATGCCGCCTATCACGGTGTTCCATGTCCTGGCGTCGAGACATACGGAGTAAGGCGCGTTGAGGATGGAGCCGACTTTGTAGATGCCGAACACGGTGTCCATCTTGCTCTCAACCAGCTCGAAGTTGCCTTCGGGAGTCATCCTGCCTATAACGTCGAGCTGGATTTCGGTCATCTGGCCGATTTTCTCCTCGAGGGTCATGCGGGCGAGGGTCTTCTCTACTTTGGCTTCGAGAGCGGGGTCGGCGGGTATCACCGGCTTGGTGAGCTGCGCGGGTTGCGCCGCCGCAGCCACGGCTATTATCGCCGCAGCGAGAGCGGTAAGGGATTTAGTCATTGATCGGTTGTTGTTAATAGGTTAGCTAAGTTAGCTAAATTAGCTATAATGAATACTCTCAGAAGAGCGACCAGCTCACGGTGAGTCCGGCCATTACGATGGCAACCATCGACATGAGTTTAATGAGAATGTTGAGCGACGGGCCCGATGTATCCTTGAAGGGATCGCCCACCGTGTCGCCTACTACGGTAGCTTTGTGGACTTCGCTGCCTTTGCCGCCGAAGTTGCCTTCCTCGACGTATTTCTTGGCATTGTCCCACGCTCCGCCGGCGTTGGCCATGAAAATGGCGAGCACGAAGCCGGCCGAGAGGCCTCCCACGAGGAGACCGATCACTCCGGGCACACCGAAAATAAGTCCGGTGAGAATCGGGGCGATGATTGCAAGCAGCGATGGGAACACCATCTCGCGCTGGGCACCGAGGGTGGAAATCTGGACGCAGCGTGCGTAGTCGGGTTCGGCTTCGCCGGTAAGAATACCTTTTATTTCGCGGAACTGGCGGCGCACTTCCTCAACCATGTGTGCGGCGGCGCGGCCTACGGCGTTCATTGTAAGGCCGCAGAAAAGGAATGCCATCATTGCGCCGATAAACATGCCGGAGAGCACTTTAGGGTTCATCAGATTGACGTCGTAGTAAGTCATGAAGTCGGTGAAGGTGGCTTCGTGGATGGGCTTTGTCATGTCGCCGATGGAGATTGCTGTCTGACCGAGGCGCCCGAGCCCGATGCGGATTTCCTCGATGTAGGAAGCGAGGAGGGCGAGACCGGTGAGGGCGGCGGAGCCAATGGCGAAGCCCTTTCCGGTGGCGGCGGTGGTGTTGCCGAGCGAGTCGAGAGCATCGGTGCGGCGGCGCACTTCCTCGCCCAGTCCGCTCATTTCGGCGTTGCCGCCGGCATTGTCGGCGATGGGACCGTAGGCGTCGGTGGCGAGGGTGATTCCAAGGGTCGAGAGCATGCCTACGGCGGCGATGCCGATGCCGTAGAGACCCATCGACACGTTGGTGAAGTCAAAACCGGAGGCGAGCCAGTAGGAGAGGATGATGCCCACTACAACGGCGAGCACGGGAACGGCGGTCGACACCATGCCGAGACCGACGCCGGAGATGATTACAGTGGCGGGGCCGGTTTTCCCGCTCTCGGCGAGTTTCTTTGTTGGAGTGTAGGACTGCGAGGTGTAATATTCGGTCGATCTGCCTATGACGATGCCTACGAGAAGACCGATAACGACAGCGAGCGAGATGTTGACCCAGTTGTTGAGCTGCAGAAGCCACAGTATGAGGAACGTGGCGCCCACAATGAGAACCGAGCTGAGGTTGGTGCCGAGCGAGAGCGAGCCGAGCAGATCCTTTATCGAGGCATTCTCGTTGGTCTTTACGGCGAAAATGCCTATGATGGACAGGATTATGCCTACGGCGGCTATGAGCATCGGTGCGAGCACGGCCTTGAACTGCATGGCGGTGTCGGCCGAGGTCATATAGGCGGCCGCGCCGAGGGCGGCGGTGGCGAGAATCGAGCCGCAGTAGCTCTCGTAGAGGTCGGCGCCCATGCCGGCCACGTCGCCCACGTTATCGCCCACGTTGTCGGCGATGGTGGCGGGGTTGCGGGGGTCATCCTCCGGTATTCCGGCTTCTACTTTGCCCACGAGGTCAGCACCTACGTCGGCAGCCTTGGTGTAGATGCCGCCGCCTACGCGGGCGAAGAGCGCCTGGGTGCTGGCGCCCATGCCGAAGGTGAGCATGGTGGTGGTGATCATGCAGAGTTTGGCGGTGGGGGTGGCGGCGTCGGCCGGCACAAACCAGTCGAGGATCAGATACCAGAACGATATGTCGAACAGACCCAGTCCGACCACCACGAGTCCCATCACGGCGCCGCTGCGGAATGCCACACGCAGACCGGCGTTGAGCGAGCCTCTGGCGGCGTTGGCGGTGCGGGCCGAGGCGTAGGTGGCTGTCTTCATGCCGAGAAATCCGGAGAGGCCGGAGAAGAATCCGCCGGTGAGGAATGCTATGGGAACCCACGGGTTCTGCAGCTGGAAGCCGTAGGCCATTATGGCGAAGAGAACCACGAGGCCGAGGAATACCAGACCCACAATCTTGTATTGCTGACGGAGGTACGACATTGCTCCTTTACGGACGTAGGAGGCGATTTTCTGCATGAGAGGCGTACCTTCGCTCTCGCGCATCATCTGGCGGTAGAAATACCAGGCAAGCAGAAGTGCCACAACAGAGGCCGCGGGCACTATCCAGAACAGTTGATTTTCCATTGATGATTAGGTATTAGGGCAGTAAGTTTTTCAGTGGGCAGAGGAGAAAAGCAGAAGCGCCGCAAAGGCGCTTCTGTGGTAGGGAGCAGACCGCGGTTCAGCCGAAGTCCACGGTACGCGAGCTGCGGGGATCGTGCTGTACGCCCGGGCGCGGGTTGAGCGACCGTGAGCGGATTTCCTCCACTATACGGCGTTCGCGGCGATAGGTGGGTGTGCGCTCGAGGGTGTCGCAGATGGCATCGTCGTCGAGCTGGTTGGCACCGAGCACGATGTAGCTTCGCGAGGCTATGTTGTCGCCGTACTCGGCGTCGAGGCGGTTGTCGGGTATATTCTTTCCGTCGACGGCCGTGCGGGCCTCCGGCGCGGGAGGGGTGACGGGCGAAACGAAGGGCTGACGCGGCTGCGGACGCTTGGAGCGTATGATTTCCTCCTCCTCGTCTGAGATAGTTACGTCGAAACCGGCGGCGAGGATGGTCATTTTCACCTTGTTGCCGAGCGTTTCGTCGAATCCTACACCCCAGATCACGTCCACGTCGGGGTTGATGCGGCTGATGAAGTCGGTGATTTCGTTGGTCTCGTTGATGGTGAAGGCTTGCTCTGCGTCGCGTGAGAAGTAGAGGTTGAACAGCAGTTTCTTAGAGCCGAGAATATCGCGGTTTTTGAGCAGAGGCGACTTGAGTGCTTCCTCGATGGCCATAGTCACGCGGTGTTCGCCTTCGCCGAAGCCGGTGGAGATGATGGCTGCTCCGCCGTCGCGGAGTGTGGTGTCGACGTCGTTGAAGTCGAGGTTGATGTGACCGTCGCAGGTGATGATTTCAGATATGGAGCGTGCGGCGATTGAGAGGGTGTCGTCGGCTTTGCCGAAAGCGTTGACGAAATCGAGGTCACCGTATATCTCAGTCAGGCGCTCGTTGTTGATCACAAGCAGTGCGTCGACGTATTTTGCCATCTCGTCGGCTCCGGCAATTGCTTTCTTGATTTTTTTCTGACCTTCGAAGAGAAAAGGTATGGTTACAATGCCTATGGTGAGCAGTCCGCGCTCCTTGGCTATCCGGGCCACCACGGGAGCGGCTCCGGTTCCCGTTCCGCCGCCCATGCCGGCGGTTATGAACACCATCTTGGTGTCGTCGTCGAAGAGTGCGGCGATTTCATCGGCGCTGTCTTCGGCGAAAGCGGTGGCCTTTTCGGGCTTGTTGCCAGCCCCGAGGCCGTCGCCAATCTGAAGTGTGACGGGCACGCAGGAATTCCGGAGCGCCTGGCGGTCGGTGTTGATGTTGACGAAGGAAACCCGTTTGATTCCTTCCTTATACATGTGGTTTACGGCATTGTTGCCTCCGCCGCCAACACCGATGGCTTTGATTATTACGGGCGTTGCCTCCTCTTCACTCTGGAATGCGGAGGTATCGTAGATGTTTTGCTGATTGTTGTCCATTATATTTCAGATTATACCGGAATGGTGTGGATGTTTATGGAAATTTATTATTCGTCCTCGTCGGGTTCGGTGAAGAGGTCGGAGATGCGGTCGCGGAATGAGTTGAGAATTCGGGTTCCGAGGCCGGGAGTCTTAGGCTTTGGCTTCGGTTTCGGTTCCTCTTTAGGCTCGGACTGTTGCTCGGGCCGTGGTTTTACAGGTTCGTAGCCGAACGACGGTGCCACAGGCTGCTGAACCGGCTGCACGGGCTGTACGGGCTGCGTGGGCTGCGACTTATGGGCGGCCGGTTCTTCCACGACAGTGGCGGCTACTTCCGGAACCACTTCGGGCTGCTCCATGATGACCGGCTGCTGCACTGCGGGGCGCGACGTACACTCTGCTGCGTCGCGGCTTGCGGCTGCGAGCAGGGAAATGACGTCGACGGCATCGCCGGGCTGAATGTGGCTGTCGGCAAGCCGGATGCGTCCGCCGGGCATGCCGACGCGGACTTTCGTCTTTGTCATTTTCTCGAGGCGGCGGTTAAAGCCGTTGAGGCGTGCGCCCTGACCTACCACGATGATTCCTGCGGGAAGAGTCTCGGGCTTGAATCCGGCAAGGTTCATCTGCTCATTGATGTTGGCTATGATTTCGCCTGCGCGGGCAGCCACGTAGTGGTTTATTTCCGTGAAATCGGAGCCGGAGAATGCCGCGGTGGAATTCTGGGCGGAATCGGCGCCCGTGAGGGCGTTGCCGCCGGAAATCTTCAGCTCTTCGGCGCGTTCCTCGAGGTGGTTGAGCGACGTGATGTCGATGGTGATGTTGCGCGATCCCAGTGGAATTGTCTGCAGATACTGCAGGGCGCCGTTCTTGTAGATGGATACGGTGGTGGTTTCAGCGCCGAAATCAACGAGCATGCACCCGAGGCGCTTCTCGTCGTTGCTCAGCACGAGATCCCCCTCAATGAGCTGTCGCACGAAAACGTCGCGGATTTTGAGGTGCAGCCTGTCTTCCACCACGAGGCGCAGATTGTTGATGAGCTGTGCGCGGCAGCTTATGAGGTTAAGCGACGCCACGATGGAACTGCCGTAGTTGCCCACGGGGCGGTTGGCCGGCGAGCCGTTCACACGGAACTCCCGGGGAGTCACGTCGATTACAGCGCGCTCGTGGAGCGGCTGCGAGAGGGCTTCGCTGAATATATCGTCGATCATCTCGCCGGTGATTTCCATTTCGGTGGGGAGGCGGCGCTCCACGTCGATAACCGACGACAGGAGCGAGCGGCCGCCCACTGCGAGGTAGACGCCTTCGATTTTCCGGGGCGACTCGCGCAATTCGAGGCGGTCGATTATGGCGCGGATGGCGCGCGACACTTCAGCGACGTTACGCACGCAGCCGTAGCGGACGCTGTCGACGAGTTTCTCTTCCTCTACGGCCTTTACGGTGAGAGTTCCGGCGGGGTCGACCACTCCGACCGCGCCTTTTATTTTAGAGCTCCCTACTTCGAGAGCCACGATATATTTTTCTTCTTCCATGGGAGGGGGACAGTGTTGGTTTTAGCTAATTTTCTTTTCAGTGGAGGCTGGGGCGGCGCTTTTTCCGGGGTTGGCCGGGCTTTCCGATTTTCTGGCAGCGGGAATGGGCTTTTCGGAGTGAGCTTTCCGGCCCGGCTGTGTCTGACCGGGGGCCACCCCCTCGCCAGCGAGCATGGTGCCGGTGTCGACTGCTCCTTCGTCGTCGAAATCGGCCATCGGAGCCGGCGCCACTTCCTTTTTACGGCGCGTGGCCACGACCTGGCCGTTCCATTTCACGCAGACGGTATCGTATTTCTCCCAGCCGCGCACGGGAAGTACCTCGGTATAAAACCGGCGGAGGCGGGAGAATTTGGCGGAGAGATCCGTGGGAGCGCCGATGTTTATCACGTGCTCGCGGATTGTGGGTACGAGGATGATGTCGCGCGGAGTGTCGACTTTCACCATCGTTATGAAATTGCGCCAGACGGAGTCGTTTTCGATATAGTCGATGAGCGGCAGGAGCGAGAGAGGAGTGAACATGGTGTCGGTCAGCTCGAAGCGCCCCTCTATTACGGGGACGTCGCTATGGTATCTCGCCGAGGCCACCACCCGCTTTCCGGCACGGTTGATGTAGTATGAACGGTCGCCGTCGAAAATTCTCGCCACGGGGATTATGGGGGTGGCTTTAATGAGAATCGTGCCGTCGGTAAGCGTGACCACGCTGACGTCTTCGATTTTGTCGATATCCATGAGCCGGCGGCGCAGTTTCTGTGTGTTGATTTCGCTCATGGGCAGTCCGGCGGCAACGGCGGGGAGAGAGTCGAGTTCGCGCGAGAGTTCGGCGGCTGTTACGAATTTGGCGGCGGAGTTGTCGCGAACCTCGATGCGGATGCCGCGGCAACGCTCCGACGCGGAGTCGCGCATCGTCATGGCGGTGGCTACGACGATGTAGGCGATCAGCAGCAGCGAGCAGATTATGCGCAGAGTCTTTGTCATGGAGGTATCAGTTGTTGGAGTCAGAAGCGGTGTGTCGGGCCATTTCGACCACTTCGGGGAGGAAATTCACCAGGTCGCCGGCTCCCATTGTCAACAGGATGTCAAAGTTACGATTTTTTAGTGTTTCCGTCAAATTTTCTTTGGAAATCATCACTTTGTCGTCGCATTTAACATTGTTAAAAATCAGTTCTGAACTTACACCGGGAATCGGCGCTTCGCGGGCCGGGTAAAGGTCTGTCAGAATGAGGGTGTCGGCGACTGACAGAGCGTCGGCAAACTGCGGTGCGAAGTCGCGGGTACGGGTATAGAGATGCGGCTGGAACGCCACGGTCAGATGCCGGCCGGGATAGAGGGCGCGGACTGATGCGATGGCGTTGCGGATTTCCTCGGGATGGTGGGCGTAGTCGTCGATAATCACACGTCCGCCGGGAAACGGGTCGCGGTACCAGGTTTCGAAGCGGCGTTTGATTCCACTGTAGGAGGATATAGCCTCGCGGATGGTATCGGGATCGAAAGCGGATGTTACGGTGAGGGCTGCGGCTGCAGCAACAGCGTTTTCGATGTTTACTTCCACCGGTACTCCGAGATTCACGTTGCGGATAACACCGCGGGGAGTCACAATGTCGAAGGAGATGGCGCCGTCGTCACGGCGGATGTAGGAGGCGTGGAAGTCGCCTTTGTCGCGCGAGTATTTGAGTACGGTGACATCCTCGGCGGGACGGGGCTTGAGTTTGAGATCCTCGTGGAGTATAAGGTATCCGCCGGGCTGAATAAGTTCGGTGAAGTGCGCGAAGCTTTCAAGATAAGCCTCCTCGGTACCGTAGATGTCGAGATGGTCGGGGTCGGTGGCGGTGATGACGGCCACGGTCGGCGTGAGATGGTGGAAGGAGCGGTCGAATTCGTCGGCTTCTATAACGGAGAAAGGCGACGAGGGGCAGAGCAGGAAATTGGAGCCGTAGTTTTTCATTACGCCGCCTATGAAGGCGTTGCAGCCGATAGTACCGCTATTGAGGATGTGAGCCACCATCGACGAGGTGGTAGTCTTGCCGTGGGTTCCGGCTATGCAGATGCTGCGCGAGCCGCGGGTGACGAGTCCGAGCACCTCGGCGCGTTTCACCACCTCGAAGCCGCCGTCGCGGAACCATCCGAGAATCGGCATCGAGTCGGGGACGGCGGGGGTGTAGACCACCAGAGTGGTATCCGGGTTGCGGAATGGAGCCGGAATGGTTTCGGGGTCGTCGGAGAAGGTGATGTCGACACCTTCGGCCTGAAGGGCGGCGGTGAGTTCGGAGGGAGTGCGGTCGTAGCCGGCCACGAGTTTCCCTTTGGAGAGGAAATAGCGTTCGAGGGCGGCCATGCCGATACCGCCGGCGCCGACGAAATATATGTTTTTTACAGAATCGGGATTGTGTTTCATTTCTCTCTGTTGATTATGTCGTAAACGATAGAGGCGATGCGGTCGTCGGCGCCGCGCAGGGCCATAGCGGAGATATTGGTGCTGAGGGCGCTGAGGGCTGCGGGGTCGGAGAGAAGAGAAGCGACGGTATCGGGGAGGTCGCGTTCGGCGTCGGCGTCGAGCACCATTACAGCGGCGCCGCGGTCGGCGAGTGCCTGGGCGTTTTTACGCTGATGATCCTCGGCCACGTTGGGTGAGGGTATCAGCACGGTTGCTTTTCCGAGATTCTGAAGTTCGGAGATTGTGCCTGCTCCGGCGCGGGAAATCACGAGATCGGCGGCGCGGTAGGCGAGATCCATGCGCGATATGAATGGCATGATTTTCACCTCGGAGTTTCCGGGTGCGTCGTTCTTATACTCGTCGATGTAGAATTTTCCGGTCTGCCACAGAAGCTGCGCTCCTTCGGGAAGACCCTGACGGAGTATGCGGCGGATGCTGCGGTTGACTGTTCCGGCGCCGAGGCTGCCGCCCACTACGAGAACGAGAGGGCGCGAAGGGTCGAATCCGAGTTCCTTTTTGGCTTCCTCCTGAGTCAGGGCGATTTCGCCGAGGCCAGCGCGGACGGGATTGCCGGTCTTCACGATTTTGTCGGCGGGGAAAAAGCGCTCGGTGCCGTCGTAGGCCACGCAGATTGCGGAAGCTTTTTTCGACAGAATCTTGTTGGTGACGCCGGGATAGGAGTTCTGTTCCTGCAGCAGGGTGGGAATTCCGCGGCGCTGAGCCTCGCGTAGCATTGGGCCGGAGGCATAGCCGCCAACGCCGATTGCGATGTCGGGGTTAAAATCCGACATTATGCTCCGTGCCTTTATCATTGATTTGCACAGCTTCCAGAGTACTTTGAAGTTCCGCCAGAGCCGTTTCCGGTCGAAACCGGCCACGGGAAGCGCTTCGATGCGGTAACCGGCCGCGGGTACCCTCTCCATCTCCATGCGTCCTTCGGCGCCCACGAAGAGAATGTCGGTTTCCGGATTTATGCGCCGGAGTGCGTTGGCTATCGAGATGGCGGGAAATATGTGACCGCCGGTGCCTCCGCCGCTTATAAGCACTTTAAGCTGTTTCTTATCTGTCATAATGATGGATGTCTCAAATAAAATATCTTAAAATGAGAAAATGTTCACAGTTTCATGGGATTTTCGTCGCGCAGCTGCTCGGGAAGCGCCTCAATTTCCTCACGTATTTCCTGTTTTTTGTTGCCCTGACGTGTGGCGGTACGCGAAACGCTGAGCATGATACCGAACGCTATGGCGGTGACCACAATCGAGGTTCCGCCCTTGGAAATCAGGGGCAAAGGCTGGCCTGATACGGGGAATACGCCGGTGACGATAGCCATGTGGAAGAGCGCCTGAAAGGCAATAAGCACCGACATGCCCATGACGAGCAGCGCAGGATAAGTGCGGTTGCAGCGCGAAGCGATACCTGCGGCGCGTCCGAGCAGCCAAAGGTAGAGCACGAGCACAACCAGACCGCCCACGAGACCCATTTCCTCCACGATGATGGCGTAGATGTAGTCAGAGAACGCCAGGGGCAGGCGCGAGGCCTCGCGTGAGTTTCCGGGAAACACACCGAACACCCTGCCGTTGGCCTGAGCCATATAGGAATACATCTCCTGCCGGTTTTTGGCCTCGATAGGCATTTCATATTTGGGCTTGCTGTCGTCGGAAAAGCGTTCGAGCCGGGCAATCCAGGTGTCGAAACGGCTTGGACTTGCCTTGGGCTTGCCGTCGAGCTGTTCGGTCTGCGGCCCGGCTGCGATGTCGCCGGCTTTGTCGCCGTCATCTTTGGAAAGCAGAAAGAGGAAAGCGCCGCCGCAGGCGCCGTAAACAAGTGTCACGATGACCATGTGGCGGATTTTCACACCTCCGATTATCATCATGGAGTAGCTTATGGCAATGAGCAGGAGAGTGTTGGTAAGACCTTGTTTTATAAGCAGTCCGGAGAAAATGAGCACCACGAAAGCCGACAGCTTCACGCCCGTAGGAGTGATTCCTATGTCCTTGGGGTTCTGGTTCCATGTCATCACGAGCGCCACGAGCAGCACCGAAGAGAGTTTCACCATCTCAGCCGGGTAAATGCCTATTCCGAGGATTGTCAGTGAGCGGCGCGCGCCGTTGACGATGTCGCCGAAAAACATCACGTAGACCATCATCACGACGCTTATCAGGGCAAAAGCGAATGTAAGAGGGATGAAGTCGCGGTAATGGCGGCGCGAGAGTAGCCAGACGAGGAAGGCGCCGCCGAGGAGCATTATGAGGTGACGCACAACAGGCCCGATCACACCGATGGAGGAACTCGACACCTCGCGCGAGGATGCGCTGTAGAGTTCTATGACGGATATTATGCAGAGGGCGATGAAAATGCCCCAGATGTGCTTGTCGGAGCGAGCTACGGCGGCGGGAACGCGCTCGGCGTCGCGGACGTTGGTGTCGACTGTGGTTTCCACTTTTGAGAAAGAGATAAGAGATTAATATGCAGGTTATTTGTTTTTGAGGGCACGGACGGCGTCCTTGAATTTGCGGCCGCGGTCTTCGTAGGAGGAGAAGAGGTCGAAGCTGGCGCAGCAGGGCGAGAGGAGCACGGTGTCGCCTTCGGAGGCTATGCGTGCGCACTCGGCCACGGCGTCGGTCACGGAGTGGGTGTCGGAAAGGAGCACGACATCCTTGAAAAACTCGAGTATTTTTGTGTTGTCCTTACCCATGCAGACGATTGCCTTCACTTTTTCGCGGACGAGCGGGAGGATTTCGGAGTAGTCGTTGCCTTTGTCCTTTCCGCCGAGGATGAGGATTGTGCCCGGACGGGCGGATTCGAGGGCATACCAGCAGGAATTAACGTTGGTGGCCTTTGAATCGTTGATGTAGCGGACGCCGTTGATTGTGTCGACGTACTCGAGGCGGTGCTCTACGCCGCGGAAGTCGGACAGGGCGCGGCGTATGTCGTCGCGGCGTATGTCGAGAAGGCTTGCCGAGAGGGCGGCGGCCATGGAGTTGTAGAGATTGTGGAGGCCGTTGAGCGAGAGTTCGGCGCGGGGCATGTTGAGCGACGTTTCGGGGGTGTCGATCACGAGTTCGCTCTCGTCGTCGACGTAAGCGTGGGCTCCCGGTTCCTGATGCTCGGAGAAGGGGTAGCGGGTAGCCTCGGTGGCGAAGTGTTCGAGTTGCTTTGCGATAACGGGGTCGTCCTGCCAGTATATGAAGGCGTCCTCGGGAGTCATATTGTTGAGAATGCGGAATTTGGCGTTGATGTAGTTCTGCATCTTGTAGTCGTAGCGGTCGAGGTGGTCGGGGGTGATGTTGAGAATCACGGCCACGTTGGCGCGGAAACGGTACATGTTTTCAAGCTGGAAACTCGAGAGCTCGATGACGTAGACGTCGTGGGGATCGCGGGCCACTTGTAGAGCAAGGCTTTTGCCAACGTTTCCGGCGAGCCCGACGTTTACGCCGGCGTCCTTAAGAATATGGTATGTGAGAAGAGTGGTGGTGGTTTTGCCGTTAGAGCCGGTAATGCAAATCATTTTAGCGTCGGTGTAGCGACCGGCGAACTCAATTTCTGAAATCACGGGGATGCCGGCCTCTGCCACAGCCTTCATGACCGGTGCAGTCGGAGCGATTCCGGGGGATTTCACGATTTCGTCGGCGGCGAGGATACGATTCATGGTGTGGGTTCCGTTTTCCCATTCTATGTTCTCGCGGTCGAGAATCTCGCGGTAACCGGGCGCGATTGTTCCGTAGTCGGAAACGAAAACGTCCCAGCCTTTTTCTTTGCCGAGAATTGCGGCGCCCACGCCGCTTTCGCCTGCTCCAAGCACGACGAGTTTTTTCTTTTGCATGATTCGGATTATCTTATCTTAAGTGTTACGAATGTTATTACAGCGAGGAAAATACCTACGATCCAAAAACGGGTCACGATTTTAGATTCGGGTATTGCGGCGAGGGGATACTGGATGAGAGCGTCGATGCCGCTGTTGCCCGGTTTCTGGTAATGGTGGTGGAGGGGAGTCATCTTAAACACTCGCCGACCGGTTCCGGTGCGCTTTTTGGTGTATTTGAAATAAGCAACCTGAAGCATTACCGAAAGATCCTCCACGAAGAAAATTGCGCATAGGATGGGGATAAGCAGTTCCTTGTGGATGAGGAGTGCGAACACCGCGATAATGCCTCCGATTGTAAGCGAGCCGGTGTCGCCCATGAATACCTGGGCGGGATATGCATTGTACCAGAGGAAGCCGATGAGTGCGCCGATGAAGGCACTCATGAACACCACGAGTTCCTCGCTGCCCGGAATATACATTATATTAAGGTAGTGGGAGTAGATGATATTACCTCCGAGATATGCCATAATGGCGAGGGCCACGCAGATTATAGCCGAGGTGCCCGCACATAGGCCGTCGAGCCCGTCGGTGAGGTTGGCTCCGTTGCTGGTGGCCGTTACTACGAAAATCGTGACGATAATGAAGAGAATCCATGCGCCTGTCTCGGCATTGTCGCCCATCCACTCGGTCAGATACTGGTAGTCGAAGTTGTTGTTCTTTACGAATGGGATGGTTGTCTGGGTTGATTTCACGTTTTCAGCCACGTAGGTAATTGCCACCTGTCCGTTCTCGGCGTTGACGGTCTCAACGTTTTCGCGGATTGTAATCGAGGGGTTGAGCCACATCGTCAGACCGACGATAAGACCGAGACCGACCTGCCCTACAATCTTGAACTTGCCGTTGAGGCCGTCTTTGTTGTGGCGCGCCACCTTTATATAATCGTCGAGAAATCCGAGGGTGCCGAGCCAGAGAGTCGACACGATCATGAGCAGCATGTAGACGTTGGAGAGGTTTCCCACGAGCAGGCACGGCACGAGGATGGAAAGAATGATTATGATTCCGCCCATTGTGGGAGTGCCCGTTTTCTTCATCTGTCCCTCGAGTCCGAGGTCGCGCACGATCTCACCGACCTGCATGAGTTGCAGCCGGTCGATTATACGGCGGCCGAACACGATGGCGATGAAGAGCGAGAGCAGCAGGGCGGCTCCGGAGCGGAAGGTGATGTAGTTCATCAGCCTCGCACCGGGGAAGTCGGTCTGCTGAAGGTATTCAAAAAGATAGTAGAGCATTTCTTAGCGTTCGTTTTCGATTATTTCACGGATTATCTCGCGGTCGTCGAAATGGTGCTTGACGCCTTGGATCTCCATATAGTCCTCATGTCCCTTGCCGGCAACGAGAACCACTGTGCCGGGTGAGGCGAGGGCCACGGCAGTGCGGATAGCCTCGCGGCGGTCGGTGATATGGAGTGTTCGCGAGCGCATTTCGGCGTCGAGACCCTCCTCCATGTCGCGGATAATGTCGTCGGGATTCTCGAAGCGGGGATTGTCGCTGGTGAGAATCACGCGCTGGCTGTGGGCAGCGGCCTCGCGCGCCATGATGGGGCGTTTTCCTTTGTCGCGGTTGCCGCCTGCGCCTACCACTGTAATAATTTCGCCTTTCGGCCCCACTACCTCGCGGATAGCGGCGATGACGTTGACGACGGCGTCGGGGGTATGGGCATAGTCGACCACTGCGGTATAGCCTTTGGGAGAATGGAATGTCTGGAAGCGTCCGGCCACCGGCACAAGGCGGCTCATGTTGACGAGCACACTGTCGCGATCCCATCCCAAAAGGATGGAGGCACCATAGACAGCGGTGAGGTTGTAGGCGTTGAACCGGCCGGTGAAGAGGAGTTCGACCTCGTGGCCGTTGAGCGAGAGGAGGGTTCCGTCGAGGCGGCTTTCTATGATTTTTCCAGTGAAATCGGCGTCGCTACGGAGCGAATAGGTGTATTTCTTCGCCATTGTATTCTGGAGCATCACCTCGCCAACCTTGTCGTCGGCATTAGTGAGCGCGAATGCCGTAGGGGGCAGTCCGTCGAAAAACGACTTTTTAGCCTTGAGATAGTTGTCGACTGTCTTGTGGTAGTCGAGATGGTCGCGGGTGAGGTTGGTGAAGATGGCACCTGCGAATGTCAGGCCGGCAATGCGGTGCTGGTCGGCTGCATGGGAGCTGACTTCCATGGCAGCGTAGGTGCATCCGGCATCGACCATGCGGCTGAGCAGGGAGTTGAGGGTTATGGGGTCAGGGGTCGTGTGGTCGGCGGGAATACATTCGCTGTCGACGTAGTTTGCCACTGTGGAGAGCAGACCCGCCTTGAATCCCATAAGGCGTGCCATTTCGTAGATGAGTGTGGCGGTGGTGGTTTTGCCGTTGGTGCCGGTCACACCCACGAGGCGGAGTTTCGAGGAGGGGTTACCGTACCATTGCGAAGCGATTTCGCCGAGGGCCACGGCCGAGGATGGAACTACGACGTAGGTCACTCCGGAAGACGGCATAGCCGGAAGTTCCTCGCAAACCACCGCAGTTGCGCCGGCATCGACCGCCTTGTCGATGAACCTGTGGCCGTCGACGCTCACGCCGCGCACGGCCACAAACAGGCACCCTGGAGCGGCCTGACGGGAATCGGCCGTTATTGAACTGATGTCGATCAGGTCGCTGCCGATCATATTTTCAATCTCGACTGAGTCGAGAAGCTGGCTTAACTTTTTCACTTTTATATGCAGGTTTCTGAGTGTAGAACAATATTGGTCAGTCGATGAGGCGGAGAGTGACGGTAGTTCCTCCGGCGGCTCGGACACCGGCGTCGGGCGACTGCGAGGCCACATGGCCTGCGCCGAGAATCCTTACGTCGTAACCGGCGGTCTCGAGGCGGACTATGGCGTCGCGGATGCCGAATCCCTTCACGTCGGGCACGGTGCCCTTGGCCATATTGGAGGAGGGTGCCCGGAGTGCGCGCCTTACACCGGGCATTCCGAATTCGGCGCGGAAGCGTCCGAAGGGGTCGCCGGAAGGAACGGCGAAGAAAGTGGGAGCGCGATGGGGCGACGGTTCGGCCTTGGCATCGGCTACGTAGTCTGAACTGTTGCCGAGCATGCCGCGCGAGTAGAGCTTGAGGGCTACGTTGCGGAGCACCTGTCCGCTGGTTGTGGCGGCGCCGAAGAATTTGCGCTTGGGATGGCATGTAAGCACCACGCAGGAGTAGCGGGGTTTGTCGGCGGGGAAGAATCCGCAGAAGGCGAGGCGCTTCTTTGAAGTGTTGTATGCGCCTTTTTCGATCATATAGCAGGTTCCGGTCTTTCCGGCAATCCTGACAGTGTTGTTGCGGAGGAACTTGCCGGTTCCGTGGTCTCCCCATACAACGTTGGTGAGCATGCCGCGCATGATGGCGGCAGTGCGCTCCGAGCAGGCGCGTCCGTTGCCCATAGTGGTTACGGGGAGCACTGAGTCGACTCCCTCGCCGCGGATTTCCTTGACAAGGCGCGGGCGCACGAACACACCGTCGTTGGCGATGGCGTTGTAGAGCGCGAGGGTATATAGCGGAGGAATCTCGGTGGCGTACCCGTAGCTCATTCTCGAAAGAGCGATGCGGCCGCCGCGGTCGTTGGGTATGGAGTCAAAGCGCGGAGGAACCTCGCCGGCTATACCGGTGTTCATGGGCTCGAGGAAGCCGAGGCTCTTTACGCGGAGGTAGAAGCCGTTGGGGTCGTCGTTATAGCGGCGGGTTATGATACGCGCCATTCCGATGTTGGACGACTGCTCGATGACGTCGCCTACGCGGATTGAGGCAGAGTGGTGGGCATCGGTTATGGCGCGGCCGCCGGCATAGGCCCATCCGGCGCCTGTCGGGAGCACCTCGTTGAGGTCGGTTACGATTCCGTCTTCTACTGCAATCATCATCGAGAGGGTCTTTACGACCGAGCCGGGCTCGTAGCCCATTACGGCGCGGTTGAGCGCCTCGATGTAGCCGTCGCCGTAGGGGTTTTTCTCAAGGTTCGAGATGGCCTTGATATCACCGGTCTTTACGTCCATAAGTACTGCGACACCCCAGTCGGCGTCGACGGAATCGAGCACGTTGTTGAGCTCGTTCTCGACAATGTCCTGCATGTTGATGTCGATTGTAGTCACGATGTCGAAGCCGGGAGTGGCGGGTACGTCGGTCCAGTTGGCGATTTTCTTTGTAAGCGCGATTTTGCGGGCGTATCCCTCCACGCCGTAGAGAAGAGTGTCGAGGGCCTTTTCAAGGCCGGAAATTCCATGGACTTCTTTCACCTGTTTTGTCTGACCGACTCCGCCTATGCTGCGGCGCGCCATGTCGCCGTAGGGGTTGAAGCGCCGGAGATACGATTCGGTAGTGAGGCCGTTGCGGTTGCGGTTGCGGATTTTGAAAAAGGGGAGGGTGCGCAGGCGCTCAACGTCGGAATGGGAGAGTCCGGATATGAGCTTATAGGCGCGGGGCCGTTTCTCGGCGGGTGCCTCGAGTGGTTTACTGAGATGTTTGCGCCACTGCGCGGCGGTTTTCACGGGGAAATAGTGCGCGAGGCTGTCGGCTATAGTGTCGAGCTGCCGGCGGTAGGTATCTATGGCGAACTTTTCGCTGCGGTAGTCGATTCGCGCGGTGTAAAAGCGCAGGTTGGTGGCGAGAACGGAGCCGTCGGATGCGAGGATGTTGCCGCGGGTGGGTGAAATGGTGTCGATTTTCGACAGTTCGGCCCGGGCCTTCTCGTTCCATTTGTCGGCGGAGAGGACTGTCGTGTCGACCAGCTTGGCTACGATACAGGCCGAGAGAAGGAGGATAAGGAAAACGATGAGGCCGTAGCGGAAAAGAATGTTGCTTCTGTTGTCTTTTTTCATAGCTATTTCTTTGCGACTTTATAAGGAGGATGAGACTGGACTTTGAGATTAAGATGCATCGAGTCTACGAGCTGCTGCATTGAGGTTTCGCGGGTTCGACCCATGAATTCGCTGCGCTCGCGTGCCTTTTCGTTTTCGACGACCTCGAGTTCACGGGTGAGGGCTGCGATTTTTTCCATGTTGGTCTGGCAAACGTATTTGTTTGTGATGTAGATCATGATGACGATGATCGAGATAAGCACCGGGAGCCAGTTGCGGGCGAAAAAATCGCTCGACAGGAGCTGTCCTCTGAAGAGGCGTGCGACGAATGATGAACGGTTGCCTGACATTGTGTTTGCGGTGTGTTTACGTTGTTTGGTTTCTAAAGTTTTACGGCCACACGGAGTTTGGCGCTGCGCGAGCGGGGATTTGCGGCGATTTCAGCGTCGTCGGGTACGGTGGGGCGCGAGCCGAGCGGTTTCATCGGGGCGAGGAGCCGTCCGTAGAAGTCTTTTTCAACCTTGCCCTCGAAGTTTCCGGTTTTCATGAAGTTTTTCACGAGCCGGTCTTCGAGCGAGTGGTAGGTGATGACGGCGAGGCGCCCGCCCGGCCGGAGTACGGCGAGGGCGCCCTGCAGGAGCTGCCGGAGGGCACCCATTTCGTCGTTAACTTCTATGCGCAGAGCCTGGAAAACGCAGGCAAGCTCTTTTTTTGCGCGGCGGCTGTCGAGCAGCGGGGTGACGATGTCGGTGAGCCGGAAGATAGTATCGACGGGATGCCCGGAATTGCGGGCGGCTACGATAGCACGGGCTATGGAGCGGGCCTGGCGGAGTTCGCCGTAGAGGTAGAAAATGTCGGCGAGGCGCTCCTCGGAAGCGTCGGCGAGGACAGAAGCGGCAGAACGGCGGCCGTGACGGTTCATGCGCATGTCGAGTGGTCCGTCGAAACGGAAAGAGAAGCCGCGTTCGCTTTCGTCGAAGTGGTGGAAGGATACGCCGAGGTCGGCGAGGATGCCGTCGACAGCATCAACACCGTAGTACCGCATGAAGTTGGTGATGAAACGGAAGTTGGAATACACCATCGTGAAGCGCGGGTCAGGGGTGGCGCGGGACACTGCGTCGTCGTCCTGGTCGAAAGAATAGAGATGGCCTCCGCAGGCGGTGTCGAGGTGTTCGATGATAGCGCGCGAGTGTCCGCCTCCGCCGTAGGTTGCATCGACGTAGATACCTCCCGGACGGATATCGAGGGCGTCGATTGCCGGCTGCAGGAGGGCGGGTATGTGGTACGTTTCTTCGGCCATGGGTGCGATAATGTATAAATTCGGTGTAAAGTTACTAAAAATTTGCATAACTAAACAGTTAAATTTTAGAGAAATTTCTACATTATTTATATATAAACCACAAGTGATTGAAAAATAGCGACTTATTGCTTAAGGTGGGGTTTGCAATTGCAAATCTGACGGGTGGGTTGGCGACTGTTTTTTCTCTGGTCGCCTGCGGCGGCGCGGATTTGGTTTTCTGAAAGCATTATTGTATTTTTGCAGACATGAAAGAGAAGAAGTTACGGATAGCCGTGTTTGGTAAGCGCCGTCAGGGCGAAGAGGATTTCCGGCGGTTAGTGATGCTGTTCGAGCGTCTGACAAAGGGCGACGTGGAATGCTACGTTGAGCGCCGGTTCTACGACGCTCTGACGAGGGCACTGCGGGTGGAGATTCCGGTAAACCGGCTCATAGAGGGTCAGAACTGGGACGCCGACGCGGCGTTCAGCATAGGCGGCGACGGCACACTTCTGCGCACGGCGCGTTGTGTGGCCGACAAGGAGATTCCGATAATGGGCTTCAACACCGGACACCTCGGTTTTCTGGCCGAGGAGCAGCTCGCGGAGGCGCCTGCTATGGTGGATCGTCTGATCAGGGGTGATTATGTGGTTGAGGAGCGTTCGCAGCTGTGGGTGACCGCAGAATCTGGCGTGGAAATGACCGACTGGCCCTTTGCTCTCAATGAGATAGCGGTTTTGCGTCAGGACAGCGCCAATATGATTTCGGTCAACGCCGAACTCGACGGCAAGCCGGTGGCGAGCTATCAGGGCGACGGGCTGATTGTGGCCACGCCCACGGGGAGCACGGCCTACAATCTTTCTGTCGGCGGCCCGGTTGCGGAACCGTCGGCTCCTATCTGGTCTATTGCACCCATCGCACCCCATTCGCTGACGATGCGGCCGCTCGTGGTGAGCGACAGCAGGGTGATTGAGATTTCGGTTGACACTCGCAGCGACAGCTACCGGGTGAGCATAGACGGGCGGACGGTGACTTTAGCCGCCCACGAGCGCATAGTCATAGCCCGGGCACCTTTCGTTACCCGCATAATCCACTGCGAGGGACATAACTTTTTCGATACTCTCCGCAGCAAGCTGCTCTGGGGTATGAGCAAACGGTAACAAGATGTTAATCAGAAGTCATCCTGTGCTCGGGGAGATTGCCGTGCAGGTACGTGCGACATCGTCGTCGCCCTCAATACGCCGCCATAAGGGACGGTGGCTGCTGATTGTGCCTCCCGGTGCGGACATGAAGCGTGTGGCCGAGTGGGTTGACAGTGTGGCTCCCGAACTCCTGAGGAGACTTGGGAAAAAGTCGGCAGGCGAGAGGCTGTTTTCGTTCGAGCGGCCGGCTGTGATAGGGGTTGAGTCGGAGCGGATGCGCACCGTAAGGATTCTGCCCGACGCCCTGAACCGCCCGGCGGAAATTTATGCCCAGAGGGGGAAGGACGGCCCCGCGATTTTTGTTGGAAAGAATATCGACATAGAAAGTCTTGACGGGCAGGGTTATGTGAGCCGCATGCTTTTGAAGGTTGTGCAACTTTATGCCCCCGAGATCCTTTTTCCGGAAGCGGAAGCGATAGCGGCGAGGGTCGGCGACGCGCCTTCGGCGTGGTCTGTATCGAAAGGGTCGAAGACCCTGGGGCGGTGCAATTCGCGCCGTGAGATAGCGCTTTCGGTCTATTGCGTGTTTCTCACCCGCGAATTGCGCGAATACATTATCTGCCACGAACTGGCCCATCTGCGCGAGATGAACCACAGCGCGGCATTCCACCGCCTCTGCGACAGCTACTTGGGCGGCCGAGAAGCATCTCTTGAGAAGAAACTCCGGGAGTACCGCTGGCCGGTGATGAAATAAAAAGTCGTTTTAGGATGTTTCAGTCGAAGAGGGTAGGCTGAGCGCCCTTGAACGTGAGCCGATGGAGCGGGGTGACCCCGAGTTGCATTATGGCGGCGCGGTGAGCGCGGGTGGGGTATCCCTTGTTCACTTCCCAGCCGTAGCCCGGGTATTGCAGTGCGGCTTCAGCCATGAATTCGTCGCGGTGTGTCTTTGCGAGTATGGATGCAGCGGCGATGTTGGCGAAGCGGCCGTCGCCCTTTACGAATGTGGTGAACGGCACGTCGGAACGCCACGGTTTGAATCGGTTGCCGTCGACAATAACCGCACCGGGCGTTACCGACAGGGCGGACAGGGCACGGTGCATGGCAAGAATCGAGGCGTTGAGGATGTTGATGCGGTCAATTTCTGTGTTGTCGGCCGTTCCCACGGCCCATGCGATGGCGTCGGCCTCGATAATACGCCGGAGTTCGGTGCGTGCCTTCTCGGAAAGTTGCTTGGAGTCGTTGAGTCCCGGATGCGAGTATCCGTCGGGCAGGATTACGGCGGCGGCGAATACGGGGCCGGCAAGACATCCGCGTCCGGCTTCGTCGACTCCGGCTTCGAGGATTCCGGGAGTGAATGACGCCGGCAGGATTACTTGTTCTTTCATTGCGATGGCAGGGGTGTCAGTCCATGAAACCGTAGCCGAAACCGGTGCGGTTCACTATCTTTGAGCCGTAGCTCAGAAGTTTTTTGCGCAGACGCGATATGTTGACGTCGACAGCCCGTGGCGATACATCTGACTGCCCCTCCCATGCAGTGGACTGTATTTCGTCGCGCGAGAATAGTTTGCCGCGGTTGCGCATAAGCAGAGTGAGAATCTGGAATTCTGTCGGAGTCAGGGAGACGGGTGTCCCTCCGATCGTAACGGAACTTTTCTCGATGTTGAGGATTAGATCGCCGTACTCTATCGTCAGCGCCGGGCGATGTTCCGCAGACGCCATGCCGTGGTAGCGGCGCAAAAGAGCCTTGATTCTTGCGGAAACCATACGCAGCGAGAATGGCTTTACGATAAAGTCGTCGGCGCCGGCATTGAGACCGCGGATGAGAGTGCTTTCGCTGTCGTCGTTGGTGCAGAAGATAAACGGAATCAAGGAGGTGGAGGGGGTATCCCGGAGGCGTTCGAGCAGTTCGAAGCCGTCAATTTCGCCGCCGAGTGCTACTTCCGATATTATCAGTCTGACGTCGTCGAGGCTCATGCAAAGCACCTGTTCAGCCGTGAGCTGTACCGAAACAGCATAACCGTCGTCGTCGAGCCGTTCGCTCAGCAGCGACGTGATATTGCTGTCGGGGTCAACTATCAGTATCTTAGGATTTTTGTCAGACGAAATAATAGGCAAGGTTGTAGTGGTTTAACTGGTTAATGCAAATATACTCAATATAAATGCAAAATGGGTAAACTGTAACAGCATTGTGTCGACTTTTTGACACAATTTTAACATATCGAGACATTCCGCTCTCAGGCATAGGGTGGGGCGGGTCATGCCGTTGCCTTGCGGAACTGGTTTTTGATTTCGTCGACTACGTTGACTATGTAGTCGCCGGTTTTTTCAAGGCTGCCTATTATATCCATGTAGTAGATTCCGGCCTGATATTCGTAGTGGCGTTCGTTGATGTTCTCGACGTTGGCCGAACGGAGCTGGTTGCGCAGGTTGTTGATCTCACGCTCGCGGTTGTAGGAGGTGATGATGTCTTTTTCGTGGACGTTTTCAACGTCGGAGAGGAGCAGCAGCATATTGGCCATGGCAGCCTCCACGTCGATAAACATCGAGTCGACGTTGGTGTAGATTTCCTCGTTGAATTTAACGCGGCTCTCCTGCTTGCGGATAAGAATCTTCGCCACGCCGTAGCAGCAGTCGGCGATGCTCTCTATTTCGCTGACAATCCGGAGCATGGAGGCGATGCGGTGCTTGCCTTCGTTGGAGAGGCGTCCTTCGGAACACCTGTTGAGGTAGTTTGCGATTTCTATCTCCATGCGGTCGGAAATCTCCTCGTATTTTTCGAGGCGTGAGAACTGATGGGTGAAATCTTCGGAATTGTCTTTGGCATGGACTATGTTCTGAGCCATACCGATCATACGCTGTACTCTCTGGCCGTAGACCACGATTTCTTTTTCGGCCTGGGCTATGTTGAGCTCGGCGGCGCTCATCATGCCGCCTGATATGAATTTGAGCTGGAAGGTCTCGTCTTCGTTCTTGTTGGATGGTACGAGGCGTTCAACAATCTTCACGTAGATATTCGTGAACCAAATCATTATAGAGAGATTGATGAGGTTGAAGACCGTATGGAAAATGGAGAGACCTATCGAAACGCTCTGCTGCAGCATAGCTATCTTCACAAGCGCGGGATGGCCGTCGGGGAGGGAGTTGTCGAAGAGATGGTTGTAGGTGTCAGGGTCATTAGCCTCGATGTAGTTAACGTATTTGGCGAGGGCGGTCGGGTCGCCCTGGCCGAGAGATTCGGTTATCCATTGGGTGAGATTCACGAAGGGGAAGAAGATTGCGAGAGTCCAGACAGTGCCGAGAAGGTTGAACAGGAGATGGCCCATTGCAGTTCGGCGCGCAGCCACATTTCCGCCCATCGATGCCATGATTGGCGTGATTGTGGTTCCGATATTGGAGCCGAGTACGAGGGCGCATGACAAATCGAATCCGATCCAACCTTTGCTGCACATTATCAGGGTGATGGCAAAGGTGGCGGCGCTCGACTGAATGACCATGGTGAGCAGAATGCCCACGGCGAGGAAAATCAGCACGGAGCCGAAGCCCATAGAGGTGTATTGCTGCAGGAATGCGAACATCTCCGGGTTGCTCTGCAGGTCGGGCACGTAGCGGCTGATCATGTCGAGGCCCATGAAGAGGAAAGCGAAGCCTATCAGGAATTCGCCTATCGACTTGTTGCGGCTGTTTTTGGTGAAGAGAAGCGGCACCGAGAGGCCGATGAGCGGCAATACGAATGCCGATATGTTGACCTTGAATCCGAAGAGGGCGATGACCCATGCGGTGAAAGTCGTGCCGACGTTAGCGCCCATAATTACGGCCATCGACTGTGAGAGCGACATCAGGCCGGCGTTGACGAAGCTCACCACCATCACCGTAGATGCCGAGGAGCTCTGAATGAGTGCCGTGATCAGGAACCCGGTCAGTGTGCCGGTGAAGCGGTTTCGGGTCATGGCAGAGAGGATGTTTCTCAGCCTGTCGCCGGCGGCCTTCTGCAGACCCTCGCTCATTACTTTCATTCCGTAGAGGAACAGTCCGACCGCTCCAAGCAGACACAGAAAATCCAAAAAGCTGTAGTTCATATAAACGTGAGTTGTATGGGTATGTCGGGTATACGACTTATATCTATAATTTAATGTGGTGTTACGGGATGCGGCGGCGCGCCGGTTTTCCACGCACAAAGATACAGAAAAAATTTTTCCGTCTCAAAATCTGTACCGATTTTTATTCACTCTCCCGGGAAGGGTAAAAGAGATAGCGGACGCGGATACTGTTTTCGCGCCTATTGCCGACGAAAATTCCGAAAAAACTCGGTTTTTGTTTGCTTAAATGCCTGTTTTATCTTATATTTGCGGAGTATGAGCCGTGATTCGGGCGCATACGCAACCAATACTTCAAACCTAAAATTTTCATTTATGTATCAGCGTCAAATCGATTTCAAGGAGGCAGTGGCGAGAGCCATGTCGAATTATTGCTGTTTCAACGGTCGCGCATCCCGTTCTGAATACTGGTGGTTCGTGCTTTTCGTGTTTATAGCATCGGTCATTGTCGGGTTTATCTGCGGATTTCTGTTCGGAGAGGATACAGGCCAGACGGTTAATTCTATTATAATGTTTGTGGCTTTCTTCCTTCCCGGCCTCGGCCTTTCGGTGCGCCGCCTGCACGACACCGGCCGCAGCGGATGGTGGGTTCTTCTCAATTTAATTCCCATCGTAGGTGGTCTGATTGTCCTTTATTGGTTTATTCTTCCGAGCCAGACAACCGACAATCAGTACGGGCCTGTTCCGAATATGGTTCAAGGATAATATAAATAATATTAAAATAAGCTAAATAAATAAAAATCAGAGTGCCGTGCAGCGCTCTGATTTTTGTTTTGGGTCATGATTGCGCAGCCATGGGTTGCATATTACATTAAAATTATGTAACTTTGTGGCGTTAAAGTCACGGAGGGGGCCTGGTGCTCCCTCCTTTGTTTGTAGAATCCGTATGATAGAAAAGAAAGATATTGAGCGGCTCGTGGAGAAAGCTACCGAAGGCACCGATGCGTTTGTGGTTTCCGTAAGCGTATCCGGCTCAAACGACATAGTGGTGGAGCTCGACTCCATGACCGGTGTGGATCTTGATTTTTGCGCCGCCGTGAGCCGCAGTATCGCCGAGGAACTCGACCGGCAGGACGAAAACTACTCGCTCGAAGTGGGTTCGGCGAGTCTCACCGCTCCTTTCCGCGTGCTCGGGCAGTATGAGAAAAACCTCGGCAACGAAGTGGAGGTGCTGACCCGCGACGGCCGTAAGCTCCACGGAACTCTTACCGATGTGAATGAAGATACTTTCACTGTAGCTGTCGCCACGAAGGTGCGTGAGGAGGGCAAGAAACGTCCAGTGGTGAAAGATATACCTGAAGTGTTTGCCTATCCCGACGTGAAAGAGGTAAGATACCGCCTCGAGTTCAAATAAACCGACGACCAGTCATTTAAATCAAAAATACAAAAACCTCACTATAATATGGCCAAGAAAGAAGAAGCTCCCAATATGGTAGAGCGCTTTGCTGAATTCAAGGAACTTAAAAATATCGACAAGACCACTATGGTCAGCGTTCTGGAAGAGTCGTTCCGCAACGTGCTCGCCAAGATGTTCGGAACCGACGAGAATCTCGACGTAATCATGAACCCCGACAAAGGCGACGTTCAGATTTTTCAGAATCTCGAAGTGGTGCCCGACGGCGAGGTCAAAAACCCCAACCTGGAGATTTCTCTCTCCGACGCCCGTGCCGACGAAGACCCCGACGTGGAGATTGGCGAGGAGCACACCAAGGAGATTTTCTTCGCCGATTTCGGCCGCCGCGCCATCCTCAATCTCCGTCAGACACTCCAGTCGAAGATTCTCGATCTGCAGAAAGAGGCGGTATACACCAAATTCAAGGAGCTTGAGGGAGAGCTCGTCACCGGCGAAGTCTATCAGATGTGGTCGAAAGAGACCCTTCTGCTCGACGATGAGAAAAACGAACTCCTTCTTCCCAAGAACCAGTCGATTCCGGGTGACTATTTCCACAAGGGCGACACCGTTCTGGCCGTGATACACAACGTAGATAACAAGAACAACAACCCGAAGATAACAGTTTCGCGTACGAGCGACCTTTTCCTCAAGCGTCTTTTCGAGCGCGAGGTGCCTGAAATCCGCGACAGCCTCATCAACATCCGCGCCGTTGCCCGCATTCCCGGCGAACGCGCCAAGATAGCCGTTGAGAGCTACGACGACCGCATTGACCCCGTAGGAGCCTGTGTGGGCGTGAAAGGTTCGCGTATCCACGGAATAGTGCGCGAGCTGCGCAACGAGAACATCGACGTTATAAACTACACCGCCAATCCCTCGCTGCTCATACAGCGTGCTCTCAGCCCCGCGAAAGTGTCGAGCATACATCTCGACGAGGAGGAGAAGAAAGCCGAAGTATTCCTGCGCCCCGAAGAGGTGTCGCTCGCAATCGGCAAGGGCGGTCTGAACATCAAGCTGGCTTCGATGCTCACCGGCTATGTGATCGACGTCTACCGCGATACCGCCGAGAACTTCGACGAAGACATCTACCTCGACGAGTTCAAGGATGAAATCGACGGCTGGGTAATCGATACATTCAAGGAAATCGGTTGCATCACCGCCAAAAACGTTCTCAACACCCCGCGCCAGGAACTCATAGACAAAACCGACCTCGAGGAGGATACCGTCGACAACGTGATTGCCATCCTCAAGGCCGAATTCGAAGACGAGGACAGCAGCGTCGACAACGCAGCCGGCGAGACCGATGCTGCCGCTGAAGCCGCTGACGAAGAGAAGGAGTGAGCAGTCTGAGCAGCCGTCTTCATTATTCATAAAGAAACACCCGAAAAAACATATATGCCGAGAATTAAAATCAGTCAAGCAGCAAAAGAATTCAACGTGTCGATTCCCACGGTTCTGGAACAGCTCCAGAAAAAGGGAATCACAATCGACGGAAGCAATCCCAACACACGTCTCGACGACAGCGCCTACCGTGTGCTGGTGGAAGCTTTCCAGCCCGACCGCGCCCAGAAATCAAAGTCGGACGCTCTGTCGGGACGTAACCATAAGCCGGAACCCGCAAAAGCGGAAGAGGAGAAGAAAGCGGAAACTCCGCTCACCTCGCGCCCGTCAGGACCGAGGGTGATCGGCCACATTGATCTCGACAAAAACAATGAACCTGTGAAGCAGGCGCCCGTGGAAAAGGCGGCTCCCGCCACGAAACCGGAACCCAGACCTGAGCCGGAGGTGAAACCCGAGCCGAAGCCGGAGCCTGAAGTGAAATCGGCTGAAAAGCCTGAGACAGAACCCAAGCCCGCGCCCGCACCTGAACCCAAGGAGAAGCCTGCGCCCGTTGCAGCTCCGGTGGAGAAATCTGAACCCAAACCGCAACCCGCAAAACCGGTCCCTGTCGTAAAACCGGAGCCGGAGGTTAAGCCTGAGGAAAAAACTGCGTCCGCGACAGTTGAAGAAAAGACTGAAACCGAGGTGTTTACTCTCGGCGCCACCCCCACCGTGACCGGCCCCAAGGTGATTGGACAGATTGACCTCTCAACACTCAACCAGACCACCCGCCCGAAGAAAAAATCGAAGGAGGAAAAACGCAATGAGCGCAACAGTGCCCAGAACCGTGCCGGTGCCGGCGCCCCGGCGCAGCAGGGCGACCGCAAGAAACGCCGTCGCATAGGCGGTAAAGAGAAAATCGACATCGAAAAGACTGCCGGCTCCAATGGCGGAGGCAACGGCTCCAACGGCGGAGGCAACAACAATAACAATAACGGAGGAAACCGCCGTGGTGAAGGCAACCGTGGCGGAAAGAACCGCGACCGCCGTCCGGTGCATACCGAGGTCAACGAAGAAGATGTCCAGAAGCAGGTGCGCGAGACCCTCGCACGCTTGACCAGCAAGGAAAAAGGCCAGAAGAAAGGCGCAAAGTGGCGCAAGGAGAAGCGCGAGGCCTTCCAGAGCCATCAGCAGGAGGCCGCCGCACAGGAGGCCGCCGAGAGCAAGGTGCTGAAGCTGACGGAGTTCGTTACCGCCAACGACCTTGCGTCGATGATGAACGTTCCGGTCAACAACGTCATTGCCACCTGTATGAATCTCGGCGTTATGGTTTCGATCAACCAGCGCCTCGACGCAGAGACAATCAATATTGTGGCCGATGAATTCGGTTTCCGCACCGAATACGTTTCCGCCGAGGTGGTCGAGGCCATCCATCAGGATGAGGACTCCGAGGACGAACTCGTAAACCGTCCGCCTATCGTGACGGTGATGGGCCACGTGGATCACGGAAAGACCTCGCTGCTCGACTATATCCGCAATGCCAACGTGATTGCCGGCGAGGCGGGCGGCATCACGCAGCACATCGGCGCTTACAACGTGAAGCTCTCCGACGGCCGGCGCATCACTTTCCTCGATACCCCCGGTCATGAGGCTTTCACTGCCATGCGTGCCCGCGGAGCGAAGGTTACAGACCTCTGTATCATCATAGTGGCTGCCGACGACAACGTCATGCCCCAGACCATTGAGGCCATCAATCACGCTTCGGCCGCAGGTGTGCCCATCGTGTTTGCGATCAACAAGATAGACAAGCCCCACGCGAATCCCGACAAAATCAAGGAGGAACTCGCCGGAATGAATTACCTCGTGGAGGACTGGGGAGGCAAATATCAGAGTCAGGATATTTCGGCCAAGAAAGGCATAGGCGTTGAGGAACTTATGGAAAAAGTTCTTCTCGAAGCCGAGATGCTCGACCTTAAGGCCAACCCCAACCGAAAGGCCACCGGCTCGATCATAGAATCGTCGCTCGACAAAGGCCGAGGCTACGTGGCTACCGTGCTCGTTCAGAACGGTACTCTCCGCGTGGGCGACACCATCCTCGCCGGAACCCATTTCGGAAAGATCAAGGCTATGTTCAATGAGCGCAACCAGCGCATCACCGAGGCCGGCCCCGCTGCTCCGGCGCTGATACTCGGTCTGAACGGCGCTCCCGCGGCCGGCGACACTTTCAACGTGATGGACACCGAGCAGGAGGCCCGCGAAATTGCCAACAAACGCGAACAGCTGCAGCGTGAACTCGGTCTGAGAACCAAGAAGATCCTCACACTCGACGATATAGGCCGCCGCCGTGCGATAGGCAACTTCCAGGAACTCAACATAATCGTGAAAGGCGACGTGGACGGTTCGATCGAGGCTCTCAGCGATTCGCTCATAAAGCTCTCTACGGAGGAAATCCAGGTGAACGTACTCCACAAGGCCGTGGGTGAGATTTCGGAAAGCGACGTGACGCTCGCCGCGGCTTCCGACGCCATCATAATCGGCTTCCAGGTTCGCCCGTCGCTCGCCGCCCGTCGCGAGGCCGAGCGCGAAGGCGTTGAAATCCGCCTCTATTCGGTCATCTATCAGGCCATCGAGGAGGTCAAGGATGCCATGGAGGGTATGCTTGCTCCCGAAATCAAGGAGGAAGTTACCGGCACAGCCGAAGTTCTCCAGACATTCCACATCTCGAAGGTCGGAACTATTGCAGGCGCACTCGTGCGCGAAGGCAAGATCAAGCGCGGCTCGAAGGTGCGCCTTATCCGCGACGGCATAGTGAAATACACCGGCGAACTCGGCTCGCTCAAGCGTCTGAAGGACGACGTCAAGGAGGTAACCTCAGGCTACGACTGCGGTCTCAGCATTGCCGGATACAACGACATCCACGAGCACGACCTCATTGAGGCGTTCGAGGAAGTAGAAGTCAAGAAGTCACTCTGATTTTATGTAAATCCTTTATAGAACCCCGCTTCTCCTGCCATCCGCGGAGCAGCGGGGTCTGTTTTTCCGAAAGTGAAAGCTTATGTCAACATAGGGTCGAATCTCGGCGACCGCCGCGCCGCGCTCGCCCGTGCCGTGGCGATGATTGCGGAGAGGCTCGGGTGTAGTGCTGCGGTTTCTGACGTCGTCGAATCGGAACCGTGGGGCTATGATTCGGCAAACAGGTTCCTCAACGTGGGGCTGATGGCCGACACTGAACTTGCTCCGTGTCCTCTGCTCTCTCTCCTGCGGGAGATTGAGCGGGAAATAGACCCGTCGCCCCACCGTGACGCCGCCGGAAACTATGCCGACCGCCGCATCGACATAGACCTCATATTTCTCGGCAATCTCGTGGTCTCCGCTCCCGGGCTCACTCTTCCCCATCCGCGTATGGCGCGGCGCCCTTTTGTGCTTGAACCGCTGCAGCAGCTCGATCCCGTCTGGCGTCATCCGCTCACCGGGCTTACCGCCGGCGAAATGCTCTCAATGCTAACTGAAAAGCCATGACCAAAATTTCAGCTACAATACTTGTTTTCAACGAGGAAAAGCGTATTGCCGCCTGCCTCGATTCTCTCTCAGGAGTAGCCGACGAGATTATCGTTGTCGATTCAATGTCGACAGACTCCACGCTCGATATCTGCCGCCGTTATGGCTGCAAGATTTCGCGGCGCCATCTCGACGGCTACGGCGCCCAGCGCCAGTATGCCACCTCGCTCGCTTCATATCCTTACGTGTTGTCGCTCGACGCCGACGAAGTGCTGTCGCCGGCCCTCCGGAACTCCATAATAGCTCTGAAAGAGAATGGGTTGGAAAATCACAGGGTCTACTGTATGTCGAGGCTCAATTTCTACTGCGGGGTACCCGTAAGGCGTTGCGGATGGTATCCCGACATGCAGATCCGGCTTTTTGACAAGCGTTATGCCAACTGGAATCTCCACGATGTGGGCGAGCGTGTGATTTTCCGCGACTCCGTGCGCCCGCAGCGTCTCGACGGCGATATACTCCATTACCGTTGCGATACCGGCGAGATGTTCCGTGCTGTAAGTAACAACCATGCCGCCATACGTGCCCGCGTGCTTGCGGCCGGCAACGACTCCATAGCTCCCGGCTCGCCGCTGCTTCACGGCCTGCGTGCATTTATGAAAACCTACTTTCTGAAAGGCGGCATTCTCGAGGGAGAGAGCGGGCGTGCTATAGCGCGAGAGGCTTTCCGAAGCGAGATGCTTGCCTACAGCGTGGCACGCCGGCTTATAAAAAGAAGAAACAGCCGTTGATTTTCAGCGTGTTCACTAAAAAGTCGAATTTTACCTGAGCCATTTGCAGTAAAAAATGCGATTAAAAAATATGTTATATAGCATAATTTAAAAACATTTTGTATCTTTGCGGCGTTATAAGGAAGTAAGATAAGAAAACTTCAATGAGTTTTTTAGGTAACTAAAATTTTTGAGTTATGCTTAATTTCATCAAAAAAGCCGCGAAATGGTATTGTGAAGCCAGCGCGAGAATCTATGTTCACGAAACCGAAAGCACTAACAGATTCTGATTGCAGAATTGCTTATCGTTTTCACCTCAGTCCGGATTCCGGATTTTTAATCGAAAATCAAAGTTTTAACATTTATGAAGAGGCGTTGAAGCCTCTTTTTTGTGCCCGAAAATAAAAGCGGCGCCGTCGCTCCCGGAGACGGGACAATGGCACCGCTTTGTCTTTATACTATGAAAACTGTCAGATATCTTCTTCGATAGAGAAGTCGTCGGGAAGATCGTCGTCGAAATCTATCTCGCCGTCGGGCCCGTCGTTGATTTCCGTTTCATCGGAAGAAGCCGCGGGAGCTGCTTTCGAAGCTGCCTTCTTGGGCGCTTTATCCTGGACACCGGAATTCAGCGCTTCCATTATCTTTGCTTCAAGTTCTTCGGCCAGTTCCGGATTGTCGGCGAGCATGCGCTTGGCGGCGTCGCGACCCTGAGCGATTTTTGATCCGTTGTAGCTGAACCATGAGCCGCTCTTGGCGATGATTCCGAGGTTCACTCCGAGGTCGATTATCTCACCGGTGCGCGAAACGCCTTCGCCGAACATCACGTCGAATTCCGCACGCTTGAAGGGGGGCGCTACCTTGTTTTTCACCACTTTCACTTTGGTGAGGCGGCCGAGCACGTTGTCGCCGTCCTTTATCTGGGTGCTGGGGCGGATGTCGATGCGCACGGATGCGTAGAACTTAAGTGCGTTGCCGCCGGTGGTTGTCTCGGTGGGGCCGAACATCGAGCCGCCGATTTTCTCGCGCAGCTGATTGATGAAGATGCAGCAGGTGTTGGTACGGGAAATGGCGCCTGTAAGTTTGCGCATGGCCTGCGACATGAGGCGAGCCTGAAGTCCCACGTTTTTGTCGCCCATAGTGCCGTCGATTTCGCTCTTGGGGGTGAGCGCCGCAACGGAGTCGATGACCAGAATGTCGATAGCCGACGAGCGGATGAGCTGTTCGGCAATTTCGAGCGCCTGTTCGCCGTTGTCTGGCTGTGCCATGAGAAGATTGTTGACGTCAACACCGAGTTTTTCGGCATAGAAGCGGTCGAATGCGTGCTCGGCGTCGATTATTGCCGCAATACCGCCTGCTTTCTGCGCCTCTGCTATGGCGTGGATTGCCAGAGTGGTCTTTCCCGACGATTCAGGCCCGAAAATTTCAACTATTCTGCCGCGGGGATAGCCTCCTACGCCGAGCGCGTAGTTCAGCCCGATGGAGCCGGATGGAATCACTTCTACATCCTCCACCACGTTGTCGCCAAGTTTCATTATGGCTCCGCGACCGAAGTTTTTCTCAATCTGATTCATTGCCTGGGTAAGGGCATTGAGTTTAGACTGTGCCGGATCCTGTTCCTTTTTTCCGGCCGGTTTTTTCTTTTCCATTTGTGTATGCTGTTTAGAATTTGTTTTCGTTATGTTTACAATGCAAAGATAATGCCCGAGTTGGGCAATTAAGATGCACGGTCGCGTTAAATAGCGTTAAACTCGGACTGAGCTAAAGATTTTTACGATTACCATGAACCATTTTCACCCTCCTGCGTTTTAATAGTACATAGCAAAATTACTTTTTCCATTGCAAGAAATGTGATAATGATTGGTTTATTATTCTAAGCGAGAGGACGTTGCGACAACATCTTCTCGTTTTTCTTTTATTCTTCCGATTTTTCGCCGGAAAGCATTCCGCAGGCCGCTTCGATATCCTCGCCGCGCGAGGTGCGGATGGTGGCGGTGACGCCGTGGCTGTTGAGCCGGTCTCGGAAAGCTTCCATCGTGGGGCTGTCGGCCGTGGTATAGGCAAAACCGGGAATGGCGTGGAAGCGGATAAGGTTCACGCGGCAGTCGAGACCTTTCAGCAGCCGTGCGAGTGCGTCGGCGTGGCGGAGGTCATCGTTGAGTCCTTTCCACATTATATATTCTGCCGAGAGGCGCCGCTGGTGTGAAAAATCGTAACCGCGCAAGAAATCCATCACTTTCACCGCACTATACGCCTTTTCCACAGGCATAAGCGAGGCGCGCTCGGAAGGGTAGGGGGAGTGGATGCTGATGGCCACATGGACTTTGGTCTCGTCGAGCAGGCGCCTGAGGGTGTCGAGCTTGCCTATCGACGAAACGGTGATGCGCTTAGGACTCCATCCGAATCCCCATGGGGCAGTAAGGATCTCGATGGCCCGTAGAACCTCATCGACGTTGTCCATCGGCTCGCCCATACCCATGAATACTACGTTGGTAAGCTTTTCGCTGTCGGCCACGGAGAGTATCTGGTTGATTATCTGAGCGGCTGTAAGGTTGCCGTGGAATCCCTGACGCCCCGTCATGCAGAACGAACAGTTCATGCGGCACCCCGCCTGAGACGACACGCACAGCGTGGCTCTTTCGCGGTCGGGAATATAGACGCTCTCCACGTCTCTGCCCCCGCATCCCGAGAAGAGATATTTTACCGTACCGTCTTTCGACCGAACCTGAGCTTTAGGCGCTTCGAGCCCTATACAATAGTGCTCGTCAAGCCACTCGCGGGCTGACTTTGAGAGGTCGGTCATGGCGTCGATGTCGCTGACGCGGGCCGTGTAGAGCCACCGCGCTATCTGCTTTGCGGCAAACGGTCTTAGACCGGCTTCGGCGGCTATTCCGCGCAGTTGTTCGAGCGTATTTCCTATCAGGGGTTTCTTTGTCATTTTCCGGTTATAGGTTTTCTTCCGCGAAGTTACGCAAAAAACCACTCATTTAAAAGCAGGTTACAGCAAAAATTCCCTAAACAAAAATCCGGATCAGGTCTTTGCGACCGGATCCGGATGATTTCTTTGGCGTGACGCCGCGGAGGTGAAGGTGCTTACTTCTTGAAGTAGCGGTTGTAAAGACCTTCGAAACCGCGGCCGTGGCGTGCTTCATCTTTTGCCATTTCGTGAACGGTGTCGTGGATGGCGTCGAGATTCAGCTCTTTGGCACGGCGGGCAATGCGCATCTTGTCGGCATTAGCACCGGCTTCGGCTGCCATGCGTTTCTCGAGGTTCTCGCGTGTGGACCATACGCATTCGCCGAGCAGTTCGGCGAATTTGGATGCGTGTTCTGCCTCTTCGATTGCGTAGCGCTTGAAAGCCTCGGCGATTTCGGGATAGCCTTCGCGGTCTGCCTGGCGCGACATGGCGAGATACATTCCCACTTCGCTGCATTCTCCTTCAAAATGAGCGCGGAGGTCGGCCTTCATCTGGTCGTCAGTATCTTTTGCAACACCGATTTCGTGTTCTGTCACAAATTCCAGAGCAGCAGTGTCGTCCATTTCCTTGAATGCGCTTGCGGGAGCCTTGCAGAGGGGGCACTTTTCAGGAGCGCTGTCGCCTTCATGAACATAACCGCATACGGTGCAAATAAATTTCTTCTTCATAATTGGTTGATTGATAATTACTATTGTTTAAAGCGATCTTTCTTTTTTTCGCTACGCAAATGTAAGAAAAGAGAAAATGATTTGCAATAGCTGTCAGAAAAATATTTTTCAGCGGTTGGTGAGCGGAGGGAAAAATGCATCCGGGAAATGCTCGATTTCAAAGTGCTCGGGTGAACCTATTACGGTTATAACGTCGAACCGGGGCTCCAGCTTTATGTTCATAGCGCGGATATACTCGTCGGCGGCTCTCACCAGGCGCGCCTGCTTGCGCGAGTCGACCGCCTCAAGCGGGTCGGCGAAATGAGTTGAGCGCGTCTTCACCTCCACAAACACTATCATTCCGTCTTTTTCGGCGATGAAGTCGATTTCGTAGTTCCCTATGCGGGTGTTCTCTCCTCCTATGGCATAGCCGTGGCACAGGAGATATTCTCGGGCAACTTTCTCACCCCACGCTCCGAGTTCATTGTGTAGGGCCATCAGTATAACGGAATCAGTTCGCCTTTGGCGTCGCCGTAGAGAATTTCCGTACGCGGCGCGGATTCTGCGGCGTCGATTATGTCGTTGAGGAGGTCGTCGGAAAACACCGTCATGAGCGGCCCTTCGTCGTCGGCCGTCATCGAGGGGGTTAGCACGAGCGAGAGCATACCCTCGTCTTCCATAAGTCCGGCATCGGCGGGAGAGGTCCCGGTGCGGTCTATCGCACCAATCTGCAGAACGTAGGGACACACGAGGAAACCGCCGGAGAAACGGCCTACGTAGAATGTTACGGCGTCGTCCATTTCATCGTAGTCTCCATAAATTCCATAGGTTCCGTCGTCGCTGTCCATCACCACCACGCGGTCATATTCGCCCAGAGGGGTGATTTTATCCGTGGCAACCGTTGAGGCGTCGACCCATGCGTCGCTGCCTTGCGGCCCCGCGCCTGCCAGCCGGAGCCAGCCGTCCTGCTTTTCAGCCACCGGTGCGAAACCGGTCAGGAGAGCCTTCGCGGCGTGGTCGGAGGCGCTTGCCGCCGCCCAGCGCAGTCCGTCGGTGACGGTGCCGTCGGGATTTATCGTTGTGCTCTCGTCGTAAATAGCCACCTGAGCTTGCGCCGACGGCGACTGGAGAAGCAGGGCCGGCTTGTCTGGCGCCTCGGCGGCTGCCGCATATTCCGTCCACGACGGGGCCTCAACGCTGAAAGGGAGTTCTACTCCGGCAGCTCCGGCTGCAATCGCCAGCGCCGCTCCTGCTATTGATAATCTGTGCATAATCTTCGCTGTATGAAAAATATCTGCAAAGTTATATGATTTTTACAGAAAAGCCGCTACCTGAGAGATTCTTTCGAGTGGTGCTTCTGAAGATTGTAATCCAATAAAAAGAGAGGCTGTCTAACAACCAAAGTTAGGCAGTCTCTATTTTTATACACAAAATCTGAAGATTTAGGCTGCCTTTGCCACTACTGATATGAGCT
>UROS01000002.1 GCA_900549445.1 uncultured Porphyromonadaceae bacterium | reverse complement strand
CGGTCATTATCTCACCGTAATATTTGAACAGTCCGGGCGCTTCCTGGAGGCGCGCCACGACGAGGCCTACGTAGAGGTGGAATGCCTGGTGGGAAATCTTGCAAGGCGCGGTCTTTGCCTTGGCTTCCTGGTAAATTGTGGGTTCTTTCATAGTAGGATAAGATTAATTTTCCGCAAAGATAATACGGGAACGGGCGGAGACCATTGCGATAATGTCGCTTTTTTCAAATCGGGGTGAAAAAATTGGGGACAGGAGAACAGTAGGACAGGAGGTGAGAGAACAGGAGAGGGGGTTATGGGGGGACAGGTGAATAAATTGGTAATTAATAATGTATGAGTGTTATGGCGGTCGGGAGAGGGGAGTAGGATGCAATCAATACATCCCGACGCCCACCGGGTAAAATCCATTTTCCTTTTGCGGAAATGAATACTCGGCGGGCGTCGGGATTGGGGGTATGTTGTTTACCAACAGGCTATTTTTCGGACGGCTTTCAAGAACCTGTAACGGGACTGTTGCTCGTCCGTGGGTGCATGGAGCCTGAGGGAGCAGGGAAATCAGAAAAGGTATGCGGCGGTGATGGTCCAGTAGCGGTTTTTGCCGTCGATGTGAGCAGCGTCGGTGTCGGCGAGTCCTTTCACTGCCTTGGTCATGCCGAATCCGTAGCTTGCGTGGAGCTGTATTTTGTTGACGAACTGCAGTCCGAAACCAACATTCCAGGCCCAGTCGCATGAGCGGTTTTCGTAGCCGTCTTTTTTCTTACCGCTTGTAAGGAAGGCAACGGAGGGACCTGTGGTGACGAAAGGCGTTACGATTTTGCTGATGACAGGGACACCGATTTTCCACTTGAGGTTGAGGGGGATTTCGAAGTAGTCGCGTTTGTCTTTGGTAATCTCGTTGTCTTCCATAAAGCGGGCGTTGCGGCGGACGTACATGGCTGACAGGTCGGCGCCGAGACCAATTACGGGTACAGTGAACTCGAGCATGGCACCCCCAGTGAAGCCGGTCTGATTGTCGGAGTCGAAGGTGGATTCGTTGAAGTGGAGGGAGCTGACATTGAGACCGGCCTTAAGGCCGAAACGGAGTTGGGCGCTTGCGGTTGAGGCCATGGCAGAACCAATCATCATAACGACGGTGAGGAGAACAATTCTGATAGATTTCATAGAGTAATAAATTAGTTAAGTAACTCTTAAGTAGATATTCAAATTAAAGCAATAATATTTTCAGCTGATGTCCGAGTAGTATGTTGCTTATCATAGCTTGCCATTACGGTGTTTCTGATATGCATTTAATCTGAACATTTACTTAAAATAAATTTTTTCGAGTGCAAAAATAGCGAACAAGTTTGAAATTTTATTACTTTTGACCATAAAAATGGCATAATCCGGCGTAATTATTCCGGAAAAGCCAATTCAAACCCTTTACTATTAAAATAATGACAGCATTCAATCAACTTCTTATATGTGCCTGTGGACTCGGACTGGCCTCACTTGCCGGTTCGGCGGCAGGTATGGTTTTCCGACGTATTCCGCATAAGTGGAACGATATATTTCTGGGGTTCTGCGCCGGCATGATGCTGACGGCATCGCTGGTGTGCCTTATAGTTCCGGCCGTTGAATCGGCGGGACGCGAGGGGTGGTGGCAACCGGTAGCGGGTGTGGCCTTAGGTGTGGCACTCGTGGCTGTACTGGACAAGATCACACCGCATCTTCATCATATAGCCGGTATCGACGAGACGGTTCACGAGGAGGTTCATTCCAAATCTGTAAAGTCGATAAACAGGGTACTGCTTTTTGTAATGGCGATTGCCATCCATAAGTTTCCGGAAGGTCTGGCCACGGGTGTGGTTTTCGAGGGTGATAATCTGACGAATGCCTATACGGTGGCTATAACGATTGCGATTCAGAACATACCCGAGGGGATGGTTGTGGTTACCCCTCTGATAATGATCGGCGTAGGATTCCGGAAGGTTGTGGGAGTATCGCTGGCTGTAGCGGCGCTTGAAATTGCAGGCGTTATGGCAGGTTATTTTCTCGGCGACATTTCGGCTTCGCTTCTGCCGGGACTGACCGCGCTCGCGGGGGGTGCGATGCTCTACGTGATAAGCGACGAGATGATTCCCGAGACTCATAGCCACGGATTTGAGAAGCATGCCACGTATGCTCTCGTGGCCGGAGTGATGTGCATGCTGTATATTCAGATGTTTGTATAACGCTAAAAAAGGCGGTCTCTGGGAAACAGAGACCGCCGTGGTCAAATTGTGGAAATGTCAAATTTTGTGGTTAAATGGGGGAAGTTTAAGCTTCGGCGGGAGTAACGTTGATGAATTTACGTCCTTCCTTGCCTTCGGTGAAGACAACGACGCCGTCGATGAGAGCGAAGAGGGTGTGATCCTTACCCATGCCGACGTTGTTGCCGGGATGGTGGACGGTGCCACGCTGACGCTTGATAATGTTGCCAGCCTTGCAGTGCTGACCACCGAAAATCTTAACGCCGAGACGTTTGCTTTCTGACTCGCGGCCGTTCTTAGAACTACCTACACCTTTTTTATGTGCCATTTTTCGTTACGATTTTAGGGGTTAAGCAACAACTTCTTTAATTAACACTTTGGTGAAATACTGACGGTGGCCGTTTTTGCGACGATAGCCTTTGCGGCGTTTCTTCTTGAAAACGATCACTTTGTCGCCCTTAACGAGGGGAGTCAGGACCTCACATACAACTTTTGCGCCTTCAACTGTGGGAGCGCCAACCTTTACTGCATCGTCGGACTGAGCGAGGAGAACGCGGTCGAATTCAACCTTGTCGCCTTCTTTGGTAGCATCGCCGAGATAGTGTACATACAAGAACTTTTCAGGCTCTGCCTTGAACTGCTGTCCTTGAATTTCTACGATAGCGTACATCTGTTAAATATTTGGTTTACAGGTTATTCCGTCGGGCGGGAGGCATAATGCCGCCGCTTTTCTGAGCCCGGTTGGGTTAAATCGACCGCAAAGTTAGTGAAAATCATTTGATTATGCAAGTGTTTTATTCAAGCGTTTTTCACTATTTTTGCATGAGGATTACATCAGGGGCGCGACGAAGGCGGCAACGTCGGTGTCGCCGAAAAAGTCAGCGATTGTAAGCCAGACGAGGAGGAGCACTATAAGTACGATGACTCCGACAAGAAGCCAGGTGTTGACGCGGGATTTTTTATCTTTGCTCATAACGGTGGTGGTTTTGTGATGATACATTAATAACGCCTGCGGGCATAATTTGTTCTCGACAATGACTCTCAATGATATAATGACCGAATCGGTATCGGCGCTCACGCCGCGCTACGGGCAGCGCGAGGCGCAGTGGATAGTGCGCGTGATCATGGAGCAGATGAAGGGGTACTCTCAGGTCGATATTCTCATGAGGCGCGACGAGGAGCTGAGCCAGTTTGCGTGCGGCAGGATACGCGGAGCGGTGAGCCGTGTGGCCGCCGGAGAGCCGGTGCAGTACGTTTTCGGCAACACCTACTGGCACGGCATGACGCTGAAAGTGACTCCCGACGTGCTGATTCCGCGGCCGGAAACGGCCGAACTGACCGACCTTATAATCTCCGACGCACGCGGGCGCCGCGATCTGAGGGTGCTCGACCTGGGTACCGGCAGCGGCTGCATTGCCATCGCGCTGGCGCGGTGGCTCGATTTTCCGAAAGTAACGGCGGCCGACATTTCGCTGCCGGCGCTGAAGGTGGCGATGGAAAATGCCGCCGACCTCGGCGCCGACATAACGTTTCTGCATGAGGACGTGCTGACCCTGGCACCTCCGGAGGAGCCCGAATACGACATAATAGTGTCGAATCCGCCCTATATCATGGAGAAGGAAAAGGGGGCGATGGATGCCAACGTGCTCGACCATGAGCCGGAACGGGCGCTTTTCGTGCCCGACAGTGATCCCATCCGGTTCTACCGTGCCATAGCGGCGTATGCCGGGGCCGCTCTCGCAGAGGGCGGACGGCTGTATTTCGAACTCAATCCGCTGACGGCCGACGGCCTCAAGCACGATATGGAGGTGTCGCGCCGCTGGGATGATGTAACCGTGCTGCCCGACATGCAGGGCCGCAAAAGATTTCTTTCCTCAACACTTCGCGAAAAATGAAAAATTCAAAACCTACAGCAATTACCCCTGAAAAAGCCCTGCAGCGGCTGCAGACGCTCTGCGCGAAATCGGAGCAATGCTGCGCCGACCTCAGGGTAAAACTCGTAAAGTGGAAAATATCGCAGTCTGATTCGGAGATGATACTCAGCGAGCTTATTGAGGCCCGGTTCGTAGACGACGAGCGATTTGCGCATGCGTATTGCTACGACAAGTTCACGTTCAGCGGCTGGGGGCGACGAAAGATTGCCATCGGACTGCAAGCAAAACGGATAGACAGGGCTGTGGCTCAGGAGGCGCTCGCAGACATAGATCCGCGGGAATACGCCGCTATGGCGCGCCGGCTGATAAAGGCGAGAGCCGAAAGCATCGGCGATGCGGCTGCCACGCGCGAAGGGCGCACGAAGTTGCTGAATTTCGGCGTGAGCCGGGGGTTTGAGCCGGATCTCATAATGAAGATAATCCGCAAGCTCGGTCGCGGCGATGATGAGTGTGAGTAGTGCGATATCAGCCGCGAGAGAATGGGCGCTCGGCCTCATCGGGATGATTTGTCCGGAGGTGTGCGAGGTCTGCGGCAAGGCGCTCGTAAAGGGGGAGAGGCACATATGCCTTTTCTGTCTTGCTGACATGCCGAGGACGGTTGTGGCCGATTCGGCACGGAATCCCATAACCATGCGTTTTTCCCGCGCCGGACGGATAGGCCGTGCGGTGTCGATGTTTGTTTACGACCGCAGCAGTCCGTATGCAGGCCTGATTGTGAATGCGAAATACCGGGGGAGGCCGTCGATAGTGGCGTGGCTTGCCCGCAAGTTCGCGGCTGAACTTCTGGCTACTGATTTTTTCGATGGAATCGACGTGATTCTGCCGGTGCCGATGTTCTGCGTGAAAAAGTGGATACGCGGTTTCAACCAGGCCGAGGAGATAGCCAAAGGTGTTTCCGAAGCAACCTGTATACCCGTGGCCGACAATCTCACGGCATTGCGTCCGCATTCCACCCAGACACACCGCGACGCTGCCGGGCGACTTGCTAACACGGAGGGCATCTACGGGGTGAAGAATCCGGAGGAACTTGCGGGAAAGCACGTTCTGATAGTCGACGACGTAATCACGACCGGAGCCACGCTCGAGGCGTGTATCTCGAGCATAGAGGAGAGCGTTTCGGGAGTTACCGTGAGCATTCTCACTCTCGCCTCGACCCCACGCTGGCATATTCTCTGAACACAAAAAATATGCCGGCATCAGCGTAAACCGATGCCGGCATTTTATTCGTGTCTGAATTTACGATCAGAGAATACCCTGGGCCATCATGGCTTTTGCCACCTTCATGAAGCCGGCGGTGTTGGCGCCCTTCACGTAGTCGATGTAGCCGTCGCTCTCCTTGCCGTACTTTACGCACTGCTCGTGGATGTCCTTCATGATCTGGCGGAGCTTGTTGTCGACCTCTTCGGCAGTCCAGCTGAGTTTCTGGGAGTTCTGGGCCATTTCGAGACCGGAAACCGAAACGCCGCCTGCGTTTGCAGCCTTGCCTGGAGCGTAGAGAATGCGGGCTTTCTGGAATTCGCGGATAGCTTCGGGAGTGGAGGGCATGTTGGCGCCTTCGCTGACAGCGATACAGCCGTTGGCAATGAGGGCGCGGGCGTCGTCGCCGTCGATTTCATTCTGAGTAGCGGAGGGCATTGCGATGTCGCAGACAGCGTGGTGCCATGGGCGCTCGCCTTCGAAGTACTGGCATCCGTATTCTTCGGCGAATTCACGGATTCGGCCGCGGTAGATGTTTTTCAGCTTGAAGATGTAGTCGAGCTGCTCCTGCGAGATGCCTTCGGGGACGTAGATTGAGCCGTCGCTGTCGCTCATCGACACAACTTTCGCGCCGAGTTCGAGGAGCTTCTTGGCGGTGTAGGTGGCCACGTTGCCGGAGCCGGAGATGGCAACTTTCTTGCCTTTGAGTTCAATGCCGCGTGTCTTGAGCATTTCGAGGAGGAAGTATACGTTGCCGTAGCCGGTAGCCTCGGGGCGGATTTTCGAGCCGCCGAACTCGAGGCCTTTGCCGGTGAAGGTGCCGGTGAATTCGAGAGCCATTTTCTTGTACATGCCATACATGTAGCCGACTTCACGTCCGCCCACACCGATGTCGCCTGCGGGGACGTCGGTATCGGGGCCGATATGGCGCCAGAGTTCGGTCATGAAAGCCTGGCAGAAGCGCATCACCTCCATGTCGCTCTTTCCGCGGGGCGAGAAGTCGCTGCCGCCTTTTGCGCCGCCCATAGCGAGGGTGGTGAGGGAGTTTTTGAAGGTCTGCTCGAAAGCGAGGAACTTGAGGATGGAGAGGTTTACCGACGAGTGGAAGCGGACACCGCCCTTGTAGGGGCCGATGGCGTTGTTGTGCTGAACGCGGTAGCCCATGTTGTTGCGCACGATGCCTTTGTCGTCGACCCACGAAACGCGGAACATGTAGACGCGGTCGGGAATGCAGAGGCGTTCTATGAGGTTGTAGCGTTCGAATTCGGGGTGTTCGTTGTAGGCGTCCTCGATAGTGCTTACAACTTCTTCTACTGCCTGAATGTATTCAGGTTCATTGGGAAACCGCCTTTTCAGGTCGGAAATCACTTCTGTTGCTTTCATTTGCTTATGACTGTGTGAAAAATTCTTGCTGAGTACCGTGTGAAAGCCATGCTTTTATAGCTTCCTTTGCTTTTGCGATGCAAAGGTAAGCATTATTTTTGAAACAGCAATCATTTTATCGCGATTAGTTGGTAAAAAGTAATCTTTTGGCAGTTTTATTGCCTTTAGTTTTGCTTTTTGTCAGAGTGGCTCATTTTGGTGCGGAATTGTAGACGCTCTCGAGAGTGTAGGATGCATCGTCGGAACTTACGGCCTTGACCATGCGGGAGATTACGGTTCCGCCGTCGCCATAGAATTCGCCGGTGGCGCGGTTGAACAGTCCGGAACATTCTTTTCCGGCACTATTGGCGCCGTTGTCCCAGATAATCGGTGCAAGTCCGCAGTCGTGAGCGGCTTTGGCCACGTATTCCATATAATACTGGCGGAAAAGGCCCGCACGGTTGTCGGCGCGGTTCACGGAGCCCATCTCGCCGATGTAGACGGGTATGCCCTTGTCGATGAATTTGGATTTGAGGCGGGCGAAGATGTTCTTTACGTTGTCTTCGTCGCCCCAGGAGGCCTTGTCTTTCCCGGTGTGGCCCCATTCGCTGAACTTGGCTTCGAGTGTATAGTCGTTTGGATCGTAGAAATGAACGGCTACGATGGTGTGGTTTGCGGGGTCGGACGGCATGACGAGGTTCTCGATCGTCAGCTCGGGGTTGGTGACGTAGCCGGGCACGGCAACGTAGCGGGTCGCGTTGTTGCCGCCGGTGGCACGGATGGCGTCGAGGGCGGTCTGATTCCACTCGTTGAGGGTACGGTACTGCTTGCCGCCGTCTTTGCGGTTGTCGCCCCAGCCCCATCCGCCGTCATGGATTTCGTTGAATGTCTCGAGGATATAGGAGTCGCCTTTGTTTTTGAATCGGTCGGCGATCTGAGTCCAGATGGCGGCAATCTGCTTTTTGGTGGCTTCGTTTACTTTCGGGTCGTTGGCGGCTTTCTTTATGTCGAGCCAGTGAGCGCCGTCGGCGCCATCGTGGTGGATGTTGATTATCACGTTCATGCCTGCATTTTCAGCGTAGCCGGCAATTTCCGCCACGCGGTCGAGCCAGGCTTTGTTGATGGTGTAGGAGGGGGCTTCGCCGAACTGGCCGAGCCAGGTTACGGGGATGCGCACGGTCTTTATGCCCGATGCAGCGATGGCATCGAAGAGTTTCTGGGTGGCTCTGGGGTTGCCCCAGGATGTCTCGTCGGCCACGCCGTTTACGTATGCATCCATCTGGTTGCCCAGGTTCCAGCCCAGACCGAGCGTCTTGGCCACTTCGAAGGGAGCGGGTGTGGGTTTCTCCTCGGCGGGAGCGGCTTCCTGCCTTACGGTCACGGTGGCTTTGTCGGAGCCGCAGCTGATGGTAAAGGTAGCTTCGCGTTGCTCGGGCTGAGAGTTGGCCATGGCCTCAACTGTAACACTGAATACGGACTTCAGCGACGGAATGGTTTCGATCTTAGCCGTGAGCCAGTCGGCGGATACAGTTACGGAGGGGGTGCCGGAGCAACCGATGTTGAACGGCTTGGCGCTTCCGCCGGACTGACCGAACGAAATGCCGTCGCGGAGAATGTTGTCCGGTACGGTGATTCCGTCGTTTCCGGATGTGCCCCCGGTGTTTTCGGGCGAGTCGCTTGAGCATGCGCTCATGAATATGATTCCGAGCATGGCCATAAGCATACTTGCAAATGCAGTTTTCATGATTGAAGTTTTCATTGTATCTGAGATATGATTATATTATATATGTATAGAGTACTGTAAATGGGAATGGCAAATTTAGTTATTTTATCGGTTACGGGACTACTGAAATGTTAATAGAAGAATGATATTATGTTAAGGTCGGGCAAAATTTGGGTTATTTATAACCGGCTTTGGATACTTTGCTTAAATGAGCATATAAAATCATAACAAACCGTAATTAGAAGACCCGGTCGTCAACCCTTTTCGGGTTGCATGGTTATAAGTATGAAGCGTGTTACAAGACGTGTACTACTTTTTAACATATAAATATATGGACAGAATAATAAAGTTCGACGACCTGAAAAAGGTTGTGGAAGAAGCCTATGAGGCGCAGAAAAATAATGCGGCCGGACAGCCCGATCCGCTTGTTGCCGACATGAATGCCGGCGAATTCGGTATTTCAGTACGCCTTACCGACGGCCGTAAATTTGATCTCGGTCATACTCAGTCGGGGTTTGCAATCGGCGGCGGTATAGAGCGCGTGCCAATATCGCTTCAGCTCCTCCAGCAAATGCCGGTCGACGACATAATGGAGCAGATGGGAATGAAATGCTGCAAGTGCGGCTGCAAGGCCGACAAAGTGGCCAAACCTCACCCCGCTCATCTTCATGCCCACGGTGTGCGTGCCATGAGTCTGGTAGAGCCGGTTGGTGATTCAGACGGTAAGATGGCTATTTTGTCAGACCTCATGACCGGACTTATGGGTACCTCGCCGGTTCTCGACGATGCTCTTTATCAGAAGAGTACGAAAGATAATGCCGACAACAAAGTTATAAATCTTCTTGCGGAGAACGGTTTCGAACTTTATGATTCGGCAGAGATTTCCGTTGACCTCTTTACGAGGATTCACTCCATGCTTGCCACGACCGAGCAGCTTGCTCTCATGGGAGCCACTATAGCCGCCGACGGAGTTAACCCCGAAACTAAAGAGGTGGTTTTCGACGGTGCTCTCTCTCAGACACTCGTGGCTATGATAGCAGCCAAGGGACCCCGCCACATGGGCCGTCCGTGGATGATCCTGACCGGAGTTCCTGCAGTCAGCAGTTACGGCGGCGGTTTCATGACCGTGATTCCCAGTGTAGGTTCGATTTCCGCATTCTCGCCTGAACTCAACGAGGCCGGTGTGCCCGTAAAGGCGGCGATGGCTGTTAAAGAAATCGTCAACAAACTGCAGCTCAGTGCTTTTGCAAGTGCAAAAGTGAAAGTTGAATAAACAGATTATAGATAAGTGAAGGTGTCCGGAGTCTCGGTTACGGGATTTCGGACGCTTTTGTTTGCGTAACCGGTAAAACTCTGATTTGCAGAATTCGCCGGAAAGGGGTAAATTTGCGTAATAAACCAACACCCATACAGCCATCGAAAAGAAACATAAATTACTGATTACAGGCGATGACGGATTTCTTGCGAAATATGTCATTGCCGAATATCCCGACAGTCTTTACGCCGTCGGGGCGCCGCAGCCCGGGTTTGAGACAGACACGCTCGTCCATATAGCAGGTGCTGCCGACGATGCTATCGCGGAGAGGGCAGAGGCAGTCCGAAAGGTAATTATTGTCATGCCCGGCACGGAGTTTGACCCGTTGCGTCTCAGAGATTCGGCATCGGTTGTCAGTATTCTGCGTCCTTCGCTCGTTGTGGGCACCGGCATGACGGGAATACTTATGAAAATGGCGTGCGGAATCTCGCGCGGCACATATTATAATGTAAAGGGAAACGAATCGCGACTGAGTGTGGTTCACGCTCTCGACGTAGCGCGAATGGTTCGACTCGTGGAGGCCAGAGGAGGAGACTACAGCTTCAGCGACGGGCAGTCGCCGCTCGTGAGTGACCTTGCCGAGGCTCTATCCGTTAGAATAGACCACAAGCGCATCCCTACGGTATCGCCCCGGCTGGCGCGCTACCTCTCTTACATCGGATTTCTGACAGGCGGTGTGACGCCGGAGATGCTCCGGTATCTTACAGCCGATCATCTTACCGTTGATTCAGAAAATATGAAATCTCTCGAAAGCTTCATTCCCCGGAACGTGGTTGAGTATCTGACCACACATCAATATACCGAAGAGGATATTTGAGATAGATAATAGTAAGAACGGACATAAAAACGGAGAACCGCTTCTCGCGAGGCGGTTCTCTGTTTTTGTTTAACACTTGGCATAAACACGATTATCTTCACAATTGTGTAGTTCTTACACGTGATAACATTAATACTAACCTATAATATAAAAACTCCAATCTTAATTACCTTTGAAATTTAACCCGTTGAGGCAATTCCTCATGCTGATTAAATTTTACATTGCAAAGTTACGCTAATTTCAATATGAATTTAGACGCATTGATATGTTATCTAAAATAAATTTAATTTATATTTATCGTAACTATTTGATAATTAATGACGGAATATGGAAGTATTGTAAATATTTATCTCAACGAAGATATGGTTTGGTGATGGTAAAAATATGGCTTAATTAACAAATGAGGGTATGAAATGTTTCAAACGAACCGCGGTTTGCTCAATCGACAGCCCCGGAGGAACTCAGAAGTGTCCATTCTCCGTTTTCCCTGCAACTGCAGAGATTTGACTGATATCGCTCTATCGCCGCAGCCTACGGTCATAGCGTTGCCGTCGGTTTCTATTTCGCCGGGCTTAAGGTCGGAGCGGTCGGAAATTTCTGTCTCGAAAATCTTAACGGAACCCATTTCCGTGGCGTCGTTCTCCAGAACGGACCAGGCGGCAGGATAAGGAGAGAGACCGCGTACGAGGTTGTGGATTTCAGAGGCACCGCGGGTCCAGTCTATGCGGCACGTTTCCTTAAAGATTTTTGGTGCCGGGGTTGGCTCTGCGTCACCGATGAGTTCGTCCTGTGCTACGGTGTGAAGCGTACCGATGAGAATGCTTTCTATGGTGCTGATAGTAAGATCGGCGCCGAGCATCATCAGTTTGTCGTGAACGTCGCCCACGTTGTCGGATGGTAAGATGGGGATTTTCACCTGCGATATGATGTCGCCGGTGTCGATTTCGTGTTTCAGGAAGAAAGTTGTGACGCCTGTTTCGGTGTCGCCGTTTATCACGGCCCAGTTTATGGGTGCGGCACCCCGGTAGCGCGGAAGGAGAGAGGCGTGGAGGTTGAAGGTTCCGAGACGGGGCATCGTCCATACAACTTCGGGAAGCATGCGGAAAGCTATTACTACGAAAAGGTCAGCGTTGAGGCTGCGCAACTCCTCCACAAATTCGGGGTCTTTGAGTTTGACGGGCTGCATGAGGTGCAGACCACGTTCGAGCGCGAACTGCTTGACGGGCGACTGCAGCAGCTTGTGGCCGCGGCCTGCCGGCTTGTCCGGCATAGTTACGACACCGACCACGTTGTAGCCGCCGTCAACAATCCTTCGCAGGCTCTCCACTGCAAAATCGGGAGTGCCTAAAAATACTATTTTTAAATCTTCTTTTTTCATAATCAGTCTGTTATGTTTTTGAATGCCTGCCAAAGAGCATCGTCGGGCAACGGTGCTGTAACGTCGATTTCCTTGCCTGATACAGGGTGAACAAACTGTATGCGACGGGCGATGAGAGAAATAGAGCCGTCGGGGTTCGACCGCTTGTCGCCATATTTCAGGTCTCCTTTAATGGGGCATCCGATGGCTGAAAGCTGAACGCGGATCTGATGCTTCCGCCCCGTTTCAAGATTGATTTCGAGCAGGTTATATCTGTCGCTCGACCCGAGCAGACGGTAGGAGAGTATGGCTTCTTTCGCTCCGTTTTTGGGCGAAAGCGAAGCGTACGACTTGTTGTTGCGCTCCGTAGAGGTTATATAATTCACGAGGCGATCCTCCGGCTTTGGCGGCATATTGCGGGTCAGTGCCCAGTAGGTTTTGCGCACCTCGCCGTTGCGGAACATGTCGTTCAGCCTTGTAAGCGCTTTAGATGTTTTGGCGAATACGACGAGTCCCCCAACGGGGCGGTCGAGGCGGTGGACTACGCCGATGAAAACATTGCCCGGTTTCGAATATTTCTCTTTCAGCCACTGTTTAAGCGTTTCTGAAAGAGGTTCGTCGCCCGTTTTGTCGCCCTGCACAATCTCACCGGGCGCCTTGTTGACTATTATCAGATGATTATCTTCGTAAACTACTTGCATATTCAAAATTCAGTTAGAAAAATCGACCCGGCTGTACGGGCCTTTTACCTTGTAGTGCAGAGGGCGCACGTAAATCATTCTTTCGCCCGTAGGCGCGATAAATCTCAGAAAAAGAGATTCCATTGAATCGTATACGTCACCGTTTTCATTCACAATGTCGAGGTTGGCGACATTTGCTATTGGCTCAATATCCCATTTACGGTCTGAGAGAGGAGCAACATCCATATCTCTATGAAGCAAAACATCTTTATATTGGCGCATTCCGGCGTTTCCGCATACTGGCGGTAGACTGTCGAACGGTATCGACAAATCAGAAAGAGCCTTGGCTACCGGAACGAATGTTTTTCCGGCGGGGGCGAATCTGTTGAATTGATACAGATTGTGCCATTGCCACCATACATTGTAAGTAGGGTGCAAGAGTGTGATCTTAGAACACCTCGTGTCATAATCATAATACATAGTACCGTGGGTGGAATCTTTCAGTTGGGAGAACATTTCCTTCTGCTGATTACTGAAATAGATCTGCCAGTGGATTACGTTGATATAAAAAGCCACGATGATGGAGAACCCTAAAAAAGTGATTGAATGAGATGTTAACCGATGTGTTGTTGAAAAATTCCTGCGTAAATGCTGTAGTATGTATGTGAGTAGTGAGATACAAAAAATGTTGAGAATCCATTCCGTACGTGAGAAGTTGAATCCAAGTCGCGCCATGAGGATGATTTCGGCAATATATGCGAAAGAGATAATAATGAAAATCGGGTCGGCAAGCATCTTCTGAAATATGGCATGATAGCTCGATTTTACCCAAATAACTGCCAAGGTGAGGATAAGTCCGATTGAAGGGAGGAGGATTGGCAGCATATATTTAATGTCAAAATTAATATGTATGCTGTTTTCGTCGGAATTACTTAAGTTTATCCAGATACTCGGAGATGTAAGGAGCCATAATAGGCCGAGAGCGTAGGCGACTGTCATCATCCACCACACGCCGGGAACTTTGAAGCGCCTGATGCAGAACCATATACCTATGCCGACAAGCACCGGTGCCGAAAATCCCTCGTGGAGCGCTCCGGTGAAAACAGAAAGCAGCACGAGACATACAGCTGTCAGTGGACGTATATTGCCGCCGTTGCCATATTTCCGGCACAAAAGGAAGATGAACAGAAGATTGAAAGCTGAAGAAACCATGTAGTTTTCAGCGAATACACCTGTTATCATATTTCCGCGCCACGGCAAAGCGATAATTGTGGCAATCCACACAAACACGAACCAAAACGGCGAGACTTTACCGCCTGGTGCCGAGAGTTTTGCAATCAGATAAAGAGTGAAAGCCATGCTTCCCCCGATAAGAGCAGAGAGCACAAATTTCGGTGCGGCGATTCCGTACACGGGCCAAAGTAGATTCATCAGACGGCTGTTGTCGGTTGTGCGCATGAATTGCGAAAAACCGAGAAAACCTTTCAGGGTAAGCTTCTGCGACTCATCGTTGTGGAGCATATAATCCTTGAGAAACATGAAGTCGTCGAGCATAGGGGGCGTCACCCACGAAAACAGAAAATATAGAACGAAAGCCGTCAGGACAAAAATTCCGACCGCCACGCTATTGTAACCGATTTTTCTCTTTTGTTCCATAGGTTCGGGCATTGGAACACAAAATTACGGCATTTTGTTGAATTTCCGAAAAGATGGCGTAACTTTGTGGAAGAAACAGTAATTGAATGCTATGATAGAATATATAAAAGGAACCGTGGTGGAACTTACTCCCACCTATGCGGTGGTGGAAAACGGGGGGGTGGGATATATGCTCAATATCTCCCTTACAACTTTTTCATCGCTTGAAAATGCGGGCGGCGAGGTGAAACTTCTTGTTCATGAAGTGATACGCGAGGATGCCTGGGCGCTGTATGGCTTCTTCACGGCTCAGGAGCGTGAGCTTTTTCGCCTGCTCATAGGAGTTTCGGGCGTGGGAGCAAATACTGCGAGGATGATTCTGTCGTCAGTTCCGGCTCCGGAACTCGAGGCAGTGATAGCATCGGGCGACCATTCGCGGCTTAAGAGCGTAAAAGGCATCGGAACCAAGACCGCCCAGCGCATAATTGTTGACCTCAAAGATAAAATAAAAGCTTCCGATGATACGTTATTATTACAACCTGTTATCGACAATTCCGTTATGGAGGAGGCTCTTGCTGCCATGGTGATGCTTGGCTTCCCGCGTCCCGCCTCGCAGAAGGTGCTCAAAAAAATCTTTGAGGCAGATCCTGAAACCAAGGTAGAGACGGCTATTAAAAAGGCTCTTTCAATGATGTGAGATGTCGGGCGGGAGTGCTGCTAACAGCTTGAAACCTTGACTCCGAGTAACTATAAAATATCGACAATAACAGCTGTGGTGGGTGTGCTATGCGTGCTCGCCTCAGTCGCATTTTATGCCGCCGCTCAATACGTTACTCCCGGCTTCACACCTCCGGCTCCGGTGATGCCGGTGTCGCCCCTTGTGGCCGACGCCGATTCCATGATGATGCAGTATCCGGTAAGTCCCACGATTCCGCAAAGTTACGAGGATCTGATGGAAGCGGAATATGCAGCCGATCTCGCCACGCCGTCGAACATTAAAACCGTGGTGGAGTTTGACCCCGTTACCGGATTCTACGTAGTGCGTACCCGGGTAGGCGACATGGACATTACTACTCCCTTCTACCTCTCTGAAGAACAGTACAACAACTGGCAGTTGCGTGAGTCGATGCAAAACTATTACCGGCAGCGCAACGCCGAGGCCATTACAAACCCCGACAAGCAGCCGTTCAATATACTCGACATGAACTTCGCTCTCGGGCCGCTCGAAAAAATCTTCGGCCCGGGCGGCGTGCAGCTGAAGACGCAGGGTTCCGTGCAGATCTCAACGGGTGTGAAGTCGAACAAGACCGACAACCCCGCGCTGTCGCTCAACTCACGGCGCCACACCTACTTCGACTTCGACCAGAAAATCCAGGCTACCATCCAGGCAAGTGTAGGCGACCGGATGAAGTTCAACATGACCTACAATACAGACGCCACTTTCGATTTCGACTCAAAGAACCTGAAACTCGCCTATGAGGGAAAGGAGGACGATATAGTGAAGAGCATCGAGGCCGGCAACGTGTCGATGACAACCGGGTCGTCGCTCATACGCGGAAGTACGGCTCTGTTCGGTATCAAAACCCAGCTGCAGTTCGGCAAGCTGACGGCAACGGCTCTCGTGTCGCAGCAGAATTCCGAGTCGCGCAGCGTAAACACCAAAGGTGGAGTACAGACCACCGATTTCACGATTCAGGCCGACAACTACGACCAGAACCGCCACTTTTTTCTCGCCCATTTCTTCCGCGACAATTACGACCGTTTTGCCTCGAAACTGCCGTTCGTGTCGTCGGGGGTCAATATTACCCGCGTGGAGGTATGGGTGACTAACAAGAGCGGAAACTATAACCAGAGCCGTAACCTCGTGGCCTTCATGGATCTCGGCGAAAACAGCGTGCTCGCAAGCGACTACTGGCAGTCCAACGCATCGCTCCCCAATCCGGCAAACGCTTCCAACAACCTGCTCTCCGTAATAAAGACCGACTATCCCGGCGCACGAAACATCAACACCGTGACTCAGACTCTCGAGCCGCTCGCCGCATACGGTATTGAGGGCGGTACGGGATTCGAGAAGGTTGAGTCGGCGCGCCTGCTCTCGTCGAGCGAATACACCCTGAATTCCACTCTCGGATATATTTCGCTGAAAAGCGCCCTGAATGCCGACGAGGTTTTAGGTGTTGCGTTTGAGTATACCTACAACGGTCAGGTATATCAGGTGGGCGAATTCTCGGCCGACATCACCACGACCGACCAGTCGCTCTACGTGAAGATGCTCAAGAGCACCACAGTGAATCCGCGCCTCCCGATGTGGAAGCTCATGATGAAAAACGTCTACTCGCTCGGTGCGTATCAGGTGCAGAAAAACAATTTCCGCCTCAACATCAAATATCTGAGCGACACCACCGGTACGGAAATCAACTATCTCCCCGTGGCGGGAATCTCCAACATACCTCTTCTGCAGGTTATGAACCTTGACCGCATCGACTCTAACGAGGCGTCGAATCCCGATGGATTTTTCGACTTCATAGAGGGTTATACAATCCTGTCGTCGTCGGGCAAGATAATCTTTCCGGTGGTGGAGCCGTTCGGCAGGCATCTTGCCGATAAAATCGGCAACCCCGAGGTTGCGAAGCAATACGTGTATCAGGAACTCTACGACTCAACGCTGATTGTGGCGCGGCAGTTCGCCGACAAAAACAAATTTGTGCTCACCGGTAAGTATCAGGCGTCAAACGGTTCCCAGATAAGGCTCAACGCCATGAACGTGCCCCGCGGGTCAGTGGTCGTGATGGCCGGCGGCGTGCAGCTCGTGGAGAATTCCGACTATACCGTGGACTACGCCATGGGTATCGTCACCATAACCAACCAGAGCATCATAGATTCGGGGCAAAGCATAAGCGTGACGCTCGAGAACCAGTCGCTCTATTCCACTCAGCGAAAAACCCTCCTCGGACTCGACCTGAACTATAAGTTCAACAAGGACTTCAACATAGGCGCCACCGTCCTTCATTTCTCCGAGAAAGCCCTCACCGAGAAGGTCAATATCGGCGATGAAGTGATAAACAACACTATGTGGGGACTCAACATGCAGTACAACACCCGCTTCATGTGGCTCACCAATCTGCTCAACAAGATTCCCACGGTCAACGCCACGCAGCCGTCTACACTCTCGGTTCAGGCAGAGTTCGCGCAACTCGTGCCCCACAAGCAGAAAAGCGGCTCCAACAAGGGCAGCTCGTATATCGACGATTTCGAGTCGACACAGACCGGCATCGACCTCCGCTCGCCCTATTCATGGTTTCTGGCGTCGACTCCTTACGACCCGTCGGCCGACGCTCTTTTCCCCGAGGCGGCCCTTTCAAACAACGTGGACTACGGCAAGAACCGCGCGCTGCTGTCGTGGTACTTCATCGACCGCATGTTTACCGCCCGCAACTCATCGCTCTGCCCCGGCTACATAAAAAGCGACCTCAAGCAGCTCAGCAATCCCTACGTCCGCGAGGTGACCTCGCGCGAAATCTTCCCCGGCCGTGAGCTTACCTACGGCGAGTCGAACACCATCCAGACCCTCAACCTCTCGTTTTATCCAACCGAGCGCGGCCCCTACAATCTCGACGCCACAAACATCGATGACCAGGGCAACCTCCTCTCTCCCGAGAAACGCTGGGGCGGCATCATGCGCAAGATGGACAACACCAATTTCGAACAGAGCAACATAGAGTATGTGCAGTTCTGGATGCTCGACCCGTTTCTCGACAAGGAAAACGACAATCTCGAGGGCGGCGACCTCTATCTGAACTTCGGCGAAATCTCCGAGGATATTCTCAAGGACGGTCTGAAGAGCTACGAGAACGGCATACCCTACGACGGCGACAACCGCTACCTGCAGAACACCGTGTGGGGCCGCGTGTCGTCGCAGAACTCGCTCACATACGCCTTCGACAACAATCAGGGCGCACGCACGATCCAGGATGTTGGTCTCGACGGTCTGCCCAACGCCGACGAGTTCGTGTTTGACTCCTACAAAAATTATCTCGACGAATTGCGCCGCAAGCTCTCGCCGGCAGCCATAGAGCGGATGCAGGCCGACCAGTTCTCTGCGCTCAACGACCCCGCGGGCGACAATTACCACTTCTACCGCGGCTACGACTACGACGAAATCCGCGCCTCGATCATAGAGCGCTACAAGCACTATAACGGTGTGGAGGGCAACTCGCTGTCGCCCGACGACGCACCCGACCCACTCTACCAGTCGTCGCGCTCCCTTCCCGACGTGGAGGACATCAACCAGGACAACACCCTCAACGAGTACGAGCGCTATTTCCAGTATAAGGTATCCATCCGTCCCGAGGATCTCGAGGTAGGCAAAAATTATATCACCGACAAGCAGACCTCCATGGTGCCTACTGCATCCGGCGAACCGCTCGAGGTAGTATGGTATCAGTTCAAGATTCCGCTGAGCGCTCCCGAGAAAGTGGTCGGAAATATCAGCGACTTCTCCACTATCCGCTTCGCCCGAATGTTTATGACGGGATTCAAGGCCGTGACTCACCTGCGATTCGCCACTCTCGAGCTCGTGCGCGGCGAATGGCGCCCCTACGATTTCAATCTCAACAACCGCGGCGATTCCCCGGCTGAGGGTCAGCTCGACCTCTCGACGGTCAACATCGAGGAGAATGCTTCGCGCGAGCCGGTGAACTATGTTCTGCCCCCCGGCGTGACCCGTATCACGGATCCCGGGCAGAGCCAGATAGTCCAGCTCAACGAGCAGTCGCTATCCATGAAGGTGACAGGCCTCCGTGCCGGCGACGCGCGCGGTGTTTACCGCAACACCATGCTCGACCTGCGAAACTACAAGCGTATGCAGATGTGGATCCACGCCGAGAAACTCATCGACGACGTAACCAATCTCCGTTCAGGCGAACTCTCGCTCTTCATCCGCCTCGGAAGCGACGTAAAGAGCAACTACTATGAGTATGAGATACCGCTGGAGCTGACCCCTCCCGGCAAATACAACGAAGACAGCGAGCGCCAGAAAGTGTGGCCGGCCGCTAACTACATGAACTTCGATCTCCAGACACTCGTGAACCTCAAGAAGGAGCGCAACCGTGCAAAAAATGCTCAGGAGCCCGGAGTAGGGTTCGGTACCGTGTTCCGCGGCTATGACCCCGAGAACGAGCGCAACAGCATCGCCGTGATAGGAAATCCCTCGCTGAGCGACGTAAGGGTGATGCTCGTGGGCATACGCAACAACTCAAGTGTCACGAAAGACGGTGTGGTGTGGATCAACGAACTGAAAGTCACCGATTTCAACAGCGAAGGCGGCTGGGCGGCCAAGGGCAACGTGAATCTCGGACTCTCCGATGTGGCCACCTTCAATTTCGGTGCCCATATGGAGACAGCCGGTTTCGGCGGTGTGGATCAGTCGCTCAACCAGAGGCGTCTCGATGATTATCAGCAGTTTAATTTCGCCATGCAGGTCGACGCCGGCCGCTTCCTTCCGGAAAAAGCCAAACTGCGTGCCCCGATATATTATTCGGTGTCGAAGGAGAAGACATCGCCTAAATACAATCCCCTCGACCAGGACGTGTTGCTTAAGGAAGCGCTCGACGCCGCAGCCAACAAGCATGAACGCGACTCGATAGAGAGTTTTGCCGTGGAACGCTCCGTGGTGAAGAGTTTCAGTATATCAGGACTTAAATTCGATATCAAGAGCAAGAATCCCATGCCGTGGGATCCCGCCAACTTCACCTTCAATTTCTCGTTCAACAAACAGCACCGTACCGACCCGACCACGGAGTATGAGAACACCAACGACTACCGTGGCAGCTTCCAGTACTCGTATACCCCGTTCATCAAAGGACTCAAGCCTTTCGGCTGGATCAAGAGCAAGTCGAAAAATCTCAAATTCCTCCGCGAATGGGAGATAAACTATCTGCCGAACAACATATCGTTCCTCACCACCATGTCGCGCTACTACTATGAACAGCAGACGCGCTCGGAGACAGATGTCGATTTCCAGCTGCCGGTTTCGGTGAGCAAGAATTTTCTCTGGGACCGCCAGCTCTCGGTGACGTGGAACCTCACAAAATCGCTCAATCTCAGCTTCAATTCCAACACCTCGGCCCGCATCGAGGAGACCGTGGGTGCAGTCAACAGGAAACTTTTCCCCGACCGCTACAAGCAGTGGAAGGATACCGTATGGCAGAGCATCCTCTCCATGGGTACTCCATGGAGCTACAATCAGACTTTCGTGGCATCCTACAAGGCGCCGTTCTCCCGTATTCCGGTGCTCGACTGGCTTACCGGCAACGTCAGCTACAACGCCACCTACCGCTGGGATCGCGGCGCGGAGGTCGACGGAGTGTCGGTAGGCAATTCTATCGCCAACCAGGCTGTGTGGAACGTAGACGGCAGGGTGAATTTCGAGTCGCTTTATAATAAATGGAGTTTCACCAAGGAGGTGAACAAGCGCTTTGCGTCTAAACGCTCCGGCACCCGCGGCGCCCGTCCGCAGGAAAAGAAGGCCAAGAAGTTCGAGCGCACCTTCGCTCTGCTTCCCGACACGTCCCTCACCATCAAGCACAATCTACGTAACAAAAAGGTGAAGGTAACGGCAACCACCATCGACGACAAACCCTACAAAGTCACGGCAAAAGTCATCGACGCCAACTCAGTGAGCGTGCTCACCCGGGGCACCGAGAATCTCAAATTCACCGTCACGGAGATTCTGAAAGAGGATAAAAGCTTTATCCGCGAGCTGGCTGAATATGGCGCTCGCTTCCTCATGAGTCCGCGTAGTTTCAGCATGCGTTTCCGCAACACCCGCACACTGTCTCTCCCGCTTTTCCGTCCCGATATCGGGAATGTTTTCGGACAGAGCCGCAGCTACGGACCGATGTCGCCCGGTCTTGATTTCGCCTTCGGTTTCACCGACGAAAGTTATGTCTACAAGGCTAAAGAGCGCGGCTGGCTGCTCACCGACGACGGTCAGACGTCGCCCGCGATGTGGTCAAATGGTCATGAAATCAACTTCGAACTCAACCTCGAACCCATACGCGGACTGAAAATACTGCTCACCACCAACCGCACCGACAACCACTCTAAGCAGATACAGTTCATGTACGACAACATGCCCACGTCGCTATCCGGCAGCTATACCAAGACCCACTGCGCCATCCGCACCGCACTGCGCGGCAGTTCGGCGTCGGACGGGTACAACAGTCCGGCCTTCAACAAGTTCCTTGATAACATCCCGGTAGTGGCCTCGCGCCTCGAGGAGCGTTACCGCGGACTCCGTTATCCCGAGGGTGGCTTCATGACCGGAAACGTCAACGCCGGGAATCCCTACAATCCCGAGGTCGGAACCGTTTCATCCACCAGCAGCGACGTGCTCATCCCCGCATTCATTGCAGCCTACACCGGTACCGACGTGCGCAAGCAGTATCTCTCGCCGTTCCCCTCGCTGGCCGAAGCTATGCCAAACTGGCGCATAACGTACGACGGACTCATCTACATAGGCGCCCTCAACAATATCTTCAAGGCTCTTACCCTCACGCACGCATATCAGTGCACCTACACTGTAGGTTCCTACTCGTCGTATCTTAACTGGATTTCATCCGACGGAGACTACGGCTTCACCCTCGATGAGCTTTCCGGAAACCCGATTCCCTCATCGCCATACAATATTTCGTCCGTCGCCATAACCGAGAAATTCGCTCCTCTGATCGGCGTCGCCGTCACTCTGAAAAATGAAATGACCTTCAATGCCGAATACCGCGACAGCCGCACACTGACGCTCAACACCTCCGCCGGTCAGGTAGTCGAGGCCACCACACGCGGTATCACGATTGGCGCAGGCTATAAGATTGTAGGCTTCAACTCCGTGCTGAAGATGAAAGGCTCGCAGAAGGGGGTAAGCAACGACTTGACTCTCAATGCCGATTTCTCCATTCAGGAAAACCAGGCCCTTATCCGCCGCATTGAGAGCAACTACACGCAGGCCACGAGCGGAACCCGTACGCTCAACATGAATTTCTCCGCCAACTATACTCTCAGCCGCCGTCTGACTCTCGGAGCGTTTTTCGACCATCAGGTCAACACTCCCATCGTGTCGTCGACGGCATATCCCACCACCAATACCTCCTTTGGCATAACAATGAATCTTTCTCTTGCACGCTGATTATGAAAAAACATGAATATTTCGGACTTTGGACTCTGCTCGCGGCGGCATTCGCGATTTTCCTTGTCTTCTCCTGCTTCGACTCCGTGACGATATGGGGTGTTGAACTCCGGTCGTCGGGAATGGCGCAGCGGCTCACCCGTGAGCCGCAGGAAGCGTCGGCCGCAGATGCAGGTGCAGCCGAAACCGCCGCACTGATAGCCGAAAAAATCGAGACCGATACCTCAAAACAGAGCATACTGCTAATCGGCGATTCCATGCTCGAAGGGCTCAACCCCCGCATGGCGGCCTACGCCCGCGAAAACGGTCATACTCTGAACTCCGTTATATGGTACAGCTCCACAACCGTTTACTGGGGCAACTGCGACACCCTTCGCCGATTTATCCGCCGTTTCAATCCCACATATATTATAATAAGTCTCGGTGCGAACGAACTTTTTGTAAAGGACATCGCCCAAAAACGCGAGGGCTGTCTCAGATATATACTCGAGCAGATAGGCAATATACCGTACCTTTGGATCGGCCCTCCGAACTGGAAGGAAGACACCGGCATAAACGATATGATTGCCCGCAACGTGAAGCCCGGATGCTATTTCCGCAGCGACGGCATGCACTTTGACCGCGCAAAAGACGGCGCACATCCAACCCACGCCTCCGCGGCTCTGTGGGTCGACAGCATAGCCCGGTGGATGCCGCTCCACAGCTCGCATCCCATCCTTATGGAGACTCCGGAGGCGGCTAAGGGCAGACCCGCCTCGGTAACAGTCCTCCAACCCTTGAAAAAACCTCTGCCGATGATTCACTGACATGGACTTTTCAACGATCCTCCACAATATAGGCGAACTGCTCCGCTACGAGGCTTCGGCTCCTATGCTGTTCTCAAGCGGGCTTTTCTGGGCATTGTTCATAGTGTTCCTGCCCGTCTATGCACTGTTGCGCAGCCGCTTCTGGCAGATGCTCATTTTCGTGGTGGCGTTCAGCCTGTATTTTTATTACAAATCCAGCGGCATTTTCTTCCTTCTGCTTCTTTGCACGTCGTTTCTCGACTGGTCGCTTTCGCATCTGCTCGTCAGTCTCACCGGGCGCCGGCAGCGGAAACTTTGCGTATGGATTTCCATAATATCCTCACTCGGCATTCTGGGCTACTTCAAATATGCCAATTTCTTCTTATGGAACTGGAATCTGATGGTTGAGGGCAACTTCCAGCCGCTCGACATCATTCTGCCCGTAGGCATATCGTTCTATACATTCCAGTCTATCAGCTATATTGTAGATGTCTACAAGGGTAGGGTAAAGCCTACTCACACGTGGCTCGAATATCTCTTTTTCCTCTCCTTTTTTCCTGCGCTTGTTGCCGGCCCTATTGTCCGCGCCGACTATTTCATCCCGCAGATAAGGCAAAACAACCGTGCGTCCACCGACGATGTCTATGCCGGCCTTTGGCTCGTGATTCTCGGCATAGTGAAGAAGGCAGTAATCGCCGACTACATAGCGCAGTATAACGATCTGATTTTCATGCAGCCGACCGGCTACAGCGGCTTTGAGTCGCTCATGGGGGTAATCGGCTATACCATGCAGATTTATTGCGACTTCTCCGGCTACAGCGACATGGCCATAGGCATAGCCCTCATAATGGGCTTCAGGCTCAGCCTGAACTTCGACTTCCCCTACCAGTCGAAAAACCTTACGGAATTCTGGCGGCGGTGGCATATCTCGCTGTCATCGTGGCTGCGCGATTACGTCTATATTCCTCTCGGGGGCAATCGCAAAGGTACGCTGCGCACCTACCTCAACAATTTCATGACCATGCTCGTAGGCGGTCTGTGGCACGGCGCAGCCTGGAAATTCGTGTTCTGGGGCGCGATGCACGGTGTGGGGCTTGCCCTCCACAAGGCTTTCCGCCCGCTGCTTTCTCGGCTCCCCGACAACCGCCTGGTCACCGCACTCTCATGGACTCTCACTATGGTCTACGTGTCGCTCCTCTGGGTGTTTTTCCGCGCTGAGTCCTGGACTGATTCGTGGCTGATTATCCGCAATATCTTTACTAACTTCGGTGCCGATCACATTATTCCATTCATCGAGGTACGCTACGTGTGGATAATAATGATGGTGCTCATCATCGCCGCCCACGCCATGCCGCGCCGTGTCTACGACCGCCTCACCCTATGGTTTGTAGATGCCCCCTGGGCTGTAAGGCTAATTGTCTTTATCATAGTGGTTCAGCTTGTGGTTCAGTTCATGAGCGAAGAGGTGGCACCTTTCATCTACTTCCAGTTCTGACACATTGTCAGTCGTCAGTTCATGCTGAATTTTAACATTTGCCGTTAAATTTAACTGCAAATTTTAATTTGCTGTGATGCTTTCGAGTTTCGTCTTAAATTAGTTTAAGAACGTCGATTTTTGCGACTTTGCCATGTAATTTCGCACGTGTTTTGCCGTCTAAGTGATAAAAGCATCAAAAAAACAGAATTATCACTTAACCACATTATACTTTATGAAATTCTATCAAAAAGTTGTATTGCTCGCAGCCGGATCGGCTGTAATCGGCTCGGCGCTCACCGCCGTTGCCATGCGCTCGGTTATGTCTCCCTCATCTCCCGCAAGCGACCTCGTGCTGTCGGCCGACAGTGGTGCTGCTTCCGGCTTCTACACCGTATCTTCGCGTCTGCCCGGCGAAGGGACAGACTTCACCGTTGCAGCTGAAAACACCATCAACGGCGTGGTTTCCATAAAGAGCTACGCTACCCCCCGCGGATACTCGCGTGGCGGAAACCAAGGCGGATTTTTCAACGATCCCTTCTTCGAATACTTCTTCGGCCAGCCCGGAGGCGATCAGCGCCAGGCCCCCCAGAGAGAGGAAAACGACGGTTCGTCGCAGCGTCAGACCGGTCTCGGCTCCGGTGTGATTATCTCAAACGACGGCTACATCGTCACCAACAACCACGTGATTGACGGAGCCGAACGCCTCGAAGTAACTCTCAATGACAACCGCACCTTCAACGCCACCGTTGTGGGCACCGATCCCTCGACCGATATCGCTCTCGTTAAGATCGATGCAAAGGATCTCCCGGTAATTCCTATGGGCGACAGCGAAAATCTCAAGGTAGGGGAGTGGGTTCTCGCAGTAGGCAATCCCTTCGGATTTACCTCTACGGTAACAACCGGTATCGTTTCGGCCAAGGGCCGCAGCATCGGCAGCGCCACCCACGGCCGTACCATGGGCATTGAATCGTATATCCAGACCGACGCCGCCGTAAACCCCGGCAACTCCGGAGGCGCCCTCGTGAACCTTGCCGGCGAACTCGTAGGTATCAATACTGCTATCTACTCGCAGACCGGAAACTACGCAGGCTACTCCTTTGCCGTTCCCACCTCGATTGTAAAGAAAGTTGTGAGCGATATCCGCGAATACGGCGCTGTACAGCGTGCCGTGCTCGGAATCTCCATCCGAGATCTCACTCCCGAACTTGCGAAAAAAGAAGATATCACTGCCGTTACACAGGGTGTTTACATCGGCGATGTCAGCGAACGTTCGTCGGCTTTCGAAGCCGGCTTGCAGAAAGGCGACGTGATAGTGAAAATCAACGGTGTCAACACCGACAATACAGCCCAGCTCCAGGAGCAGGTGGCAAAATACCGTCCGGGCGACAAGATTTCGCTCACCTACGTGCGCGACAACAAGCAGAAGACCGTTGAGGTGAAACTGCTCAACAATCAGGGCACTACCAAGGTAACAGTTGCAGGTTCGGTCACCGACCTCGGATGCGCGTTTAAGAAAGCGTCTGAGGCTACCCTCCGCCAGCTCGGCATCAACTCCGGTGTGCAGGTGGGCGACCTGAAGGCAGGCAAGTTCAAGGATGCCGGAATCCGCGACGGATTCATTATTTACTCCGTCAACGATACCCGCGTCGCCTCGCCCGACGACATCGAGAAGATCTACAACGCCATCATGAAGAGTGACTCCACCGACAAGGTAATGTTCCTCCGCGGAGTATATCCCACCGGTCAGCGCCGCTATTATGCGGTAGATCTCGCCGACAACGACTGAAAAAGATTGTAATTGAGTTTCCCTACACAATAATTTTCCATTATCATTCAAGACCACCGCAGCCGTGAGGCGCGGTGGTCTTTTGCTTCCCGCTCCTTCATTAATGCCAAAACGCATCGATTTAGTGGAATTTGACGACTCAAAAGCTTCGATTTAGTGGAGTTTGGAGACCCGAAAACTCCGATTTAGTGGAGTTTGGCTGTCTAAAATTTGCGATTTAGTGGAGTTTATCATATCTTTGCGCTGATGCCATATCGCCATAACTCGTTGTCATCGGGGAATCTGGGCTGGCGTTTGGAAAATGTAGTGATGATGGAACTGTTTCGTCGCACCAATCCATCATACCAGGACATATATTACTATCGCCCCGGCTCGGCATCACGCAAGGCGGATTTTGTCGTTAAGGTAATGGAATTGATTCAGGTTTCGTTTGACATCAGCAATCACAAGACATTAAAGCGAGAGTTGACAGCACTTGCCGAGGCATCCCGGAAATTACAATGTGACAACCTGACTCTTGTCGCACGGCTTTTTCATTTAAAACCTATGGCATGCTTATTGTCATAGTGATATAACTGATTGAGTGTCAATGTACGAACGTGATTCTTCACGTCCACGGTAAATAAACATTTTTACAGAAAAAACGAATGCATTCACACGTGTTTTCTCGGTGGACGTGAAGAATCACGTCCGTACAATACGCAGGTTACCAGTGCGTTGTTTAACGGGTACATTACCTCCGGATTCATTAGATTCGCTATTTGTGGCTTTAAATGAAAGAGCCGTGCTCTTGTCGCTATGTCGCAGACACGTACCGAGGAACTCGACGGCGTCAGAATCAACGTAATATCCGCCCATGAATGGCTCCTTTCCGACTTTTCTTACTGATGGTTCTCGCTTTTGCGATTTCTTAAACTTGCCGGTAACGGGCAAGTCTTATTGGCTTCTTCGCCAGTGACCGGATTCTATTACAGATTTTGGGAAATGCGTTATATTTAATACCTTTGCAATCTCTGAACTTTTCTAATTATGGCTTATCTTCTGCGATTTTTACTCTGCCTTATCCAGTTTGCTGTAGGATGCGTCTTCCTATGGCTGATTTTCTGGGTCATCAATGGTGTAATGTGGCTTTCAGGCGTAGGAGGCGAAGCGTTGTTGACCGATCATTTTCTCGCTCAGTCGGGATCTTTTCTCCGGGCAGTAATTTATCTGATAGGATTCGAATGGCTTTACGGTCTCGCGATGTTTTATATGCTCATACAGCTGAGCAAGACCTCCGATGACGGAGATTTTTTCGACGGTTGGAGCATAGGCACCGGAATAGCGCTCTGCGTATTTATTATAATGGTCTACGACCCGCGCATAGCGGCGCATCTCCCCGCTTTGTTCGCCTCCCCGGTTGAATTTCTCCAGACGAGTTGCGCGGCGCATCTCGTAGGCGGTATCAGCATGACGAATGTGGATTTTTCGGGAAACATCACCGACCCGGTGTACTATACCCTCTTCGACCTGCTCATCGGGGCAGCCGGCGCATTCTGGCTGTTTGCGAAACTCGTCCTCGATAGAGACTGACCGGCGTCGTGGACTCCTGTAATGGTGTCGCGCGCTACAGAAAGACCAGCGCATTCCGCCGCTTTTTGATTTTTGCCTTTTTGAGGGATTTTTCGTAAATTTGCCGTCGCTAACTGTACCCTTTGCTCCGCGGCAGGCGGCGGAGTGGTAGTGCTGTTGGCTATCACTTTGTAAATTAACTATTTATATAATTGCCCGGAGAGGCAACCAACCAATTATCACAATGGTCGTATTCTTCAAAAAAGGGGCTGATCTCATCATTGCGGTTGAGACTGACCATCGGTTCGACGAACTTGAAAAAGAAAAACTTACATGGCTGTTTGACGGCGCCCGTCCGCTGTCGGCAACATCGGTGAAAGGACGTTTTGTCGGACCCCGTAAGGAAATGATTACTCCATGGAGTACAAACGCAGTGGAAATCACCCAGAACATGGGGCTGAAAGGCATTACCCGAATCGAGGAATTCCACCTCACCAAGGAGGAGAAGCCTGTTCACGACAAGATGCTCCAGCGAGTCTACGAAGGGTTGAATTCCAAGGTATTCACCACCTCGCAGGTGGCCGCGCCGATTGAGTATATCGACGATATAACCGAGTATAACAAGCGCGAAGGCCTGGCGCTGAGCGCCGATGAGGAGGAATATCTCCGTTCGCTCGCCAAAAAACTCGGACGTCCGCTCACCGACAGCGAGGTATTCGGCTTTTCGCAGGTGAATTCCGAACACTGCCGTCACAAGATTTTCAACGGCTCGTTCGTGATAGACGGCGAGGAGAAACCGCTCTCCCTTTTCAAACTTATCAAAAAAACCTCGCAGGAAAATCCCGGCGGACTCGTGTCGGCTTACAAGGATAACGTGGCTTTTGTGAAAGGCCCCACCGTGGCTCAGTTCTATCCCACGAATCCGGATCGTCCGGACTATTTTGAGGTTCGCGACCTCGATACCGTGCTGTCGCTTAAAGCCGAGACCCACAATTTCCCCACGACCGTGGAACCTTTCAACGGTGCTGCAACCGGCACCGGCGGCGAAATCCGCGACCGTCTCGGCGGCGGTAAGGCAAGTCTTCCGCTGGCAGGCACCGCTGTCTATATGACCTCTTACCCCCGCATGAGCGAGCAGCACCGCTGGGAATTGATGATGAATCCCCGTGCGTGGCTCTATCAGACGCCCTGCGAGATACTTATAAAAGCGTCGAACGGCGCTTCCGATTTCGGCAACAAGTTCGGCCAGCCTCTCATCTGCGGCTCGTTGCTCACGTTCGAGCACGATGAAAACGGCCGTATGTATGCCTACGACAAGGTGATAATGCTCGCGGGCGGCGTAGGCTACGCTGCTGCAAAGGATGCCATCAAGGGCGTCCCCGAACCCGGACAGGCAGTCGTGGTTATGGGCGGCGGCGCTGTCTCGTCGGTAGAGACCGGCCAGTATGCCTCGGGAATCGAACTCAATGCAGTGCAGCGCGCCAACCCTGAAATGCAGAAGCGAGTGTCGAACGTAATCCGCGCTCTCGCCGAAAACGACGGTAACCCCATCGTGTCGATCCACGACCATGGCGCCGGTGGCCACCTCAACGCTCTTTCCGAGCTCGTGGAGGAGACCGGAGGTAAAATCGAGATCTCGCAGCTTCCCATCGGCGACAAGACCCTCTCGTCGAAAGAAATCGTCGGTAACGAGAGCCAGGAACGCATGGGTATGGTGCTCCGCAAGGACGATATTGAATATGTGAAGCGCATCGCCGACCGCGAGCGCGCTCCTATGTACGTAGTAGGCGAGACCACGGGCGATGACCGCTTCGTGTTCGAGCAGGCCGACGGTGTGCGTCCCATCGATCTCGGAATGAAGGATATGTTCGGCTCTTCGCCGAAAACCACGCTTACCGATTCTACTGTTGAGATTAAATATAAAGATGTTGAATACGATGCCGCCAATGTGGAGCAGTACGTTACCGACGTGCTCTCGCTCGAGGCTGTGGCCTGCAAGGACTGGCTCACCAATAAGGTAGACCGCTCCGTTACGGGCAAAATCGCACGTCAGCAGTGTCAGGGCGAAATCCAGCTGCCGCTGAGCGACTGCGGTGTCGTAGCGCTCGATTATTCCGGAACCAGAGGCATCGCTACTTCAATCGGCCATGCCCCGCAGGTGGCGCTGATCGACTCCGAGAAAGGTTCGGTAATGGCTGTGGCCGAGGCGCTTACCAATATCGTCGGCACACCTCTCGAAGGAGGTATCAAGGCTCTTTCGCTCTCCGCCAACTGGATGTGGCCCTGTAAGAATCCGGGCGAGGATGCCGCCCTCTATCGCGCCGTTGAAGCGTGCAGCGATTTCGCCTGTGCTATCGGTGTGAATATCCCCACCGGAAAGGATTCTCTCTCCATGACTCAGAAATATGGCGCCGACAAGGTCTATGCTCCCGGCACCGTTATTATTTCGGCCGCAGGTGAGGTTACCGACGTACGCAAGACCGTGACTCCGGTTCTTGCCCGCCGTGATTCCGTTCTGTATTATATAGACTTTTCTTCCGATAAGCTCCGCCTCGGAGGCTCGGCTTTTGCCCAGACCCTCAACCGTCTCGGCGCCGAAGCTCCTTCGGTAACCGATCCGAAGCGTTTTGTAGGCGCATTCGAAGCCGTTCAGAAACTCGTTGCGAAAAACATGCTTCTTGCCGGTCACGATGTTTCGGCCGGCGGTCTGGTCACCGCTCTTCTTGAAATGGCGTTCGCCAATATCGACGGCGGTGTGGAAATTTCCACTGAAGGCTTTGCTGCCGAAGGCGAAAACGACCTCGTGAAGATTCTCTTCGCCGAGAATCCGGCCTACGTGGCTCAGGTGGATCTCCGCAAGGCAGAGAAAGCCGAAGAAATGCTCCGTAAGGCAGGCGTCCGTTTTGTACGTCTCGGTTCTGTAGCCGCCGGCCGCAGTCTCACTGTAAATCACGATGGAAAGAAGCTTCAGCTCGACATTGACCGCCTGCGCGACGTATGGTTTCGTACCAGCTATCTTATGGATGCTGTTCAGAGCGGCGAGCAGTGCGCCCTCAGCCGTTTCGAGAACTATAAGAACCAGCCCATACGTTACCGCATGCCCTCCGGCTTCGACGGCAAGCTCGCATCGCGCGGTATAGCCCTGCGCCGCGAGGGTCACGGCTCTCAGAAGGCACGCGCCGCTATAATTCGCGAAAAGGGTGTCAACGGCGACCGCGAAATGGCCTACTCACTCTATCTGGCCGGATTCGACGTGAAAGACGTACATATGACCGACCTCATGAGCGGCCGCGAGACTCTCGACGACGTCAACATGATAGTGTTCTGCGGCGGATTCTCGAATTCCGACGTGCTCGGCTCCGCAAAGGGTTGGGCGAGCGGCTTCCTTTGGAATGAAAACGCAAAGAACACACTGAAACGTTTCTTCGACCGCCCCGATACCCTTTCGCTCGGCATCTGCAACGGCTGCCAGCTCATGATAGAACTCGGACTCATCAACCCCGAACATCCCCGCAAGACCCGCATGGAACACAACACGAGCCATAAGTTTGAGTCGCAGTTCCTCGGAGTGACCATTCCGCGCAACAATTCCGTTATGTTCGGTTCGCTCGCCGGCAGCAAACTCGGCATATGGGTGGCTCACGGCGAGGGTCGCTTCAACCTCCCCATGCCGATGGCAAGCTATAATGTTGTGGCAAAATACAGCTACACCGCCTATCCGGGCAATCCCAACGGCTCGAAAGCCGCGGTGGCAGGTCTGGCGTCGGCCGACGGCCGCCATCTCGCCATGATGCCGCATCTTGAGCGCGCCATTTTCCCGTGGCAGTGCGGTTTCTATCCCGCCTCACGCCGCAACGACGAGGTGACGCCCTGGATCGACGCCTTCATCAACGCCAGAAAATGGATTGAGGAAAAAGTGGCGAAATAACACTCATAATGGAGTCCGGAAGCGGGCGGAGGCCCTGCGCTCCGGACTCCGTTTACATTTATTGACACTCTAAATTTTGACCTTTTTCCGAAAATGTTGTAATTTTGTCGGAAATTGTTAATTTTAACCCGATACCACACCTCACGGCAAAAGCGTCGTGACGTAAACCGTAACAATCACAAACACCAATCAATATGAGTCTAAACATCATTGTGCTCGCAAAGCAGGTGCCCGACACCCGCAATGTGGGTAAAGATGCAATGAAAGAAGACGGGACTATCAACCGCGCTGCGCTGCCCGCCATCTTCAACCCCGAGGATCTCAACGCTCTTGAGCAGGCTCTCCGTCTGAAGGACGCAAATCCCGGGTCGACAATCACGTTGCTTACCATGGGGCTGCCTCGCGCGGCTGAAATTATCCGTGAGGCCATCTACCGCGGTGCCGACACAGGAATTGTACTGACAGACCGTGCCCTCGGAGGTGCCGACACTCTGGCGACATCCTATTCGCTCGCCCAGGCCGTGAAGAAATTCGGCAATTACGACATAATTCTCGGCGGACGCCAGGCTATCGACGGCGACACCGCTCAGGTAGGGCCTCAGATTGCCGAGAAGCTCGGCATTCCGCAGGTTACGTATGCCGAGGAAATTATTGATGTGGCCGACGGTCACGTAACCGTGAAGCGCCGCCTTGAGAACGGCGTGGAGACAGTGAAGGCTCCGCTCCCCTGCGTGGTCACCGTCAACGGTTCCGCCCCCGACTGCCGTCCGCGCAATGCAATGCGTGTGCAGAAATACAAATTCGCTGTTTCGCCCAGCGAAGTGTCGAAACTCACCGAGCGTCAGCAGAAACTCGTTGAGGAGCGTCCCTATCTGAAACTTCAGGAATGGGGTGCCGCATTTGTCGACGCCGACCCCGCTCAGATCGGTTTCGCAGGCTCGCCGACCAAAGTTAAATCGATTGAGAACGTTGTGTTCACCGCCAAGGAGAGCCGTGTGCTCGACGATGACGACGCTCAGATCGAAGACCTCGTTAAGGAACTTATCGCCAACCACACCATAGGATAACACAGAAGAAAATGGATAACAACAATTTAATAGTCTATTGCGAGTTTGAAGACGGCAAAGTGGCCGACGTGAGCCTTGAACTGCTCACCAAGGGCCGCCAGCTCGCCTCGAAATTAGGCGTGAAACTTGAAGCTATCGTTATCGGCGATAACCTCGACAAGGTCGAGGAGCAAGTGTTCCCCTATGGCGTCGACGTGCTCTACAAGGTAGCAGACAAACGCCTCTATCCCTACACCACCAATCCCCATGCCGCAGTCCTCATCAACCTCTTCCGCGAAATCAAGCCGCAGATCTGCCTGATGGGTGCAACCTGCATCGGCCGCGACCTCGGCCCCCGCGTCAGCTCCTGCCTCCACAGCGGTCTTACAGCCGACTGCACCTCGCTCGAAATCGGCGACCACAAGGACGTGAAGACCGGCAAGGAATACACCGACCTCCTTTACCAGATCCGCCCTGCATTCGGCGGCAACATCGTGGCAACCATCGTCAATCCCGAGTGCCGTCCCCAGATGGCAACGGTGCGCGAGGGTGTGATGAAGAAAGAAGTGTTCGATCCCGTCCACAAGGGTGAGGTCATCAATCTCGACCCCGCGAAATATGTGAGCGACGCCGATTTCGTTGTTGAAATCATCGACCGCCATATCGAGAAGTCGAAAATCAACATCAAGAATTCGCCCATCATCGTGGCCGGCGGCTACGGAGTGGGTTCGAAAGAGAACTTCGACCTGCTCTTCGAACTTGCCGACACACTTGGCGCAGAAGTAGGCGCATCGCGTGCGGCTGTCGACGCCGGATTTACCGAACATGCCCGTCAGATAGGCCAGACAGGCGTCACCGTCCGTCCGAAACTCTACATTGCCTGCGGTATCTCCGGTCAGATCCAGCACATAGCCGGTATGCAGGACAGCTCCATCATCATTTCGATCAACAACGACCCCAATGCCCCGATCAATTCCATCGCCGACTACGTGATTACCGGCAATATCGAGGATGTCGTGCCCAAGCTGATCAAATATTACAAGAAAAACTCCAAGTAAAATGGCAAACTTTTATACCGACAACCCCGCTCTCAAGCACCATCTTACCCATCCGCTGATGGAGAAGATAGTTGCCCTCAAGGAGCGCAACTATACCGATGCTGAGAAATACGATTACGCTCCCCTCGACTTCGAGGATGCGATGGACAGCTACGACAAGGTTCTCGAAATTGTAGGCGAAATCTGCGGCGATATCATCGCAGGCAACGCTGAGGACGTCGATCATCAGGGCCCCCGCGTGGAAAACGGTAGGGTGATTTATGCCGACGGAACCAAAGAAAACCTCGAGGCATGCCGCAAGGCCGGCCTGATGGGCATGGCAATGGCACGCCGCTACGGCGGTCTGAACTTCCCGATTACCCCCTATATCATGGCGGCCGACATAGTAAGCCGTGCCGACACCGGTTTTGAGAATCTCTGGGGTCTTCAGGATTGTGCGGAGACCATCTATGAGTTTGCCGACGAAGACCAGAAGCAGCGCTACATTTCGCGCGTTTGCCAGGGCGAGACAATGTCGATGGATCTCACCGAGCCCGATGCCGGTTCCGACCTCCAGTCGGTGATGCTCAAGGCAACGGAGCAGCCCGACGGCACGTGGCGTCTCAACGGAGTGAAGCGTTTCATCACAAACGGCGACTCCGACATCCATCTGGTGCTCGCCCGCAGCGAAGCCGGCACAAAAGACGGCCGCGGTCTGTCGATGTTCATCTACGACAAGCGTAACGGCGGTGTGACTGTCCGCCGTATCGAGAACAAGATGGGTATCAAAGGTTCGCCTACATGCGAACTCGTGTTCAAGAACGCAAAAGCCGAGCTCGTCGGCAGCCGCCGTCTCGGCCTCATCAAATACGTGATGGCTCTTATGAACGGCGCCCGTCTCGGCATCGCCGCCCAGAGTGTCGGCGTAAGCGAACTTGCTTACCGCGAGGCTCTTGCTTATGCCCGCGACCGCAAGCAGTTCGGCAAGGCAATCATCGAGTTCCCCGCTGTTTACGAGATGCTCGCTGTAATGAAAGCGAAACTCGACGCATCGCGTTCGCTTCTTTATGAGTGCGCCCGCTTCGTAGATATCTATAAGATCTACGACGATATCGCAAAAGAGCGCAGCCTCACACCTGATGAGCGTAAGGAATCGAAGCAATACAGTCGTCTGGCCGACGCCCTTACTCCTCTGGCAAAGGGTCTCGGCAGCGAATATTGCAATCAGAACGCCTACGATTGCATCCAGATTCACGGCGGCTCCGGTTTCATGAAGGATTACGCCTGCGAACGCCTCTACCGCGACGCACGTATCACCTCCATCTACGAGGGCACGACCCAGCTGCAGGTTGTGGCAGCCATCCGCCACGTCACTACCGGCACCTACCTCAACCTCATCCGCCAGTACGAGGCTCAGGACTTCAAACCCGAACTCATGGATATGAAAGAACGCCTCGTTAAACTCACCGCCGTTTATGCAGAGGCTGTAGAGAAAGTGGGTGCAGCCGGCGATGCCGCCTACAGCGACTTTATGGCACGCCGCCTCGTTGAGATGGCAGGCAACATCATCATGGCCTACCTGCTGCTCTCCGACGCCAACCGCAACGACGATTTCCGCCGTTCAGCCGAGGTTTACTGCAACCTCGCCCAGGCAGAGGTGGCAAAGCACAGCGAGTTTATCAACTCGTTCGCTCCCGCCGAGCTCGAAGCTTACAAGGCAGACTGATTTTACAAAAGACCATAATACCGGAAGGACAGGCAGCCCCTGTCCTTCTGTTTTTACCGGATGGACTACAATAAACTGCGGCTCAAATACAGCGGAAACGCTGAAAAAATGGACGAGATTCTGCAACAGGAATGCCGCGAGAAGACACGCCGTAAATTGCCGGAGACGCTGAAATGCGACGCATTCCGATTTCCGTCGCTTGCAGTTGCGGAAATGGCTACATCGGATATCGTGGCAGAGGAACACTGCCGGATGCTCGATGGTGCGCGCTCGGCCATAGACATGACTTGCGGACTCGGTATCGACACCTTTGCAATGGCTCGCAGCGGCTGCAAGGTCACGGCCGTGGAACTCGATGCTGTCACGGCCGCAGCCGCCAGGCATAATGTCGCGGCACTCGGATTGACTGGCGTCGTTGAGGTGGTGGAGGCCGACAGCGTTGAATGGCTGCGCTCCAATCCGGACCGGAGGGCCGATTTGATTTTCATCGATCCCGCCCGGCGCGACAGCGCGGGACGCCATTTCGCGCTCGCCGACTGCCGTCCCGACGTGGCAGCGAACCTTCAGCTGCTCACTGAGCGTTGCCGCCGGCTTATAATAAAGGCGTCGCCCATGCTCGACATTTCGGCAGTGCGCCGCGAGCTGCCGGTTGAACAGACAACGGTGCTGATCGGAACGCGCAGCGAGTGTAAGGAGTTCGTGACTGTAATACCGGGCAACGGCGACATTGTGTGCGTCACGCTGCTGCCCGACGGAAGACGTTGCGAATTCCGTTTTTCGCCGGCTGAAGAGACCGGGGCTATGGCAGACTATGCCGTCCCGGATGCGGGCTGGTATCTTTACGAGCCTTATCCCGCGTTGATGAAGGCCGGAGCGGGCCGGCTGCTTTCGCAACGCTTCGGTGTGGCGAGGCTCCATCCGAATACAAATCTGTATGCATCGCCGCGGAAGATAACTGAATTCCCGGGATCAATGACGGAGATAGAGGCGGTTGTGCCCTTCGACAAAAAAGGAATCCGGAGCATCTCCGCAGCGTGGCCGGAGCTTAACGTTGCAACCCGCAACTTTCCAATGAGCGCGCCCGAACTCGCGCGGCGTCTGAAAACGAAAGACGGTGGTAACCGGAAACTATTCGGCACCACCGTCGGTGATAATCGGAAGGTCATGATCATTTCTGCATCATGCGCGCCATAGTGCGCTTGTCCTCGCGCTCTTTTATCGACTGGCGTTTGTCGTATTCCTTTTTTCCGCGGCCGATTCCGATTACTAATTTTGCGAGTCCGCGGTCGTTGATGAAAAGCCGCAGGGGCACGATTGTGAAGCCGGCTTCTTTGCCCGATTTTCCGAGTTTGGCGATCTCCTTTTTGTTGAGCAGGAGCTTGCGGTCGCGGCGTGTGCCGTGGTTATTGTAGGTGCCGTAGAAATATTCGGCTATATACATGTTTTTAATCCATACTTCACCGCGATCCACGTAGCAGAAAGTATCGGCGAGGCTTGCTTTGCCAAGTCGGATTGATTTTATTTCCGTGCCCGTAAGTACTATGCCGGCAGTGAAAGTGTCGGATATGGCATAGTCGAAAGTGGCACGTTTGTTCTTTATGTTGACGTCTTTTTTTATGTTCATTTCAGGAGGGTATAATCAATGAAAACAGAAAATAAATGAGATACGGAGGCACGATTACGCCGGGAATAGCCACGAGCATGAACTGTCCTTCGCTCCCGTGTGCCACCTCCATGTAGGCGGTGCCTTTCCACATTATTATCGCCACGTAGATCGGCAGGAAAAAGAGAACGACCGTGGTAATCGGCAGGCAGTTGACCAGCAGCGAAATCAGCGAGAGGAGGCCGAGACTGTATATTACGAACGTCTTTATGCGGTTCTCGTTTGTTTTGCCGTTGAGCATCGGGCCGATGAATACCGACAGGATAAAGGTGCCGATAAAATAGGATAAGAAGTACATCATGAAAACAAGCACGGCTTTCAGAAGTTCTCCGATAAAGGAGCAACCCGTTTTGTAAAGCATTTCTACAAAAATGCTGAGAGCCGTAACGGCTATGAGAGGGTAAAATCCCCTGACTGCAATTACGTCGGCGCGGCTGTCGGTTTTCGCAATGTCCTCCCAGCCGTTTCCGGGCGACAGCACGAGCTGGAACAGATTCTGTAGAAAAAGCTTCATGAGACTTCGGATTAGTAATACAAAATTAGCGCAAATCGCCGAAATAAAGAAATCCCGAAAATAAAAATGTGGCGAATCTTGCTTTATCGGGGCAAATTGACTACTTTTGTAAAAAATAATCTCTAACGAATAAATGGAAGTAACCGGAAAAATAATTGTTGCCCTTCCCGAAGTAGGGGGCACCTCCCGTGCCGGAAACGCATGGAAAAAGCGTGAATATGTTCTCGAAACCCTGGAGACCTATCCCAAAAAGGTAGCGTTCAATTTCTTCGGCGACCGCGTGGATCAGTTCCCGCTCAACGTAGGCGACGTGGTGACAGTGAGCTTCGACATAGACAGCCGTGAGTTCAACGGCCGCTGGTATGTAGACCTCCGCGCCTGGAAATCGCAGCCCGCGCAGCAGTCCGCAACCGAACCTGCTCCCGCAAACTACGGCCCCGCCACCCAGATGCCCGGCGGATATACTCAGGCCGGTGCCGCAGTGCCTCCTCCTCCCGCTGTTGATCTCGGCACCTCGGAAAATGATGATCTTCCTTTCTGAATAAACGGACAGCAATCCAACCTACAGGTCGGGAGCGGACACACAAGTATCCGCTCCCGACTGTTGTTTGCCATACCGCAAACAATAGAGAGCTAAGCAGCTCCCTGACGTTCCGGAATGTACTTATTCAATGGTTATCATGACATATTTTTGTGTGCCGAGACCCAACTGTTCAGCATAGTCGAGCAGATGGGTGCCGTTGCGTTCGGCTATACGTTGCTCCATGTGGATTTTGCCGTGATCCGGTGAGTTGTGGATAGCATCCACACAGGCACGGTCAAGAGCGACGGGGTCGAGTGAGGCGAAGATACCTATATCGGCCATCTGCACCGGCGCCGGATGAGCCACACAGTCGCAGTCAACCGAAAGGTTGTTGGCGACAGAGATATAAAGGATATGGTCGCCCGCATGGTCAGTGATTGCTTTTGATGACTCTGCCATTGATTCAAGAAAATCGTCCTGAGCGGCACGATCTCCCCACCAATTGTCGGCATCATGATTCTTCCCGGCGGTATGCACCCATGCCTTGCCGCTGCTTGACTGCATGCCGATTGCCATGTTCTTCAAGGCTCCTCCGAATCCTCCGCTGGGATGACCTTTGAAATGCGACAGCACTATCGTGAAGTCATAGTCAAGCCAGTTCTTCCCTATATAGGCAAAATTGAGATGTCTGCCGCCGACAACAGGTAATGCGGTTTCACCGTCATTGTCCATGATGTCTATCGGCGCTATTGCCGTAAAACCATGTTCCTTGGCCGTTTTCAGGTGGTCGGATGAATGACGTCTTGAACTCGGATAGGCGGTGTTGCATTCTACAAGCGTAGCTTTCAAACTCTCCACCAGAGGGGCAATCAAAGTCGGAGAGAGATGATTGGGATTGCCGCTCTCGCCGAAAGAAAGTTTTACGCATACCTTTCCAGAGGCACGACGGTCGAGCGCGTCATAAATTTTCAGGAGGCTTTCAGGTGTAATATCCCTGATGAAATACACTGTGGCGACTGAATCCGAAGTGGTCGGAGAAACCTGCTGAGCCTTTGCATTTCCGAAGATCATAACTGCCATAAACGCAGTAAGAATATATGCAAGTTTATTCATGATAGTCCTTCATAATAAGTCTGGTCAATCTTTCGGCGTGGGCTTTGGCGCGGCCGCAGAACGTAGCGAGCTGTTCCTTATCCGCGTTTTCTGCAACCATCATGCCTCCGGAGAACACATAACCTCCCCATTTCATCTGACAATGGTTGGGTATTCCGGCGAAAGGCGGCATCAGGTCGTCGATTGTCATCTTCTGCACACCGTAGCGGCTATACATGTCAGCGGTTCCTCCGGCGGTAAATGATGCGATTAGCCGTTTGCCTTTCAGCTTGTCGCCGCCATGTCCATATGCAAAGCCGTATGCCAGAACTTCCTCCATCCATTTGTGCATGACCGAAGGGCAGCTGTACCACATGATTGGGAACTGGAGTATGATTGTGTCGGCATCAAGCAGTTTCTTCTGCTCTGCCGCCACCTCTATATTGCCATCGGGATAAAGTTCCGTTATGTTGCTGATTACAGCATCGGGATTGATGCGTGTAAATTCTTCTGTGATAGCTCTGTTGGCTACCGAGTCTTTCCAGTAAGGATGACCTACAATCATTAATATCTTTTTCATCGCTGTTATTTGATATAATTTACAACTTTATTTGACGGGTTTAGTTCAGTCTGGTCAAGAAGCTGGAGGTTTTTGACCATATGAAGTGTACCTTGTTTATATTTCTTGAAGTGCTCAGAAGTGATATGCTTGCGGTAAGCCTCCTGAGAGGCATACGTCTCAAGAATAGTGATGTTGCAGGGATTTTCCTTTTCCTGCAAGGCATACATGGTAAGCACGCCCGGTTCGGTAAGCAGGGAAATCTCGCCTACTTCGGCTGCAAATTTCATATACTCATCCAGATACTGCGGGTAAACTTCTACCTTAGACAGGCGGATAATACCGTCGGACGACATCGGTAATTTGACACACATTGTCGGTTTCTTATCCGACACTGTAAGATATCCATATTCTTCATCTGCCACGGGCCGCAACTGCACGACATGGCCGTCAGCCGCATGCTCGGTGACTGTCATGCAAATCAACGCCTTATCGGAGGTAGCGCCATTCCAGTGGCGTACATTGGCTTTGGAAACAATCACGTCGCCTTTCTTTATGAAACGCTTTTCTTGACCCTCTTCCTGATAAAAGCCTTCGCCGTCCAGTACAAGGAGTGTCTGTTCGGCATTGGGATGATAGTGCCAGAAGTTACGGCTTCCCGGTGAAAACCGGAAATTGGTTATCATCGTGTCGCCACCGTCCTTAAGTATCGACATATGAACCTCTCCGGTATTGCTTTCCGATGATGCTAAGTTTTCTGCCGGGAAAATAAGCTTATTTTGTTCCATATTATCACGGGGATAGGCTTGGATATTCAACATCAATATCCACAATACGATGAACTGAGCTGCTTTTGTTCTCATATAACGTTAGATTCTCTTTACTTCCGCCGTCATATTATTGCCGTTCGAATTTTACTTTTATGTTCCCCGCAGTTCTCAGTGCCTCTATCCCGTCGCCTTCAATATGGCCGATTTTTATAAGATCATTGCTGTAAGACCAGTTCTTGCAAAATATAGCGATATTCTTCCATGGGGCGTAGATGGTTATATCGCCGGGAACAGGTGCACACCCGCGTTTCGCGCCATCCATGTCGAGTGCCGGGGTCGGATAGAAGATCTTTTCAGTTGTATTGTTGAAATCTTCAAGAGTTACCTCTAAGGGCAGACGGGAGAGAAAATCCCGTCCTGTGGCGTTATCTTCAATCGTTGCCGTAATGGTTGTACCGCCGATTATGATATTCATTTCCATTGATTTATTTGTTTCTTTATCGTTTCCTTCTGACGGGTTTGCTGTTTCCGATTGAACCGGTGTTTCCGGCTCATCATTTCCGCCGCCACAACCAGTAATCGAAAGAGTTGCAAGCACAATAACTGATGCAAACAGGATCTTATTCATAGTCTTAATTGTTTGTTTCTACGAACTCTACACAAGAAGGACGTATCCCCATGTCTCTTAAAATCGCCATTTCGTTTTCTTCGAATGAAATGTCCGTATAATTGTCGCTTTGTGGTTCTGTCAGGATGCCTTCCTGACACATAAAGTGATTGATGACCTGTTGAGGGGTAATGGCGTAACGAGTGGCTATGTAATCAACCACCTCGTCGCTGCATACAGATTTTGGCACCGTTATCTTGCTGTCCATAATTCTTATTATTTCACACTGCAAAATTAGACAGCTTCATTATAATTCGATATCCAAATTCTTCGGCATCCGTATCAAAAGCCCCGAAAATTCCATTTATTATTGCTAAATTTGCCACTGACAATCAAAGTAATATTTGTATGCCTAAAATTCTAAATGTCAGCAGGACTTCCGACTACAGCGCATATCATGGCCTGACCGACCGACATCCGCTGATTACAGTCATTGACTTTTCTGAAATCTCACCGATACGTCATAGTCTGAACAGATACGGAGTATACGGGGTTTTCGTACAAGAGAATAATGACCTTGACCTGGCGTATGGATGCGGCAGATATGATTACAGAGATGGCTCGCTTATCTGCGTCGCACCGGGACAAGTTGGCGGCAAGGAGGACAACGGTGATAGGACTTCTATAGGAGGATGGGCTATGCTTTTCCATCCAGACCTTATACATGGCACTCAACTGGAAAAAGAAATCCGGCATTACTCTTTTTTTGATTACAGCGTCAACGAAGCCCTCCATATGAATGAGACTGAACACGGCATTGTTATAGCCATATTCAAAAGGATAAAATCTGAATTAGAAAATCCTCACGATGATTTGCAAAATGATATTATTGTAAGTTACATTTCTCTTTTGCTCAAATACTGTCAGCGGTTCTACAGCCGTCAGTTTATCACCAGAAAACTGTCTAACAACGATGTGCTTTCAAGATTTGACAGCTTTCTGAAAGAATATTTTGCTGAAGGACTCCAGACTGCAAACGGACTCCCGACAGTAAGCGCTTGCGCCGAACATCTTTGTATGTCAACCAATTATTTCAGCGATCTGATAAAGAAAATGACCGGTGAGAGTCCAGGTCATTTAATCCGGCAGTTTATTATAAGGCAGATAAAGAATGAACTTGCATCCGGACTTACAGTAGCCGAGGCAGCATATAAGCTCGGTTTTGAATATCCCGCCCATCTGAGCCGCATGTTCAAGAAAGAAACCGGCATGACTCCTACAGGCTATATTTTACAATTCGACCGTGTTTGCACCTGAGCCCGTTGCGCCTGATCCTATTTTAATGTAGGTTCTTTTATAAAAAATCGCCGCGACCCGGAGGTGCGGCGATTGGTGTAATCTTCAAGTAGAAAACCCGGACAGCGGGAATTACTTTCTGATACCGAGCTCTTTCTTGGCGATGATTGCGCGGTAGCGGTTGATGTCGGTGCGGATGAGATAGTCGAGCAGGCGACGACGCTTACCTACAAGTGCCTTAAGAGCTCTCGCTGTCGTATAATCTTTGTGGTTTGACTTGAGGTGTTCAGTCAAGTGAGCGATACGGACGGAGAATAATGCAATCTGTGCTTCAGGCGAGCCAGTGTCAGTCTTGCCCTGGCCGTACTTCTCAAAGATTTCTACTTTTTCTTCAGAACTTAAGTGCATTCTTTAGATATTTTTAGATAGTTAATAAAATTTAGCGCACAAAGGTAGTGAAAATATCCGAGACGGCAAACAAAACCGCCTGAAAGTTTATTCGCACAGGCCTTTATGTGATAGGGGCGGCTCCGGTCAGTCGAGATTGAGTTTGTCTTTGGAGGGGTTGCGGTAGTGGATTTTGTGCTCCAGATACTCCTGAGTGGCGATGAGGGTGGGCTTGGGAAGGCGCTCGTAGAAACGGGAGATTTCAATCTGTTCGCGGTTTTCGGAAACTTCCTCGAGGTTGTCGCTTAAGGAGGCGAATTCCTGAAGTTTCTTTTCGAGATCGTGTTTCATTTCGGCGCCGATCTGGTTTGCACGTTTAGCGATTATGCAGACCGTCTCGTAAACGTTGCCCGTGTCTTCGCTCATCGAAATCATGTCGCGGGTCTGAGTGTTGAGGGGAGCGTTGGTTTTTTTGTAGTCCATATACTTTTCTGAATTGTTATATATGAAGTTGTCGTGATTATTCTGCTGCGTAGCGCGAGGCTATTTTGAAAATATTGTCGGCTTCCTCACGGTGGGGACTGTCCGGGTAGTTGTTGATAAACGAGTAGTACTCGTCGATAACCTCGCGGAAGCGGTCGGCTTTTTTCTCCTCGATACTCTGATCGGCTTCCTGATAGCGCGATTTAAGTATGAGAAGTTCGAGATCTTCCTTATATTTGGAATAGGGATAATCCTTTATGGCGTTGCGCGCTACTATGATTGCGCTTTCGTAATTGTTGCCGAGATAGGTGCCGAGATTGTAGTAGAGTTGTGCGTTCTGGAGCTGTTTGAGGGTAAGTTTGTCCTGAAGCTCGAAAATAGCGTTCTGGGCAATCGAGACTTTGTCGCTGCGGGGGAAATAGTCGAGAAATGCCTGGAGTTCCTCTATGGCCTTGAGGGTTCCGCTTTGGTCGAGCTGCGGCTCTGGCGAATCGAGATAATAGCCGTAGCCTGAATAGAAGCGTGCGAGTTCAGTATATTTACCTTTCGGGTATCTGTTGTAATAGGTTTTGAAATAGGCTCCCGAGTTGGCATAATCCTTATTTTCGTAATGGCTGAGCGCGAGCAGATACAGCGATTCTTCCGCCTTGTCGGAACCCTTGAAGGTGGTTACGATGTCGGTAAGCACGGTGGCTGCCTGCACGTACTTTTTCTGTTCGAAAGCGCGGCGTGCGAAATCGAGTTTGTAGTCGTTGTCAGTACTTTTCAGCACCTTCTGATACTCACCGCAGGCGGTGAGGGCGAGGGCGGCAAGAAGCATGATTATATATTTGCGCATAAAAGGGAATGCAAATGGGGTTTTCGTTACAATTTGCAAAATTAGTGATTTTACACCATATTACCCAATTATAGAGCCGTTAAATTTAAATAAATCGACGAAATAGCGGGCAAATGCCTTAAAGTTCTGCCAATTCCCTGCGAATGTCAGCAAAATTTAGTATCGTTTCCTAATTTTCCATCCAATGCTGCGGCGTGGTTGCGCGCGGCGCGCGAGCGGAGATATGCCTCGATGCTGTCGGCGTGGCGATGGTTGTGGAGGTCGGTGCCGAGGAAATCCGCCATGCCTTTTTCAATAAGCATCTCTGCGGTTTTCTTCTCCATTTTTCCGTAGTGACCCGCAAGGCTCAGAACGTTGATCTGAAAGAGCGTGCCGGCGCGGTGGAGCGCCTCGTAGCGGCCCGGATTGTCGTAGCTGTAATATGGATAGCGCTCGGGATGGGCGAGTATGGGGA
>UROS01000001.1 GCA_900549445.1 uncultured Porphyromonadaceae bacterium | reverse complement strand
GGTGAATCTGACACGCATGCCGTGGCCGGCCGCATCTGCCACCGAGGCAAGGAGTCCGGCAAAACCGAGTTTTTCGCCAGTCGTGGGGTCGGTATAGAGATAGCTGTTCACGTTCTGTCCCAGAAGCGTGACCTCGCGGAAGCCGCGGGAGCGGAGGTCGGCAAGCTCGTTGAGTATGCTCTGCGGCTCGCGCGAGCGCTCTCGGCCGCGGGTATAAGGCACGATGCAGTAGGAGCAGAAATTGTTGCATCCGCGCATGATGCTGATGAAGCCCGACACGGTGTTCGGGCCGATTCTCACTGGAATCACGTCGCGGTAAGTCTCGGTGGTGCTGAGTTCTACGCTGACGGCGGGATGTCCGGCCTTCACCGACTCGAAAAGCGCCGGGAGGTCGAGATAGGAATCGGGGCCGGCCACGAGGTCAACGCCGTGGTTGGCCACAAGGTCTTCCCTGACCCTCTCGGCCATGCATCCTATCACGCCGATTATCAGGCGGGGAAGGTGACGGGGACGTTTGCGGCGCAGAGAGTTGAGAAACGCAAGCCGCGAGAGGATTTTCTGCTCGGCATTGTCGCGGATAGAGCAGGTGTTGAGCAGCACGGCGTCGGCATCTTCGGCGCTTTCGGCCATTTCGTAACCGGCCATGCCCATGATTGAAGCGACGACCTCGCTGTCGGCCACGTTCATCTGACAGCCGTAGGTCTCGATATAAAGTTTATGAACTTCCGGTATATCGGTCATAGGAGTAAATTGGCTATTAAAAACTTTGCTTATAATCGTGGAAATGATTAAATTTGCCACAAATTTACGAAAAAATTCGTCTGGATGGAAGATATAATCATAGCTATAGTGATTACTCTCATCGGTGGAATCATAGGCTACATAAAAGAAAAGCAAAACAAGCCGAAGCCGGAGCTAAAGAGAACAATGGCTCCGCCCCCATTTCCGGAACCTGCTGTTCCGGAACCTGTCCATCACGAAAAATTCAAAATACACGTTCCTGAACCGGCGAAAAAGCGCGAGCAAAAACCGGAGCGCAAGACCGTGGAATACAAACCGATAGAGATTCAAGCGGAGGAAGGTGCCCGCGTAACAGCCGACAACGGAAGCCCGATGACGCCTGTTGAGCGGAAATCCGGCAAAGCTGCTGCGGAACACTACGCACGCTGGCGTCAGTCGATAATCGACTCGCAGATTCTCACCCCTAAATTCTAATAACCAGTCATAAACATAATACAACTTCAATAAAACAGACGATGAGATTTCCCATTCTATCCCCCGAAGAAGCTGCCGAATTATTTTTCGACGGCTGCAAGGTAGGCTTTTCAGGCTTCACCGCACCGGGAGCGCCCAAAATGGTGCCCGGAGCAGTGGCCGCAAAGGCAGAGAAGCTCCACGAAGAAGGCAAACCTTTTAAAATCAATATCTTCACCGGCGCTTCGACCAGCGACCGCTGCGACGGCGTTCTTGCCCGCGCCAACGCCATAGGCATGCGCACCCCTTACCAGAATCTTCCCGACCTCCGCAAACGAATCAACGCGCACGACGCCCACTATTTCGACCTTCACCTCTCGGAACTCGCCCAGAAATTCCGCTACGGATTCTTCGGCGAGCTCGACCTGGCGGTAATCGAAGTGTCTGATATTCAAGACGACGGCACCGCAGTTGTAGGTACCGGCGTGGGCAACGTGCCCACCTACGCAAAATACGCGAAGAAAATCATAATCGAGCTCAACGAGAAGCTGCAGCACAAACTCTACGGTCTCCACGACATCTATCTGCCGCTCGATCCGCCTTACCGCAGCGAGATTCCGATTTTCAAGCCCAGCGACCACATAGGCTCGCCCGTGCTGAAAATCGACCCGGAGAAGATAGTCGGCGTAGTGATGAGCGACAATTACGAAGGAGTGAAATCATTCACCGCCCCCGACGACACCACCATGCATATCGGCGGCAACGTCTGCTCGTTCCTTATCAACGAAATGCGCATGGGCAGAATTCCCTCCACTTTCCTCCCCATCCAGTCGGGAGTAGGCAACGTGGCAAACGCCGTGCTCTACGGTCTTGCCGACGCCAAGGAGATTCCTCCGTTCGAGATGTATACCGAGGTACTTCAGGACGCCGTAATCGACCTCATGAAGAAAGGCCGCTGCAAATTCGGCAGCACCTGCTCCATCACCGTATCGAACGAAGTGGAGGACGAAGTCATCAGCAACATCGAATTCTTCAAGGAAAAGCTCGTTGTCCGTCCGGCTGAAATCTCCAACAGTCCCGAGGTTATCCGCCGACTCGGCGTGATTGCCATGAACACCGCCATCGAGGCCGACATCTTCGGCAACATCAACTCGACCCACATCACCGGCACAAAGATGATGAACGGAATCGGCGGTTCGGGCGACTTTACCCGCAACGCATACCTGTCGATTTTCTCATGCCCCTCGGTGACGAAAGAAGGCAAGATCTCAAACATCGTGCCGATGGTGTCGCACGTGGACCACACCGAACATTCGGTCGACATCATCATCACCGACCAGGGCGTGGCCGACCTCCGCGGAAAAGACCCGGTACAGCGCGCCCACGAAATCATCGACAACTGCGCTCACCCCATGTACCGCGAAATGCTCCGCGACTATCTGCGCCTTGCCGAGAAGACCGGCGGCCAGACGCCCCACACCCTGCGCGCCTCGCTCGCTTTCCACACTGAATTCCTCGAGAGCGGCGACATGCGCAACGTCGATTTTTCTAAATTCGCCTGACGCATCACTCCGTCTGACCCCATAATCCGAGGCGTTGGCGCAACAAACGTGCCAGCGCCTCTGTTAATTATCTAACGATGAAAGCAGAAAAAGATATTCATTCCGGCAAAACCTGGATTCAGCTCAACGACGACGAAATCCGGTTCGGCTTCCTGTCGCAGTGCGTCGAGGCTCTGGCCAGAGCGGAAAACTGCAATTATATCAGGATGTTCAACCGCTTGGAAAAAGCCGATATGACTGAAAAATATATCTTGATCCACTATAACGTGCTCCACACGGAAAGCATGGATAACATAGTTTCCGACCTCAGAAAGGTACTTCTTAACCGTGAAGCCAAAACAGATTTAAACCGAACTGAAAATGTTTGATATACTTACCGTTTATCATGGCGGAACTGACATAATACAGAAGCCGAGAGTCGATGTGGGGAGACCTGATCTCGATTTCGGGCCCGGCTTCTATGTGACCGACATTTTCACGCAGGCGAAAGACTGGGCGTTTAAGATTGCCGACGCCCGTCAGTTGCCTCCCGTCCTAAACGTATATCATCTTAGGCAGAGAGACCTCCTCTCTGATTGTAAATCGCTTATTTTTGAAAGATACGATGTGGATTGGCTTGAATTTGTTACGCAAAGTCGTCTTGGGAACAGACCTTGGGATGATTATGATTACATTGAAGGAGGAGTGGCCGACGATCGCGTAATCAATACCGTCCGGCTCTACATGGGTGGATATATTTCGGCTGACGACGCCCTCACAAGGTTGCAATATTATAAACCGGCGAATCAGATTTGCCTGTTGAATCAGGAGCTGGCCGACCGATACCTTTTGTTTGAAACATATCACAAATTATCCGACAATGAGTGAAAAAGAACTTGAACTGCATTGGATTCTCACCGCTACACAAACCGGCACCATAGTATGCCGGCTCGCAAAAGAGCTCGGAGTTTCAAACTACGAGGCTTTCCGCCGTTTCATCAAGAGCAAAACCTATGCACAGTTCCGCACCCCGGGCTCGCTGATGAGCATGCTTGGCGATCCCGCAATCGTTACCGAATTTCTCAACGAATAGAGTTCTTCCTCCCCTTTCCCCCATTTTTTATTTAAGTTAAATTGCGGGCGGATGAGATTTTTTGAGTAAATTTACAGCGGCGTGTGAAAGATGCGGTTCAAACCAAACAATTGAACGCCGAAAGATGTTAATAATTCAAGATTCTTCGATTATTCAACGTCAAATAAAACATTTATTTATGGGAAAAGATATTAAATCCGGGACACCGGCAATGATGCGCAACATCTTCGGCATCATCATGATAATCGTTTACCTCGGAATGGCCGCGCTGTTTTTCTGCGGCTTTTTCAACGACCTTTTCTACGGAAAGTGGGCGTGGGTGCGATGGGTAGGCGGCGCTATGTTTACCGTCTACGGTCTCTGGAGAGCCTACCGCCAGTTCAAGGGCATCGACGCCGGCTACGGCAACAGTTCCGACGACGATGATGACGATGAAGTCTATGAGGACAACAATAATCCCACCAAAGCATGAAAAAAACATTTCTGATTTTTGCCGTCGCCGCGGCTCTCGCAGCCACCGGATGCGGCGGCAAGGAGACAAAAAGCGCCCCTACTTTCGCTAAAATAGCCTGCGACGAAACCTTCGAAAACATTATGGAGCAGGAGGTTGCCGTTTACGAATACATATACCCGAAGGAAGACATCCTCGTGAAGTATATGCCCGAAAACGAGGCAATCGATTCGCTGCTGAGCCTTACAGACTATAAAAGCGCCGTGATAACCCGTCCGCTTACCGAAAAAGAAGTGGAATACCTGCGCAGCCACAAGAAAGTGGTGAACCAGAAAAAAATAGCCGTCGACGCGATTGCTCTCATCGTCAATCCAGCCAATCCGGTTGAAATAATGTCGAAAAAAGACATCGCCGAGATCCTTTCAGGCGAAGTGACACGATGGGATCAGGTTGAGCCGTGCAAACTCGGCGACATCGACATCATATTCGACCATCAGGGCTCGTCGACTGTAAAATACATGCGCGACTCCATTCTCGGCGGCGGGAAGCTCGGCCCCAACGTGTTTGCCAAGAAAAACAACGCCGAGGTATTCAAGGCCGTGGCCGACAACAAAAATGCCCTCGGAGTGATTGGCGTGAGCTGGGTTACCGGCGATATGAGCAGCCGCCAGCGCAGCGCCGAGGAGCTCGCCGCCTACAGTGAGGAAAGCGATACTCTGGCGCTCGATTTCAACAAGGACATCAAAGTACTGAAAATCCGCGGCAACGGCGAAGTGACAGCCTACCGCCCCTATCAGGCATACATCTACGACGGCTCATACCCGCTCTACCGCTCCGTCTATATGGTCACCACTACTCCCGGCGGAACCGTGGGCCACAGATTCTTCAGTTTCGTAACCGGGTTCCAGGGACAGAAGATAATAATGTCGACAGGAATCCTTCCGGCCACCGTCACCCCGCGTATGGTCGAAGTTCAGTAACACTGACTCTCACTCCTTTCATCACGTTAATTAATCACAACGCACACCGAAAAATTTTCAATCATAAAAATAAACCATTAACTTTGCATATTGTCTAATAGAAAAAAGTAAAACATAATATACCCTAAACAACCAACATGAAATTCAAATCTCTGCTTTCACTCTTCCTGGGAGGCTGCGCATTGTCGGCTATGGCACAGGGTGGCTACCAGGACGGCGTAGACTATTACAACGCCGACCGCTTCGAACAGGCCAAGACCATTCTTGACAACACGCTCAACGACCCGTCGACCGACAAGGCTGTATCTTACTACTTCCTCGGCGCCATCGACCTCCGCGAAGGCAACGTCCAGGCCGCCAAAGCGAACTTCGACAAAGGCGTCGCAGCAAATCCGGCCTATGGTTACAACTATATCGGACTGGGTCAGATTGCCCTTAAAAACGGCGATAAGGCAGCTGCCGAAAAGCTTTTCAAGGACGGTTTGGCAACCGACAAGAAGGATGCCGCACTGACAGCAGCAGTGGCGCGTGCATATTTCAACGTCGACCCAGTGAAATATAAGAAAGAAATCGACAAGAATATTGCCAAGGCTCTCAAGGATTCAAAGAACCTCGAGCCCGCAGTATACGTGCTTCAGGGCGACATGGCCAAGGCTACCGACATCGGGCAGGCCGCCGGTTTCTACGAGCAGGCCATGACCTACGACGAGCAGGCCGGCCACATCAACCCCGAGGCATACGTGAAATACTCCAACCTCTACAACAAGGTAAATCCCTCGTTTGCAATCAGCAAGCTCGAGGAACTCAACGAAAAACTCCCCACTTCGGCTCTCGCCCAGCGTGAGCTCGCCGAGAAATACTACGACGGCAACCAGTTCACCAAAGCCGCCAAGCAGTATGGCAAATACATGAGCAACCCCAACCATTTCCAGCGCGACGAACAGCGCTACTCCGGTCTGCTCTATTTCGGCAAAGATTACCAGAAGTCGCTTGAAATCGCTGAAAAAGTCCTCGCAAAAGACCCCGACAACGAATACATGCACCGCATGGTCATGCTCAACAAGGCCGCTCTTGAGGACTACGCCGGTGCCGAAGAGGCTGCCCGCAAACTTTTCGCCAACAGCAACGCCGAATTCACTTCTACCGACTACTCGACCTACGGCGACATTCTCGGTGCTCTCGGACGTCCGCAGGAAGCCATCGACGCCTATATGAAGGCATACGAAATAAACCCCGAGCGCAACAAGGACATCCTCACCAAGATTTCCTCGATGTATTCCGATGCTGAAGACTACGCTAAAGCGGCCGAGGTTATGCAGAAATTCGTCGACATGGGCGACGCTTCGCTCACCGACTACTATACTCTCTCCAACCGCTACAAAAATCTCGCACTCACCCTTCCCGAAGGCTCTGCAGAGCGCAAGGAAGCCGCTCAGAACGGCATCAAATACATAGATCTCGCTCTCGAATCGGCCGCCGACGAGAGCAAGGGCACACTGCTGCAGAACAAGGCCTCGCTTCTCATGACCCGCGACGGCACTGATCCCACTCCCGAACTCGTGGAAACCTACAAGGCCATGCTCGCCGCCTACGATCTCAACCCCGAGAACAAGACCAAGCGCGCCGGAGCCTACAAGAGCGCCTACGGTTTCATCGCAAACGACTACCGCGTGAAAGGCGACAAGGAAAACGCCCGCATCTACTTCCAGAAACTGCTTGAGGTAGATCCCGAGAACCAGGCTGTCCGCGACTATCTCAAAAACAACTGATAACTCGACCTGTATACTTATAGCGCAGGCTGAAATCCCGGGATTTCAGCCTGCTTTTTTACGTTCTTCAGACACCGGAGACCGCCGTGGTCACACGTCATCAGATGGTGATGTTCCGAGAGCGCGGATGGCCTCGTCGAGCGACTCCCCCTTGTCGAGCCCCATCTTAAGGCGCAGGCGCCAGCGCGCCTGCTTCACCGACTCGGGGCGAATCATCATCAGACGGGAAATCTTATTGTTGTCGAGTCCCATAAATATATAAGTGGCGAGTTTCACGTATGTATCCGCCAGTTCGGGATAGCGGTTCTTAAGCCGTTGGGTAAACTCGGGGGCGACTTGTGCGAACAGCTGCTGAAACGTATCGCGCTCCTCGTTTCCGGCCAGATGTATCTTTATGGCGTTCTCGAGTCCTACCGCCTCGTTGGGACGGATCCGGCCGTCGCGGCGCATCTGCTCTATCTCGTTTTTCATCTTGTCGAAAAGATTGTCTTTCTCCTCGATGGCAAGCTGCAGAGCGAGCATGCGGCGGCGCGACACCTCGACCTCCAGCCGGCTGTCGCGGGCGGCGATTTCCTGACGCTTCTGACGGCTGTAGAGTATGAAACACACGATTCCCGCCGATAGTACCACAACAAAGAAAATTCCGACGAACATCAGCCTCATACTCTGCACATGCTCGTTCTCAAGAGTTTTGGCGAGCGAGAGTTCACGCATATTGGCCATGCGGAGCACCTCCGCCTCCTGGTTGCTGACATAATCGGAATCAGCACAGGCCATATACCGGTCGAGATAGATGAGCGCGCTGTCGCTCTTTCCTTCATGGCGCATAGTCGACGCATAAGCCTGCATCACGAGTCCGCGCTGCTGAGGATCGGATATATGACTGATGTCGGCAAGTGCGAGACGGCTGTAGAATACCGCGGAATCCGCAATGCCGGCCTCATCGAAATGCCGGCTCAGGAGCGCCTCGTAAAAACCGCGGAGACTTCGCGAACCGGGGGCGTCGAGAGCGCTCACGTATGCGCGGCGCAACCATTCCACGCCGCCGGTGTGGACATAGAGATTGCGCAGCACGATATTATAAGTGCGGGGATCCTCGTGCGTTTCAGGATCGGCGGCGAGTTTCAGGAGCATATCGCGTGCTTTGACCGAATCGCCTTTCCTGAAAAGTACGTTGGCCACGTTCACGGCATTGTTGGCCACCACCCTGTCCAGTCCGAGCCGGCGGTTTATCTCGTCGGCCCGGCAGAGATAGTCAAGACTCATATCGAGTTCTCCGATCGGATAAAGGCTGTTGGCAAGACTTATGTAGCTCGCCGCAGTCATAGGCTGATCGCCGATTTTGCTGAAATAGCGGGCCTCTTCGTCTATTTCGCTGTATTTCCGGGCTCCGGAGGTAGGCGAAAGCTGCCTCAGCAGTATGCGGCAGCGATAAAAATCGTAAGTGTGGCGCGCGGAATCAACCTCTTCCATCAGACTCCGGACGAGGATGAGAGCGGAGTCGAGACTACCTTCGCGCTGCAGCATTCTCGCCCTCCAGTAGCGCGCCCTGCGCCGCATCAAAAGCGAGTCGGTACACTCCGGCTGAGCTGCCAGCAGGCTGAGCCGCGCCACGTCGCTCCGCAGTGAGTCAAACGGAAGATAATCCTGAAAACCATACTCGAGACGGGTGACGGTTTCGTCGAAATCAGGGTCTACAGCCTCCCATCTGAAGGGAGTCAGCCTTTTCTCACCTCTTTCGCAGGCGATAAGTAATAAGGCGCAAATTGTCACCAAAAGATAGTTTTTCATGCCCAAAGTTATCAAATAATTTGTTTTTGGCCAAATAAAACGACAGTAGACCCTCAGTAGACCATATAATTTTGGCTCTTATGAGCCTTAATCCCATATTTGCAAAAGAAAAAACCAAGCCATTAGCATATGAAAAAATTCTACACTATTCTTGCATCGCTGGCAATCCTCTCCGCAACGGCTACGGCGCAGGAGGCAGCGTATGAAAACCCGATAGGGTTACGCTACATCGGAACTATCGCCGGCAACCTTGAAGAGGGTGACCCCACGCCTGTGGCTCACTACGCCACCCGAAACCCCATGAACGAGGGCGCTTTCTACTGGATTCCCGTAGAAAAAACCCTCCAGTTCACCAACAGCTCCACCGGCAATCCGGCTACGCTCCAATGGCAGGCTGAAGGCGGAACAATAGCCGACCCTTCTGCCCGGAAGGTTCTCATTAAATATAATGACACCGGCACATATTCTTTCCCCAAACTTACCGCTAAATATTCCGACGCTTCGGAAAAGACCTATCAGCCCGAGCTGAAGCTTAAGGTTGGCGGCCGTGCCGAGCTATGTCTCGCCGATACCCGCGAATGGCTCACGACCTATGCTCTCGGAGTCAATGTATATCCCCAGGGCATGGGCTGTCTCGGAGGAGCAAACAAGTTCAACGTAGCCGGAGTTGGCAACTTCTACATGCTCTCACTCGAAGAAGGATTTCTCGACGGTGTCAACGTCTATCTTCAGCGCAAGCCCACCAAATATCCCGCAGGAGCCGCGCTCCGTATCCGCGTATGGATGGTCGGAATGACAGATACCTCGATAGAATTCACCAGCGTTCCGCTCGATGGCGGCTACGTGAAGTACGACGATATAAAAACCTCCGACGACGGCGTGTGGGTACCGAATCAGGGCGGTGCCGTAGCACACCTCGAAATGAGCAACCCTATAGACCTTTACGGCAAGCAACTGTTGTTCATCGACGTTGACGGCTGGGGTGACGATCCTGAGGAAGATGACCTCCAGATGCTTATGGACGTGATGCCCAATGTTCAGATGAAACCCGAGGATGCCTCCAACCTCCTCGCTCACAACTCGTTTGCGCGCCTTGAAGGAGAATCCGACTATCTGCGCCCGGTGAGCTACTACGGCGGCAACTACGGAAGCTTCATGATCTGTCCGGTGGTACGCGGCGGTGAGACGCCTTACAGCGGGGTCGAGAATGTGGCAGTCGACGCATCGCGCAAACTCGAATGCACCGTATCCGCCGAAGGTGTGACTTTTGAAGGCGCCAACGGTACTCTGACTATATTCAACACCTCAGGCATGGTCTGCCATTCAGCCCGCATGGCTGAAGGCTCACTCACGATTCCGTCGGGCACACTCACGGCCGGCATCTACATTGCCCGCGACTCCGCCGGAAACTCGGTGAAATTTGCCGTAAAATAAATAAAATTCGCACTCAACTATTATAATAATAAGTTATGACAGGCACATCTAAATTCATCCTGGCTGCGGCTATGCTCGCCGGAGCCATCTGTCCTGCCGCTGCAGCCGAAACCGACGTGTGGAAAACCGTTTCGGCAAGCGACAATTCAACCTATGCCATCAAGACCGACGGCACTCTCTGGTCATGGGGATCCGGCGAAGAGGGAGAACTCGGCGACGGCTCAGGCGTGAAAATGGCATCCGTTCCCCAGCAGATGGGAACCGACACCGACTGGAAAGCCGCTTACGGCGCCCGCGGCTGCGGTTTCTTCCTCAAGGAGAACGGCACACTATGGACTATCGGCTCTAACGAAAAAGGAATGTCGGGCGTGGGCGACGGCGTCACCAAGCACACCACCCTCACTCAAGTAGGCACAGACTCCGACTGGGAATGCGTCTATACCTCCGTCACCTGGTGCTACACCGTACTCGCCAAGAAGGCCGACGGCACCCTCTGGGCCTGGGGGTCAGGCGAAACTTTCGCCCTCGGCAACGGAAAGGCCGACAACGTTGCAGTGCCCATACAGGTCGGCACAGACAACGACTGGAAAGAGGCAAGCATCGGCAATGACCATGTGCTCGCCCTCAAAAACGACGGCTCCCTCTGGGGCTGGGGCTTCGCCTCCCACAATCAGCTCCTCAACACCGACGAAAATATTGTAAGGACCCCCACACGCCTCGGCACCGACACCTGGGCAAGCGTAAAAGCTATCGACAATGCCTCGTATGGTATCAAAGCCGACGGTACTCTCTGGGCGTGGGGCGACAACCAGCGCAATCTTCTCGGTCTCGACATAGACATGACCGAAGTTGATTCGGAGGAAACCCTCCCCAACGTAAGCGTTCCCACTCAGGTCACCGCCATCACCGCAAGAGTATCGCAGATAAGCGGTTGTGAGAAAGCCCGCGTTGTCCTTGCTGAAGGCAAGATCTACACCTGGGGCGACAACAGCAACGGTGCGCTCGGCAACGGGAAAGGCGAAGCTCTCGAAGCCGGCACAGGTCAGTTTGAATACAAACCAACCGCAATCACGCTTCCCGATGGTGTTGTGCCCGTAGCCATCTCCTGCGGCCAGCGCTTCACCACCCTCATCGACACTGAAGGCGCGCTCTACGGCTGGGGTTCCAACCGCTGGGGACAGCTCGGAAACTACGTAGACGCTTCCGGCATGACCTTCGAGCCTTCGCCCGTTCAACTCGGAGTTCCCGCGCCGGCCAAACCCGGCGACTACACCGTTGACGCCGAAGATATCCCCACCTCGCTCGCCGACGCCGTCAACCTCAAGCTGACGGGCGAATGGGACAACGCCAAACTCCAGAAACTCAGCAACAGCATCGGCGCCGTCATCGGCTGGCCGCCTGTAGGCAACAACACCCTCGAGACTGTCGACATGACAGAGGCAACCTTCGCCCCCAACACGAGCTTCAGTATCCCCGGCGCAATGCAGGATCAGGGCTTATTCAAGATGTGCAAAGCACTCAAATCGGTAACCTTCCCCACCAACGAAACCGTAGCCAATATCGTAAGCCTCGACGGCGCATTCTGGAACTGCGAATCGCTCACCGTGTGCGACGTGTCGAGACTTGTCAACGTCACAAACATCAATAATGCATTCTACAGCACGAAGGTAGCAAACTTCGACCTCAGTGCCTGGAACAACGTGACCAAATCGGAAGACGCTTTCGGACACAACTACGATCTCACCTCCGTAATCCTTCCCGCCAACTTCACAGTAGGCAAATACCTCTTCAACAGCTGCAGTTCACTCCGTCTGATTGACTGGAGCGCATACGAGGGCGAAACCGCACCCGTAGTCGCTTCCGACGCCAACGTGTTTGAGATGCTCAATTCCGAGCAGCAGGGTAAAATCACAATGATCGTTCCCGCCGCCGCATTCGAATCGTTCAAGGCTTCCGCAACCTGGCAGAAAGTCAACCTCGTGGCAGCCACCGCTCCCGAGGAAGGCACCTACACCTTCGACCCCAACAATATTCCCGACAACCTCTCCGACGCCAAGAAGATTGTTCTGACCGGCGGCCCGTGGGAGACCGACGACTTCAAGGCTATTAGCAACGCCCTCGGCAACAACGCCTCCACTTCCGGCAACTCCGTGCTCGAGACCGTCGACATGAGTCAGGCTGAAATCGCCGTAGGCACAAATCTCTGCGCAGGCTTCCCCAGCCTCTTCGGCAACGTAACCAAAGGCATTTTCACCAACTGCAAGGCTCTCACTACCGTGATTATGCCCGCAGCCGATCAGGCAGCCAACTTCCGCTCGTTTGAAAAGGCATTCAGCGGATGCTCGGCCCTCACTGAAATCGATCTCTCGGGCTGCACCGGCCTCAATAACACCAACGAGATATTCTACAACTGCGAGGCTCTCGCCAAGGTGAAACTCCCCGCCAACTTCAAGTTCGGTTCCGAAACCTTCGACCGCTGCGAGGCACTCACCACCATCGACTGGACAACCTACGGCGAGACAACCGCTCCCGCCTACAAGATGGGATCGCTGCCCACCCTCGGCAAAAGCCTGACCATCATCGTTCCCGCCGCAGCATACGACGCCTTCACCGCCGACAGCAACTGGAAAGCCTACAACATCGTATCGGATTCACAGTCGGGCATCGGCAGCATCGAGGCTGAGTCTGCAACCGTATCGGGCGCAGTCTACGACCTCAGCGGCCGTCGCGTGGCAACCGTGGCCAACGCCGACGAACTCCGCCTCCTCCCCGCCGGAATCTACATCGTAGCCGGCAAGAAGATCCTGGTTAAATAATCAGCAGAATCCATCACTCAATAGCGGGAGCGCACTGCCAGAACAGCGCGCTCCCGCTGCTTTAGAAATTCATCGTAACCTCTGCGGAAAATCATTCTCCTACGTGCACGCCGGACATCTTTCTTATGTTTCTCAACATATTTGATTGCATTTCCAAAAAAACATATTATTTTTGCATTTACCTCACTCCGGGCTGACGGCTGTTATGGAGCCGTGCTTTTGTCTGTCTGTCAACCGCCATTGAGGGCTATGAAACATTTTGAATACACCGTGCAATGAAACACCATCCTTACCTTAAATACATAGGACTGCTGATAGCGATTTTGACCGGTGTGCCGTTTTCTTACGGACAGCGGGAGAAGAACAATATCTACCTGTTCGACTGCACCGGCTCGATGAAGTCCAACCGGCTCTGGGAGCCGGCAAAAACAGCTTTGGATGCCACAATTTCCACACAGACATCGGTTACCGGCTCGCAGTTTTGCGTAATTCCGTTCGGCGACACCCCGTACAGATACATCTCGTTCGGCTCCAATCAGTACGCCGACGAGAAGAGTGTAATCGACGACGCTCTCGACAAGCACATTTCAGAGGCGAAATACACCCGCATTTCCGACGTGCTCAAAGCCGGGTTCAGCAAAATCGACCCTAACAGGGAGAACAGGATCTATCTTCTTACGGACGGAATGCCCAACGGAGGCGATTCGCCTCAGAAAGTTGCCGATGTAATTTCTCAATGGTGCGCCAACCACCGCAACTGCCGCCTGTTCTACGTAGCGCTCACAAACGGTGTCATCAATCCGGTCATCCGGAAGGCCATCGACGACTGCAGGGATGCGTTCGTGGTTCAGTGCGAGGATAAGGTTATCCCCCAGATTGCCGACATTTCAGCCTGCGATCTTTATACCAGCCTCGAGGAGCTCGGCAATGCCCGCGAACTGATATTCAGTATGCCGGGGAAATACGGCATTCGTGCTGAAGCGGCCGATTCGCTGTTTGAAGTCAGAATTCAGAACAATTCGGCCGACGGCGGCCGGATTCTGCTTTCGCTCAGCCCGAGGCAAAAACTCGACATTGCCAGTCTCCATCAGAAACTGCAGGGCGGAGAATACACTTTTCCCGTTTCGCTGCAATGCACCGACAAGCGGTATTTTATCGCCAATCCCGTTGTCATGGTTCACGTTTCAGACGAAATCCCCGCCGGTGTGACCATCGCTCAGGGGGTGGACGAACTGAATACCGAAAGTGCGGAATGGTACGGCCCGTTTCTTTGGAGCGATGCCGCTCCCGACAGTAAAGTGATGTGGGATCTGACTCCGGTTTTCAGAAACGAGCTGCAGAATTCAGTTCTTGACCTTACATTCCGCGCTGCCGAAGGCCAGAATGCAGATTTTCAGGCCTGGTACAATGGCCGGAGTCTCAGCAACGGCGGCCCCATAAAAGTTGAACCCGGAAAGCCGGCATTGATAGAAGTGCAGTTCAACCACGACGCCTCTGCCGGCAAACGGTATTTTTCATTGACGCCCTCCCGGGCGGAGGGGCTCGACAACATCAACGGCCAGCCGGCCGACGATTACGAGGGCACTTCGCTGCGCACAACCTACAGCGTGAGATGGAACCCGCTTAAAACGTTCCTTTTCTGGCTTGGCATTGCGCTGCTATGCGCGCTGGTTATATGGTTCGTCATTCTCCGGCGCATATTCTTTCCTGCCATCACGATGGGAAAAATCATTATTACCGGTCCGGGAACCTATTATGCCACCAAAAGAATTAAAGGCGCACGCAAGGTTATATTGACCTCCGGGCGGAGGTCGCAGAACATATTCTCACGCATTTTCACCGGAGAAATCCGGTTTATAAGAGCCGACCATTTCGCCCCGGCGCTCACCATTGCAGCCGCCGGAGGGAAGAAAAAGGTGAAACTCCGTCCGGAGAACAAATCTGGCAGTGCATGGGAGATCTACCCCGCCTCAATTTTCGGGCAATATGAAAAAGGCACCGCCACCAACCGCAAGACCGGTGATAAATCGGACATTGAATTCAGCTAACGAAAACAATCAACACAACAATACAATATGGCAAAATTAAGAAGAACCCTTTTGCTTGGTCTCGGAGGTACAGGTATCAAGGCGATACTCAACGCAAAGAAAATGTTCTACGAGAACTATGGTCAGGTACCGCCCATGATCGGATTTATCGGCATTGACACCGACAAACCGGGACTCGGGAACGCCTCGGTCATAGCGAACGACGGCACGAAAATCACGCTCAACAAATCGGAGCAACTCTGCATATCCGTCGACACCCCCACTGCCATCTATACCAACAACCGCTCCAGTAAAATCTTTGACTGGATGCCCGAATGCAACGTTCAGGGTCTTACCGCCCTGTCGATAGGCGCCGGACAGATGAGAAGCAACGGCCGTTTTGCCATTACAGTAAACGAAAACAACGTAAAAGGGTTCATCAGCCATAAGATAAACGAGATCAACAATGCGGCGATCATAGACAACGCCGACTACGACCTGCTCGGTTCTGAAACCGAAGTCCACATGGTATTCTCGCTCGGAGGCGGTACCGGCAGCGGTACCTTCCTCAACACGGCATATCTTATAAAAAGATTGTTTCCGACCGTAAAACTGTCGGGCTACGCCGTTCTTTCCGACGTATTCCGCAATATGGTGACGGGTGCCATGTCGGCCCGCGTGAGACCCAACGCCAAAGGTGCCATTATTGACCTCGATTACCTTGCGCACCTCACCCCCGATTCCACCCCCGTGGATATAAAATGGCTACGCGAGACAGACAGCGTCAACTACCGGCCTTTCGACGCCCTGTATTTTGTCGATAATTGCAATGAGGACAACGATATGTTCAGCCATGTCGACCCGCTCTGCGAGATGATAGCTCTGGCCATCGTCACTTCGGTAGGCGAACTCGGAGTAGCACTCGCGTCGGTGAGCGACAACGTCAGCAAACTGATTGCCGACGGCACTATGGACATAAAGAACAAGAAAGCCTGGGTAGCCGGTTTCGGATGCGCCGAAATAATCTTCGATGGCAGCCGTCTGGCGAAAATCTACGCCCGCAAGGCTGTAGGTCAGCTAATCAACAAAATGCTCAACGGTGGCTGCGATGACCCGGCCACCATCGCCAACAACTGGTTCGACAACACAAAAATCCGCGAAAACCTCGGCAAAGACGATGTAATCGACTACTTCATGCCGGCGATGCCTCCGCACGTTTTCAGCGATATTGACGAGCCCGACAATCCCGAACCCGAATGCCTGCACTACGTGGCAAACCGCGCCATGGAGCCGCAGACTAAACTCGACGAAAGACTCTCGGAACTCAAAGACCGGGTGGACGACGCCCTCACCCGCCTTCTTAACGAGCAGGCAAACCGAGAGTGCGGCATCTACCTGTGCCAGCAGATCCTGCTCTCCATACTGCATCAGATCGAGCTTTGCGACGGCGAAATGAAAGATGAAAAAGAGCATTGGGAAGAGGATCTTCCGCGGTATGAATCATCGTTGAAAACCGCCTGCAAGGAACTCGCCGACTGCATGCGCACATTCTTCAAGATCAACCGCAAGGACTACGAGGCGGAAGTCGTGGATCAGACCATGAAACTTGCAAGGGCGAAGCGCGAAGTTGAACGGCGCAAGATGGCACGTCAGTTCTACAGTTGGCTGAAGGAGCGCGTAAACCAGTCGATAGGCCGCGTTGACATTATCATAAGCAATCTCCAGACAGTAAGAAACGAAAGCACCACCGACGTGCAGAAAATTCTCCGGGCCGATTCCGGAAGCAGCTTCTTCCAGTTCGATCTTTCGGCCGACTACGCAGGCAAAATCGAGTGCCCTATGGCCGATATCGTGTTCAACGATTTCTCCAGAGAAATGCAGTCGGACGGCGGCATAGCCTCTCTCGCCGGCCTCACCTCAAAACAGACAGAGGAAACTCTCATGCGCTTTATCCGCACTCTTCCTAAGGTAAGACAATACGAGGACATGACGGTTGACGATGCCCTCGACCAGCTTTCTCCCGACGAACTCAGGCATCTCATAGGCAAAGCTGTAAAGAAGTCGCTTCCGCTTCTTCCGTATACCCTCAGAGGATTCGACGCCGACTTGCGCGAACGTCCTGTTGAGTGCTACTACGTTGGCGTGGCCAACAAAAACCGCTCGCGCCTGACAAAGGACAACCTGTTTCAGAACATCGTTTCCGATGCAAAAGACATACAGTTCTCCGAAATCGGTCTCGACAACCGTGTAATCATCTACCGCCAACTTGGCGTCCTTCCGGCATTTACCGTAAAGGCGCTCGACAGCTATGAAACTGAGTACGAACGCTGGGAAACCGACAAGCACAACGGCTCCCACTGGGATGCCAACCTGTGCCGGCGCATGGCCGACGAACGGTTCAACCTTTCGCCCAAAGATGAAGTGTCGGCGTCGCACCTTATGGAGACATGGATCAACGCCGTCATCTTCGACCTGATAAAATATGATGCGGCTTCAGGCAAATACCAGATAAAAAGCCGCGGAATGGGCGGCCGCGCCCTCAGAGGCTGGCTGGTGGACATGGGATCCACCCGTCAGGACGCCTTCCGCTATCTCGAAGACAACATCGACGTGCTCGGCCGCGAAATCACTCAGGCTATCCACGATATGGATGTGCCCGGGCCCGAAAACCCGATCCGGATGCTATCGGAAAAAGCTGTCAGATCCTGTCAGGACGGCACGTATCTCCAGACCGTGTCGAAATGCCCGATTTCCATTGATAACATCGAGCATTATCCCGCCGAGATGGAGCTGATTGAAAAAGAAATCGAATACATACTCGACAATATCGCTCAGTAAATGGCATCGTTTGCAACAGTATGGACATCTCCGTCGACCTCCCGCGCCCAGGTTCGGGTTGCGCAGGCATTATGCGCGGCCCGGGGAGCCGACGTGCGCCACGATTCACTCTCAACCGCGGGATGCAGCGCAACAGAGAGCAAAGAAAGTCTCGACGGTGCCTTCAACCGTCTGGTTTCCATGTCGATGGCCGACCCCACACTCCATATTGTGGCCGTTGTTCCGCTTTTCGAGAGTACATCAGCTTCGCAGATTCAGACACTCTACGATGCCTGCAGCGCTTTAGAGCATAATTTCACTCTCCATATTATAGGCCTGGCCTACGGTGTGAAACGGATTTTCAGTGCGGAAACTGAAAGCACCGGCACAACCGGAGATTTTTCGGCCGCGATGCGGCTGCTTGAGTCACTGAGTGAAAATGCACCGTTCTGCATGTCGTTCACTATCATCGACGATTATGCCGAAAACGGTGCCGCAATAGGATTTACCCTCGGGAGTCTGTCGGATTATATCGCGCTGATCCACGTTGCCATGATGCAGGATTATTATAAAATAATGTCGCCTGCCTTGCTGACTTCTCACCCGGGCTACAATCTTTCCATCGGAGTCAGCTCGCTTTCTTTCAACCGCGCGGCAGCTACCCGCCAGCTTCTTGGCCGTGGCTTTCTTGAGGCTCTCGACAGCGTAGGCATAAACAACAAGGAGGTCGACGCGCAGAAGGCCGCACGCGAGGCCGAGTCATTCCTCGCCGGCATTTCCGAGCGCTATCCTACGCTTTTCGAACATTCTGTCAGACCGCTCTATAAAGAAGAGGGGGTCGACAAGGGCCGCGTGGTGGCGCAGGCGTCCCCCATTCTTGACGACGAAATAAACGCCTTGAAAAATGAGATTCTGTCGCTTCTGAAGTGCGGCAATCTCTCGCTGCCCGAAAAAGAAGCAGTGCTCGCCATGATCTTAGGGCGCGACAACGAGAATATCCGCGGCATGCAGTACGAGCACGAGGGAGCACTGCTCGACGACGCATGCGAGCAACCGATCAACCTCTACGTAGAGGCGTTCAACCGCAGTTGCCGTACTCCCGGCGTCCTGCCCCTGAGAGGAGAATTCAAGGCGCTGAATAAATATGTATGGGACGAATCCTCCGGCAAATACGAGGAAAGCGCCGAAAACTTCATGGCACTCAATCCTCTCCCTGATATAAAGAGGCTCAAGCAGGAAATCATAAACATCACGGCATTCATCCGCGACAAGCAGGACGAACTCGAGAGCCTGCAGAGGTCGGCCAAACTGCGCGACGACGCCGAAGACATCAGAAGCAAGTGGCACAGGCCGGAAGGCGCGCTCAAAGACGTTGAATACAAGGAGCAGCCGCTCGACAGGCAATATACTCCGCCACCCGGCCTGAAAATCAAACAGTCGGTAGATCTGCGCAAGTTTTTCACCCCGGTGAAGAATCAGTTTGAACTTGGTTCCTGCACCTCGTTCGCCGCCGTGGCAATGTACGAGGCCATGATGAACCGCGCAGGGGGAGCTGCATCGTCCGACATGAGTCCGGCTTACCTATATTATTACTCCAACGTGCTCAAAGGGCGCCCCTCAGGGGGCAGCAATTTTTATGAACAGCTCGAAGTTCTCGGCAGTCACGGCGTCTGCCGCGAGGATCTGTATGTTTACGATACCGACGCCATTGATACCCGGCCGTCGGAACAGGCGGAAGAGGATGCCAAAAGTCATCGCGTGATCTCAGCGGAACAAATCCCCCTGGTCAACACCCCCGACAAGGCCGACACCCTCCGGCGCAACCACATACTGATCACAAGCGCCTTGTCAGAAGGTTATCCCGTAGGCATCTCCCTGAAAGTCTACGACAATCTTGGAAAGGACGGAGCATTCATTCTCCATCCCGACGACGCTCCCGATGCCAAGGAAGAAGGATGGCACGCCATGGTGGCGGTAGGATATTCAGAGGAAAATAATTTCTACATTGTCCGCAATTCGTGGGGTCCGGAATTCGGCGAAGATGGTTATTGCTACATCCCGACCGCATATATCGACGATCCCGACTATATGGATTTCGCCTGCATAATCACTGAAATAAGCGACAGTGCGGAAGGTGTGAAAGCCGATATTCCCGCCGTAATAGCAAATTTCGCGGCAACCGAATCGGAAATCCGCATGGCCGCCATCCGAAACGCTATCGTCAAAGTCAGGATCGACCTCAGGAACAGCCAGAAGCTCTACGCCGAATACTACAAGTATTACCAGCGGCTGATGATGCAGCTCACCATACCGAAGGTGCAGAATGAAATCCGCGCCGCAGCGGAAGAGGATCAGATCAAACGAATTAATGACCTCAACGAAAAGAAACGCAAACTCGAGGACACGTTCGTAGAAAGGCTCGGGTCATTCAGACACATTCTGCGCTGCATAATTGTTGCTCTGGCTGTCATTGTCTCAGTCTGCGGCTTAACTTGGTATTATATCAGGAATTACACCTCTTTCGTATCTTTTTTGATTTCCGGCGGTATCTGCCTGTTTACGGTTCTGGGTTACAAGTGGTGGATCAGAATCAGACGCCGCGAACTTCAGGAAGAACTCGACAGGATTGCCGTCTTCGTTCACCATCAGGAACAGGAACTTTTTGAAATGCAGATCCGGTTCCATGTCGCCGGCATGTGGATTCACCGCTTCCGCAACCTCTCGCTGGAAATCAGCAACGTATACGATCGTCTCGTGAGCTACAACAGCACTCTCCGCGCCTGGCAGGAAATGTACTCACGCCAGATCGGCGCTCCCGAAGTACCGGAAGGGCAGATGTTCAGAGTACTCGATGCTTCTCCGCTCCTGCAGGGCTTCTTCGAGCAGAACAAAAAGGCTATCGTCAGGGAAGTCGACCTCATAAAACTGTTTGAAAGTTATCAGATTGATCCCGAAAGCCTTGAAAAGTCGCATCAGGAACTGCGCAACACAGTCACTTCGGTCATAGAATCGTTTATGGCGGATTTCAATATCGCCACATTCCTTCTTGGCGATGCCTATCCCTATCTGAATCCCGTCAGCCTTCAGGATGAAATCTCGGCGCTCATCAATGTCGGACAGCCATCGTATCGCAACAAGGCAATGTATGCCACATCGGCAATACACATAATAATCTGCAACGTACCCCGCGAACGGGAAAACAGCTGGGCAGCCGCAATCGCTCCCCTCTTCCCTATGCTCCCCGTCCGTCTGCCTGTCGCCGACCCGACGACACTAATTCTTCTCACCATCCACCCCCAGAAGACAGATAGCTAATTTCAGTTGCGCCGCAAAACTATTTCTCTGTGTGGCAATATGGCGGCAGCAAATGGCGTTATAATAATACGTATTACCTGACATTAGCGATGAAATTAACTTTCATAGTCCCTCCTTGTTTCGACCATAAGCAAGCGCCCGAGAGGTCAGCCGGTTGCACGAGAGTGGTTTACCTTATGCCCAACATCTACGAGCTTCAGGTTGCCGCCGTGCTCGAACAGATTCCTGACATCGAGGTCGCATACAAGGATTTTGTCTATCATACCACCGACGATGAGAAATTCCGGCGGTTTCTCGCCAAGGACGATTCAGAGGTCTACCTAATCTGGTCAGTCAATCTTTCCATTGCCACTGACCAGCAGGCAATAGCCACAATACGCAGTCAGCGTGGAGATGTACCTGTCATTCTGATGGGGCCCGGACCGACGAACTTCACCACTAAAATGCTTGTGGACCGGAATGTCTACATAGTCCGTGGCGAGCCTGAATATACGGCCCGGGAACTCGTTGAAGCTCTCCGCGACCATAAACCGGTTGATGATATTCAAGGTCTTTCCTATATGAACGAAGAGGGGAAAACGGTCAATAACCGCCCGCGTCCTCTCATTGCCGATCTCGACAGTCTCCCCTTCGCGGCACGCCACCTGCTGGGCGACGCTGTTTACCATAACGCCAAGCTAAAGCAGTCGCCCTACACGACGATGATCACGTCGCGCAATTGCCCGTATCACTGCATATACTGTGTGCCCTCGTCCCTTACGTTCGCGCGCGAGATGGAATTCCGCCGGGAACACGGACGCAAGCCGACTATAGGCTTCCGCTCAGTGGAAAACGTTGCCCGTGAGGTGGAAATGCTTGCCGGCCAAGGGGTGAAGGCCATCGGCTTCATGGACGACAATTTCATCTGGAACGAGGAACGCACCTCCGGAATCTGCGAAATCATGAAGCGCCACGGAATAGTGTGGGGATGCCAGGCGAGGGTCGATGCCATCACCGAGCCGATCGCACGGATGCTCGGCGAAAGCGGATGCCGCTACGTTGACCTCGGCGTGGAATCTTTTAACGACGACATTCTCAAATACATACGCAAGGGAATCACCTCCGCCGACATTTACCGCGCCATCAGTCTACTGAAGAAGTATGACGTGCCCGTGAAACTCAACGTGCTCATCGGATGCAGTCCGCTCGAGACCCGTGAAACGGTACTCCATACCCTCCGCGAAGCCAAAAAGCTCGATGTGGATCAGGTGATGTTCAATATAGTATCACCTTTCCCGGGCACGGAATATTACGAGATATGCAAAAAAAACGGATGGCTTAAGAACAACGAATATGTCCCGACAGACGTTCAGCGCGAATCTATCCTAAACCTCCCGTCGCTGTCGGCTGAAGAAATGGAACGGCTGCTGTATCGCAACAATCTCAGCTTCTTTCTTTCGTGGCGGTTCATCAGAAAACAATTGCGGCGGTTCCGTTCGCCTTCGGAATTGATTCCGGCGCTGAAGGCGCTGAAACTCAAACTTTTCGGCTGATGCTCCTGTCCGTCGTCATCCTCACCTGCAATCAGAAAGAGGTTACGCTCCGCTGTCTGCGCTCAATCTGTGAACTCATTTCAGATCCTGAGTGCGAGGTGATTCTCGTGGACAACGGTTCGACCGACGGTACTGCCGAAGATGTAAGCCGCCTGTTTCCCGAAGTACGCCCAATCCGTCTCGATACCAACCGCGGCGTCGCCGCCGGACGCAACTCCGGCCTGCAGATCTGCTCGGGAAAGTACCTGATGATTCTCGACAACGACACAATAGCTGACCGCGATACGATTCTCGGCCTCGCCAGGTATCTTGAGAGCCATCCCGACGTGGGGCTCGTCGCCCCGCGTCTCGTAAGTCCCGGTGGTGAAACCCAAAGCAGTTTCCGCCCGTTCCCCGGTCTGTTGCAGAAAATCCGCAACGTTATTCTCGGGAAAAACCGCACCTCGGTGACAACCGAGGTTCCTGACAGGGAAATCGAGCCGTTCTACGTGATTGGCGCCGCACAGATGTTTCCGCGCGGGGTCTACGCCGCAGCCGGTCCGCTCGATGAAAAGATTTTCTACGGTCCGGAGGACGCCGACTTCTGCATGGCCGTCCGGAATGTAGGGAAACGGGTTGTATACTGTCCGCAATTCACTATTGTACACGACTGGCAGCGCAAAACCACCGGTAATATCTTATCGGCCGCCGGCCGTCGCCATACATCCGCCCTCCTCTACTTCTACCTCAAACACCACCGTTTCCTGTAAAATATGGCACAGAAACCGTTTTCCACGCATTGACTACCAATAAACTGTCGCTGCTCTACTGGATTATAGTTTACTAAACATCTATAGGGCACAAAACGAAGCGTGCAACGCATGCGGAAAGTCTAAACTACTGAATTTTGGCGTTTTGATTGGTCTAAAAGTCGATAAAGGTTTACCCCAAAAAGTTTACATTGCTTTACATTTGGTTTACATCTGGGCGTTAAAAGTTTACACGCAAGTTAATATAACGTGTTGACAAGTTTGCATTTACTTTACATGACGCCTTAAAATGGTGCGATTATATTTGTTGTGTTATGTCGATATTGCGTAAAGGCGTAGATTGGTCAAAATGGATTATAACGCATTCTAACGTTTTGAAAAAGCGGAAAAACGGGAAGTGTTAAAATTTCTCCCGAAATTTGAAAAGCGGAAATAAAAAATGTTAACCACAAATGCATGCACAATTATAATTACATATTATTCAGATGCTTATAATTTATGCACGTTTCGTTTTATGTTAAAAGCGGAAATAAGTAGACATTAGATAGACAGGATTGGTCATTTTGTCGCAAATTCGAGTACTTCCAGCATCTGTTTAACCATTAACAGATGCTTTGAGTCCGGCGCGCAGATATTAAGAAGATCCGAAATTTGGTGAAGTTCATTTTTAAGCTGTGCAAAATAGTTGCCAAATATAAGTTCATGATATAGACGCTCGAGATTCTTGATGTCGTTTTTATTTTCAAAGTTTCGGATTGTGCGGGTTGTGACATGGAACCAATCTGCCAATTGTTTTTGAGTCTTTAATCCATGTGATTTCGCCAGAAAATAATTGGGGATATTTAATTTGTTCTCATTGGACTTTATGACGTTTATGATTTGGTTGACGTATCTGACGGTACAATTAACTTTTTTTGCTATATCAGAAGTTGCAATGCCTTGAGAATGATATAGAGTTATCAAATTTTGTTTATAAGTCATTTCGTAATATTTGGGAATAAAACCGCCCGGTGGTGAGACGTTTCGCCGGGCGGTTTCTGGATAAGTGAGAATATGCTTATATGATTGTTACCGACAACTTTGCGGCTTTTGTGTCGTTGGCTGTTGCCAATGCTTCAATGAGTTTGCGCATTGTGATGAAAGCGTAGTGGAGTTCGTCGGTAAGGCTTGTTGCGCCGTCATTGCCGAAAAGTGCTTCGGTTGCGTGGAAGTAGATTGTCTGGAGGTCTTTGCGTACCTCTTCGGGATCGTTCCACACGACTATTACTTTTAGCAGGTCGTCGAGATTGTAGCGGTCGGCGTTTTGTGCAACTGCTACCTCATTGTCATAAACAGAGTTCATAACTTTTGATTTTTAGGAGATTAAATAAAAATGCAGCCCTTAGGTGTCCTACGCTATCAAAAGTTAACAAGCGCCGGGGCGTTTCCGCGCTCCGCACCATAGGCCGCAAATATCTTTTTAGGGAATTTGTCTAAGGGGTTCATAACTTTTGATTTTTAGGATATGCGAAATTACTAAATTATTCCGAAATACCAAAATTTCGAGGGCAGAAATAATAAGTCTGCAACGCTTTCACACAAAAAGTGTGCAATCATTGCATAGAAGTATGCAACCGTTGCACACTTTTTAGGCGGTTTCAAAGGATGGATATAATTTTGAGCCACCAAACATTAACAACCGCAAAATATGGCAAACATCAGATTCACAGTGTCAGACGAGACACTTAACAGCTACGGAAGCGTTGTTCTCACTTCCGGCATTAACATTGCCCGGTTTCAGCGCAACCCGATAATGCTTTATATGCACGACCGAAACAAAGGCGTTATAGGCCGCTGGGAGAACATCACCAAGGAGGGCGACAAACTGACCGCCGAGGCTATTTTTGACGATGCCACGGAACTGGGGGCAAAAGTCAAGCATCAGGTCGAAAGCGGTTTCATCCGCAGTGCATCCATAGGCATTGAGAACTGCAAATGCGAGACAATCAACGGTGTGCAGACAATCGTGGAATGTGACTTGATTGAAATATCAATCGTTGACGTTCCGGCAAACGAGAACGCCGTCAGACTGTTCAAAAAGGGTTGGAAGCCTGTTAGAACGCTGTCCGAACTGCAAAAGGATGAGCCTAACAAGGGCAATGCAGACAACACACTCAGAACGCGCATAATTGACATTTTAGGGCTTCCGGAGACAGTGACGGACAAAGACATTATCGAACATATCAAAACACTGTTAAACGAGCCGTCAAGCGTTGAAAAGGAAGTCGAGGAAGCAATCAACAACGGCCTTTTATCAGCGTCAGACCGTAAAAGTTTCATGGCTATGGCCAAAGGAAACATAAAGGCTTTTCGCGGTTATTGCAAAGGCCGCAGAGAGTCTCAAAAGGCTGAAATAGAAAGGCTATTGGATAAAAACCAAAACAAAGTAATGCCGATGGAGCGCGCCACGTTCCGACATATCGGCGAGCGTCTCGGTGCCGAGGTCCTTCGCGGTGTTCTGGACTCCATGCACGGCCCGGCAAGAATTTCGGAGGTTATCAATCTGCCGGATGACAAAAGCCGTTGGACGCTTGAAATGTACCGCAAATATGCCCCGGACGAACTCCGCGACAATCCGACACTTTACAAGCGGTTGGTCGAGCAGGAACGCGGACGCGGCGCAGTGGTAAAAGATTTGGACTACTACCGCCGGAACGAGCCGGACTATTTGGCCGCGCACCCAGATTTATATATACAACTTATTGAAAACGAACAAAAACGCAAATAAACATGGCACTGAACAAAGAGGTTTGGTTAAACCAAATCAAGGAGGGATTTTATCCCAATGACAGTTTCTTGCAGAAACTTGTGAACTATGATGGCTTTGTGGAAAACAACAAGATACACATTGCTGCGGCAGGTATTGACCCCAAAGTGTTGATTAACAACACTACATACCCTATTACAGTTGTCGGACGCGAAGACGATGACAACGAAATCACTCTTGACAAGTTCGAGACTGAAAATACAATAGTACGCCGCCCGGACGCTATCGAGTACAGCTACGACAAACTTGAAAGCGTTATCCGTCAGCACCGCAGTACATTACGCAAGGCCGTGACGATGAAAGCGGCACACGCCATTGCACCTCAGTCCGACACGTTCGACACGCCGCTTGTAGTCACCACCGGGGAAGTTGTCGGCAACCGTCACCGTCTTACTTTCGCCGACATACTCGCGCTCAAGGAGCGTTTCGATGATGCAGACATTCCGATGGATTGCCGTTATCTGGTATTGCACCCGAAACACGTTTCCGACCTGTTGCTTGAGGATTTGAAAATTTTCAAGGACTTGACCAACATCACCGATGGCGAGCCGACAAAGTTTGCCGGGTTCGGCTGTTTCTCGTGTTCGACAATGCCGACATATACGACTGATAAGGCCGGCGCACTGGTAAAGGTCGCATATTCGGCAGACGCAACCACACGCTTTGCAAGCGTGGCATTTTACGCCGATGAGGTGTTCAAGGCTGACGGCGAAATGCATATGTACGCCACCTATGATGACCCGAAAGAACGCGCTACTATCGTAGGCTTTGACAAACGTTCCATTGTGCTGCCTATCCGTGGCAAGGGCATAGGCGCGATTGTCAGTGCCGAAAAGAGTGCATAAACGCAATAATGCTAATCAATAAGACCATTGTTCCACTATGCCGAAAACCATACCCAAAGGCAATTCCTATGCCGCGAGAGTAAAAGCAGTGAATGAGGTATATGACCGACACATAAAAAGCGGCATAAGTAACCGCGACATTTGGCGGCGTTACATATATCCTCAGTTCGGCATAGCGGAGCGAACGTTATACAATTATTTGAAACGCAGTGTGTTTATATGATATACAAGCACCCGGGAATGGCGAACTGGCGTTTGAGTCCTAAGAGTCGCCCGGAGTGCTTTTGTTTTGAGCCTATTTGCGGATTGACGGCGTGAGTAAGTATAATGAACCTCACGCCGTCTATTTTTCACTAAAAGGATGCCTTATTATTTGCTTATTGGGCAATTGTTCAGTAATTTTGCAAAGACCCGTGAAGCGAGGGAACTCCACCGTCGCTTGTGTGTTACTCCATGATGTTTCCCGGTGCAACATGGTTTTATAAAGTCCGCGAGGGGGCGCGATAACTTCAAGCTTAGCGGCATAAAGAGGAGCGGTTATTACCGTTCCTCTGACTTTTTAGAATTGGTCAAAAAGTCGAATTTTCCAAATGGAATAGTGTCGAATTTTTCGCACGTTTCGTTTTGCGCGTTTCCGCTTTTAGGAATTCGATGGAATAAAAATCAGAGCTAAAAAACTGACACACTGCAATATAATCTTAGAACTGTCATTTCCGCCATGTTTGAATAAAGGAGAAATGCCCTAAAATTGTATCTTACTGTAATTAAATCAAATAACTTTGGAACTGATTTTTTTGATAGTTCCTTTTTCGCACATCTCAATTTGTGGATTATACATCTACAGACTACGGCAATGACGAAAGATAGCGATATGCCCGCATGTATCGGTTAAGGCGTTCGATGTCTTTGTCGGAGAGTGAATCCAGTCGCATGATATCCATATTGTCTTCGAGGTCGTGAAGCTTGACCTGACGCCCGACCGGGTTCTGCCCGGCGCGCCTGACAAAGTCCTCGTAGCTCTCGCCTTCGCGCCTGGTAACGGAAAGAACGGAGTCGATGATATCCTCTGGGAAACCGTTTTCTGTCAGAAATTCAGGCGTCACATCCGTGTCCTCAATGGTGTCGTGGAGCAACGCCACTATACGCTCTTCTGCTGCATCGCATTTGTCTGCCACCCTCTTAGGATGTTCGATATATTCTTTGCCGGCTTTATCTTTTTGTCCACGGTGCGCTCTCTCCGCTATTTCGAGGGCGATTTCCTCCAGGCCACGTTCCATAAAAAGATAATCGTTGTCTTTCAGCGCTTTCCAGAGAAAATCTTTCTTGTTCAACTCAAGATAGTCAGACCATAGACACCCAAGCGTTTCTGCCTGACAACCTTTCAGCACAAGACCCGAATGTCCTTTGTCGCATTCGAAATCAGGAATCGCTGCTGACAGCTGACGACAACCGAGCAGAGGCAAAGCGTCGGGATTTATCAGTACGTCGGGCACGAAATCGACATAGAACATCCTGCGGCCTTTGCCCGACCAGTCCTTTCCTTCGTATGGTCCGGACGTAATCCGGCCGTGACCCACGATTCCGGTCTGCCCGAGTCCGACTTTGACCCAGTAGAACTCGTCGCCCTCACCAATCTTATCATAATCCCAGACACTCCAGTTGAATCTGACGTATTCTGCATCTTCGTCTTTACAATAGGAAAGATCGCGAAGAAATGACATCATTGTATAGGACGAAAATGCCGGATTCCATTTAAAAATTACAGTTGACATTGCTAAAGATATTGATTTACAATGAGAACAGTATGTTAAGAGGATTATTCGCAATCATTCGCATTGTTGAAAAGTCCGGATCCCAATAAGGTTTTAATTTAAGCATCGTGCGTATTTGCCCGGCTTTCTGAGAGATTGTTGAAGAAGAAGTACCGAAATGGCCATATATCTCGGACGATGATAAATAAGGTTCAAATGACTTGTCGAACAGAAAATTCATTGTTGCGATAGTATATATTACCGCGGCAGCCCATATTTCCAGCCTCCCCCGCTCAAGAGGATTCGTTCTCTTACGCCCAAGTTTCCGCACCATCTTCTCACAAAGCGACGCATATTCAGAATCAATCTTCTCATTGCAGAAGTTCACCACCATCCGGACTATTTCGTCTTCTCTCGCTTTTATTGCTTTTTTATCCATTTTGTTGCAGTTTATTAAACGCTACTCTTTATATATACGTTTGTAGCGGATGTTGACCAAAAACGGTTAGTTATGCCGATGGCAATTGAACCTACCGCAAATTTATAAAAACTTTTATTTCTGTCCGCAAAACTTTAGATGATGATAATAAATTTTATATTCCGGCATTTTTTGCGCTAAATAAAAAGGAGTGCAGTTCATTGAAAACTGCACTCCTTTTCGTTATCGCTGATTAGGAAGTTTATTTCACTTCCTCAAAGTCTACGTCGGTTACGTGGTCATCGGGACCGGGCTGCTGGGCACCGGGCTGAGGGCCAGCCTGAGCACCGCTCTGAGCACCTGCCTGCTGCTGGGCATTGAGGATGTCCTGCTGAGCTGCGCCGAAGGTCTTCTGGATTTCGTCGATCGCGCTGTCGATACCGGCGATGTCCTGAGCCTTGTGGGCCTCGCGGAGACGGTTGAGAGCGTTTTCGATAGCGGCTTTCTTGTCGGCGGGAATCTTGTCGCCGAGCTCCTGGAGCTGCTTTTCGGTCTGGAAGATGATGGTATCGGCCTGGTTGAGTTTGTCGATACGCTCTTTTTCCTTGGCGTCGGCGGCTGCATTGGCGGCTGCCTCATCTTTCATACGTCTGATTTCGGCGTCGGTAAGACCGCTGGAGGCCTCGATTCGGATGCTCTGCTCCTTGCCGGTGGCTTTATCTTTCGCCGACACGTTGAGGATACCGTTGGCGTCGATCTCGAAGGTCACCTCAATCTGAGGTATGCCGCGGGGGGCGGGAGCGATGCCGTCGAGATGGAACTTGCCGAGGGTCTTGTCGTCTTTCGCCATGGGGCGCTCGCCCTGGAGCACGTGGATCTCAACCGAAGGCTGGTTGTCGGCAGCGGTGGAGAATGTCTCGCTCTTACGTACAGGAATGGTGGTGTTGGCTTCGATAAGTTTGGTCATCACGCCGCCGAGGGTCTCGATACCTACCGAGAGGGGCACAACGTCGAGAAGAAGCACGTCCTTAACATCGCCGGAGAGCACACCGCCCTGAATTGCTGCGCCGACGGCCACTACTTCGTCAGGGTTAACGCCCTTCGAGGGAGCCTTGCCGAAGAATTTCTCCACAACCTGCTGGATTGCCGGGATACGGGTTGAACCGCCCACGAGGATAACCTCGTCGATATCGGATGCGGTCATGCCGGCATCCTTAAGAGCCTGTTCGCAGGGTTTTACGGTTGCCTGAATGAGCTTGTCGGCGAGCTGTTCGAATTTAGCACGGGTAAGGGTCTTCACAAGGTGCTTCGGAATACCGTTGACCGGCATTATATAGGGGAGGTTGATCTCGGTCGAGGTTGTGCTCGAAAGTTCGATCTTTGCTTTTTCGGCAGCTTCCTTAAGGCGCTGGAGCGCCATAGGATCCTGACGGAGGTCGATGCCTTCCTCTTTCTGGAATTCGTCGGCGAGCCAGTCGATGATCACGTGGTCGAAATCGTCGCCGCCAAGGTGGGTGTCGCCGTTGGTTGACTTAACCTCAAACACGCCGTCGCCAAGTTCGAGGATAGAAATATCGAAAGTACCGCCGCCGAGGTCAAACACGGCGATCTTCTGGTCTTTGTTAGATTTGTCGAGGCCGTAGGCAAGAGCTGCGGCTGTAGGCTCGTTGACGATACGCTTTACGGTGAGGCCTGCGATTTCGCCGGCTTCTTTGGTTGCCTGACGCTGGGAGTCGTTGAAGTAAGCAGGCACGGTGATCACGGCTTCGGTCACTGCCTGTCCGAGGTAATCTTCGGCAGTCTTCTTCATTTTCTGAAGAATCATTGCGGAGATTTCCTGAGGAGTATATTCGCGGCCGTCGATGTCGACGCGCGGGGTGTTGTTGTCGGCGCGGACTACCTTGTAAGGCACGCGCTCTATTTCATTGGCAACCTGATCGTAGGTTTCGCCCATGAAACGTTTGATGGAGTAGATGGTACGTTTGGGGTTGGTTATAGCCTGACGCTTAGCGGGGTCGCCCACTTTACGTTCGCCGCCGTCGACAAATGCCACGACGGAAGGAGTTGTGTTGCGGCCTTCGCTGTTAGGGATAACGACAGGGTCGTTGCCTTCAAGCACTGCTACACAGGAATTGGTGGTTCCAAGGTCAATACCGATAATTTTTCCCATAATCTTGAATTTTTATTTTTGTTGTTGATTAATCGTTATTACTGATGCCTGAGCGGGGGCGCTCCTCCGCGTCGGCTACCATAAAAGGAACAAATCTGATGCCAGAATTGTTGCGGCCATCATAAAATATTGTTTTTAAATGATTTGCCATGACAGCGGATGCGTCACGGCAGCGGTTTTTCTGCCATTATGGCTGACAGACTCTGCCACAATTACCGTTTTGCGCCGCCGAAACCGGCAAAGCACGCACCGCAGGCGACGGTAAGGCGCGTTCCTGACTTCATTTCTTACATGAATCGTTCAGACACGTCTGCAGGTTCGCCGGTTTGTAAATCTTTTTTACTTTTTAACGATTGAAAACCCGCGAAATATGAGTATATTTGCAACGCGATTCAGTAGGCTTTCCCCGAAACCCTTCAGGAACAGCGGATGCCACTGTCGAGCACCTGACAGAGAAGATTTTAACTTAATAACCACTCTTTTTTATATTTATCATGGAAATTTCCCATATCGAGCACATCGGGATAGCAGTTCCCAATCTTGAGGAAGCCATCGCGTTCTATGAAAACGTGTTAGGCCTTAAATGTTTTGCCATTGAAACCGTAGAAGACCAGAAAGTACGCACCGCGTTCTTCAAAATCGGACAGACCAAACTCGAGCTTCTCGAGGGCACCGCTCCCGAAAGCGCCATCTGCAAGTTCATAGCCAACAACGGCGGCCGCGGCGGCATCCAGCACGTGGCTCTCGCCATTGAGGACGGCGTTGCCAATGCTCTCGCCGAAGTTGAAGGCAAAGGTGCGCGCCTCATCGACAAGGCTCCCCGCAAGGGCGCCGAAGGCCTCAACATCGCATTCCTTCACCCCAAGTCGACCTGCGGCACTCTGATCGAGCTCTGCGAGGATCCCAACAAGTGATTAATATATAATATAGGTATATAGAAAACCAAAACAGCCGCGGCGGCAACCGCACCTAACCATCCCCTACGCCGGTTGAAGGCGCTCCCGGCCGCACGGTCATCAATTCATAGAAATGAGTAACCAACTTGAAAAAGTAAGAGAGCTTATTGCTCTGCGCGAAGAAGCCCGCCTCGGTGGAGGCGAAAAGGCTATCCAGAAACAGCACGACAAAGGTAAATACACCGCCCGCGAACGCATTGCACAGCTGCTCGACGAGGGTTCCTTCGAGGAAATCGACATGTTTGTGCGCCACCGCTGCCACAACTTCGGCCAGGAGAAGAAAAGCTACCTCGGCGACGGCGTGGTCACCGGCTACGGTACAATCGACGGCCGCCTCGTCTACGTGTTCGCCCAGGACTTCACCGTTTTCGGCGGCTCGCTCAGCGAGACCATGGCTCTGAAGATCTGCAAGATCATGGATATGGCCATGAAGATGGGTGCTCCCGTCATCGGCCTCAACGACTCGGGCGGTGCCCGCATCCAGGAGGGCATCAACGCCCTCGCAGGCTACGCCGAGATCTTCCAGCGCAACATTCTCGCTTCCGGCGTGATTCCCCAGATTTCGGGCATACTCGGCCCGTGTGCCGGCGGAGCCGTCTACTCCCCCGCCCTCACCGACTTCACCATCATGACCAAGGGCATTTCCTACATGTTCCTCACCGGCCCGAAGGTCGTGAAGACCGTAACCGGCGAAGACGTAACCCAGGAAGCCCTCGGCGGCGCACAGGTTCACTCGCAGAAGAGCGGCGTGGCTCACTTCGCTGCCGAAGACGGCGAAGAAGCCCTGAAGATCATCCGCAAACTCTTCAGCTACATTCCCCAGAACAACCTTGAGGAGCCGCCGCTGGTTGAGTGCAACGACCCCATCGACCGCCTCGAGGACTCCCTCAACGAAATAATTCCCGATTCCGCCAACCGCCCCTACGACATGTATGAGGTTATCGGCGCTATAATTGACAACGGCGAATTCCTTGAAATTCAGCGCGATTTCGCAAAGAACATCATCATCGGCTTCGCCCGCTTCAACGGCCAGGCCGTAGGCATCGTGGCAAACCAGCCCAAATTCCTCGCCGGCGTGCTCGACAGCAACGCCTCGCGCAAGGGCGCACGCTTCGTCCGTTTCTGCGACGCCTTCAACATTCCTCTGGTAACTCTCGTCGACGTCCCCGGCTTCCTTCCCGGAACCGGCCAGGAATACAACGGCGTGATCCTCCACGGCGCCAAGCTGCTCTACGCCTACGGCGAAGCCACCGTGCCCAAGGTAACCGTGACACTCCGAAAGAGCTACGGCGGCAGCCACATCGTGATGAGCTGCAAGCAGCTCCGCGGCGACATGAACTACGCATGGCCTACCGCCGAAATCGCCGTGATGGGCGCCGACGGCGCCGTAGAGGTGCTCTACGCCCGCGAAGCCAAGGAAGCTCCCGATCCCAAGGCATTCCTCGCAGAGAAGAAAGAGGAGTACAACAAACTCTTCTGCAACCCCTACAACGCCGCACGCTACGGCTATATCGACGACGTGATCGAGCCGCGCAACACCCGTTTCCGCATTATCCGCGCTCTGCAGCAGCTCGCCACCAAGAAAGTGACCAATCCCGCCAAAAAGCACGGCAACATTCCGCTCTAAACCACGGCGTCAACACCTATTTACCAACACTTTAATACCGACAAGTTTTGAAAAAGAAAATATTTCTGCTGCTTGTTGTCGTGATGGCCTGCGTTACTGCTGTGTCGGCCCAGGGCCGGCGCGGTCTGCGCATCAACGAAGTGATGGTTGAAAACGACTCCAGCGTGGTCGACGACTTCGGACGCCACCACGCCTGGATAGAACTCTTCAATTCAACCTTCGGCCCCCTCGAAATATCGAGCGTATATCTTACCGACGACAAGACGAACAATACGAAATATCCTGTGCCTCTCGGCGACGTCAACACCGAGATTCCCGCCCGCCAGCACGTGCTCTTCTGGGCCGACGGCGAGCCTAACAAGGGTACTTTCCACACCAGTTTCACCCTCGAGCCCGGCAAGGACAACTACATCGCCATCTACGATGCCAACGGCCTTACCCTCATCGACGAGGTTGTAGTTCCCGCATCGCTCAAGCCAGGGCAGTCCTATGCCCGCAAAGTCGACGGCGAAGGCGGCACCGACCCCGATGCATGGGAGGTGCGCGACGGCTCCGACCATCTCTACGTCACCCCCTCGAGCAACAACATCATCAAAGACACCAACGAAAAAGTACGCACCTTCTCCGAACAGGACGAAAACGGCTTCGGTATGGCCATAATGGCCATGTGTATCGTGTTCAGCGCGCTGCTGCTCCTCAGCATCTGCTTCAAGATCATCAGCATCATAGGCGCCCGCGTCTCGAAGTCGAACAAAGCCAAGACTGCTGCGGCTGCCGGCACCGAACACCACGCCGAATCGCAGGAACAGGACTCCGGCGAAGTGATTGCGGCTATCGCAATGGCACTCCATGAGCATCTCGACGCCCACGACCGCGAAAGCACCGTGCTCACAATCAACAAGGTGCGCCGCGCCTACTCGCCCTGGAGCTCCAAGATCTACGGTCTCCGCGAACTTCCCCACCGCTAACCCCCAATCGTTCAACCAACTTAATCAGAAAATTCAGAAATGAAAAAAGAATATAAATACAAAATCAACGGCAACACCTACAAGGTTGCCATAGGCGACATCGACAACGGCATGGCGCAGGTTGAAGTCAACGGCGTCCCCTACCGCGTGGAGCTCGACAAGACAGCCAAACCCGTCACCATCGTCAACGCTCCCCGTCCGTCGGCCGCTCCCCGCACCCAGTCGGGCGAAAAGGTAATTGCCAAGGCATCCGTTCCCGCTGCCGGTGCCTACGCCGTGCAGGCGCCTCTGCCCGGAACCGTGGTCTCGATTGCGGTCAAGGTCGGCGACACCGTAAAGGCATCCGACACTGTTGCCGTTCTCGAGGCAATGAAGATGGAAAACGCAATCCACGCCGGTCGCGACGGCAAAGTGGCTGCCATCAGTGTTAACCCCGGTGACCCGGTTCTTGAAGGCGCTACGATTCTGACTATCGACTGAAATCCCGATGTCTAACCTATTCAACATTTGAACAACATGACTTTCGGCGATTTCATTCTTCAGAATCTTCAGCAGTTCTGGCACCTCACAGGTTTCTATAACTGCACCTGGGAGCATCTCGTGATGCTCTGCGTTGGTCTTTTCTTCATCTGGCTTGCCATTAAGAAGAATTTCGAGCCGATGCTCCTCGTGCCCATCGGTTTCGGTATCCTTATCGGCAATATCCCCTTCAACACCTCCGCCGGTCTCGAAGTGGGAATATATGAAGAAGGCTCAGTTCTCAATATCCTCTACAACGGCGTGAGCGCCGGATGGTACCCGCCCCTCATCTTCCTCGGCATCGGCGCCATGACCGACTTCTCCGCCCTTATAGCCAACCCCAAACTCATGCTCATCGGCGCCGCAGCCCAGTTCGGCATCTTCGGCGCCTACATGGTGGCTCTCCTGCTCGGCTTCGCTCCCGATCAGGCCGGCGCTATCGCCATTATCGGCGGCGCCGACGGCCCCACCGCCATATTCCTTTCATCCAAACTCGCTCCCAACCTGATGGGCGCCATCGCAGTGTCGGCCTATTCTTACATGGCTCTCGTGCCGGTTATCCAGCCCCCGATCATGCGCCTGCTCACAACCAAAAACGAGCGTCTCATAAAGATGAAACCGGCCCGCGCCGTGTCGCAGAACGAGAAAATCATCTTCCCCATCGTGGGCATGATTCTCACCTGCTTCGTGGTTCCCTCCGGCATTCCGCTGCTCGGCATGCTCTTCTTCGGCAACCTCCTGCGCGAATGCGGCGTCACAAACCGTCTGGCCAAAACCGCATCCAACGCCCTCACCGACATCGTGACGATTCTCCTCGGCATGACCGTGGGCGCATCCACGCAAGCTTCCGAATTCCTCACCTCGGAGACCATACGCATCTTCCTGCTCGGCTTTATGGCGTTTATCATCGCATCGACCTCGGGTGTGCTCTTCGTGAAGATCTTCAACCTCGTTCTTCCCAAGTCGAAGAAAATCAACCCGCTTATCGGTAACGCCGGTGTTTCGGCAGTGCCCATGTCGGCGCGTATATCCAACAATCTCGGTCTTGAGTACGACCCCTCCAACTACCTGCTCATGCATGCCATGGGCCCCAACGTTGCGGGTGTAATCGGCTCGGCCGTGGCTGCCGGCGTCCTCCTCGGATTCCTCGCCTGATAACAACATCCCTGAAACCGCCCCGCCCCGTTAGCCCGGTCGGGGCGGTTTCAGATTTTATTCGCTTTTATCTACTATAAGTAACTCATAAAAATTAAACGTAATAAGTTTTTCACAAAGCAACTCCGGGATACTTTTATACTTCCTGCGGCTTTATTTCGGTAAAAATCTCGCATCAAGTATAAATTAATTTTCAAGAGTTACTTACCACTATCCTACCGACGTCAGATTATTTCGTTAATCCGCCACATTATTACATATAAATTAACGTTGCAACAATATTTTTGAACATTTCTTTTATTTTTATTGTTGATTTTATAGACCGACGCGAACAGCTGATCACCTCTTTAACCGCTTCTGTTCCCACTACTCCCGCCCGTTGCGTCAGCCATGACTTCAGGAGCTCTCCCCCCTGACCACACCTGAAAAAACTTCAGATTAACGACATTATTATGGTAACAAAGAAAATAATTGATGCCTTATACAAGCAGTACCGCAAGCCGCCGAAATCCATCGACGATCTCCCTTTCAGCATACTCTTCGAGCATACTGCCGACAACCACGGGCTTGTAATCGACGAAGAAAACCTCTACATAGGCAGCATCGATCCGCGCTCGCCATTTTCCACCATAGCTCTCCGCCATATCAACGAGATTGTGGAGTTCCACGATCAGATTGCGATTGTGCTCCATTCCTCGATCATTTTCCTCAGCAAAGCTTCCGACGAAATCTACATAAACATAAAAGACGAGCAGCTCTCATTCCTCGACCGCGTGCGCATGATGATCAGCGGCGAGCAGCAGGAACCCGAGGATTTATGTCGCGACGACAACGCCGCTTTCAATGATTTCGACACTGAATTAGCATCCGATGGCAGCCGTCCCTCCTGACTCAGCAGGCCGCTTCAATCGCACCGCGCTCCTTACCGGATCCGGCGGTCTCGACGCCATCTCGCGCGCCCGCATAATCATATTCGGAGTAGGCGGAGTCGGATCCTGGGCCGCTGAGGCACTCGCCCGCACCGGCGCTTCCGACATCACCATCGTCGACGCCGACACCGTAGCTCTGTCCAACGTCAACCGCCAGATGCCCGCGCTTTCTTCCACCCTCGGGCAGCCGAAAACCGAAGTCGTGCGCCGCCGGCTGCTCGACATAAACCCCGGCGCATCCGTAACCGCCGTCCATACGCTCTATAATGAGTTGACCGCTCCGCAGTTCGACCTCTGCGCCTACGACTACGTGATCGACGCTATCGACTCGCTCGCCGACAAAGCACTGCTGATACTCAACGCCACTTCGGCCGGTCCGGGTGTGAAATTATTCTCATCCATGGGTGCAGCTCTGAAAATGGATCCATCGCGCATCGGCGTGACCGAATTCTGGAAAGTGACAGGATGCCCCCTCGCCGCAGCCCTGCGCCGCCGCTTCAAAAAATCAGGCTTATTCCCGCACCGCAAATTCAAATGCGTCTACTCCCCCGAACTGCTTCGCAACGACCCTGAGGCCGCAGCCCTGGGCGACCCTACAGGAGCCATGAACTTCGGCAAAGTCGCCACTAACGGCGCCCTCGTCCACATCACAGCCATATTCGGCTTCACCCTCGCCTCTCTCGTTATCCGCGATATCCTTTCACGCCAATAACGCTAATCCCCGGACTCCTTATTCTTCTCTCTTAATAATTTTTATACTCCGTTCTATTGACAAGGGGTTTTAAATGTGTTAATTTTGCGGAATATTTGATAATATGGAGAGAAAGCGACATCACAGCATACCCCTGTTCAGCACACGCGCCACGGCCACAGCCTCCGTTGCGCTCGTGCTGCTCATTCTCGGTATCGCCGCAATGCTCGGGATTATCGCCGGAAATTTCACCGGCAAAATCAAGGAAAACATAGGCTACGTGGTAGTGCTCAACGACGATCTCACCGCCTCGCAGATTGAAAACGTAAAGAAACTGATCGAAGCGTCACCTTCTACCCGCAAAGTCGAATATTCCTCGCCCCAAGCGGTGCTCGAGCGCTGGCAGCAGATGATAGGCGACGACGAAAACATTGAACTTCTCGCCGGCGTCAACCCCTTTTTCCCGGAAATGGATGTCAGGGTCGATCCGATTTACGCATCCACCGACAGTCTCGACGCCATCGTGGCGCCCCTCGCCCTGCGTCCCGAAATTGCCGAAGTGAAAATCAACAACGAACTCAACACCCGCGTTATAGCAACCATAAAATCGGTCACGCTCACCATGCTCATTGTGGCGGCTATGCTGCTTGTGATTTCCTTCGTATTGATTTTCAACACCATCCGGCTGTCAATCTACTCCCGCCGCTTCACCATAAGCACCATGAAGCTCGTAGGTGCGACCGACGGCTTCATACGGCGTCCGTTTCTTACGGCAAACATGATCAACGGTCTTGTGGCTGGTCTGATTGCTTCGCTGATCGTAGGAGCGATGCTCTACTACGCCGCATCGGTCGACCCTGTCGTGTCAGAAGCGATATCCCCCGCTGTCGCCGCCCTTGTTTTTGCGGCAATGATTCTCGCAGGCGTCATAATATGCTTTATAGCGGCACTCTCGGCAACCAACCGGTATCTCAGCCGCAGCTACGACGATATGTTCAAATAATCCGAAACGAATTAATCTTTATAAATGGCTCAGTCTAAATCAAACTCCGGAGCGAAACCCCGCACCGTGCTCGAACCCCAGAGCCGGAGTGAAATGCCTCTGGTCAGAACAAACTTCATTCTCATGGCCATAGCAGGCGCAGTTATCATAATCGGATTCCTCCTGATGGCCGGTTCAAGCTCCACCACCTCCGCCTTCGACCCCGGCATCTTCTCGGTGCGTCGCATCGTGATCGGTCCGACCCTCGCGTTTCTCGGCTTCATCTTTATGGGAGTCGCCATCATGTGGCGCGCAAAACCCTCCGGCGATAAATAAGTAAAAGGTTCGTATTATAAAAATTCCAACAGGTAAACAATTATGGATTGGTTAGACGCCCTTATTCTGGGCATTGTTCAGGGGCTCGCCGAATATCTGCCCATAAGCAGCAGCGGCCATCTTGAGATTTGTCGCGAAATCCTCGGTCTGAAACTCGAAGGCGCCGACGCGCTCGAATTCGACGTCATGCTCCACGTAGCCACCGTGCTCAGCACTATCGTGGTGCTCTGGCGCGAGTTCCTGCCGCTCTGCAAATCGTTTTTCACCGTGGCGCGCGACGACAATTTCTTCTACGTTTGTAAAATCCTCCTCTCCTGCATTCCCGTGGCTATCGTCGGTCTCTTCTTCAAGGATACCGTAGAGTCATTTTTCGGCAACGGACTGACCGTGGTCGGTATATGCCTTCTCGTCACCGCCGCACTGCTCGCCTTCGCCTACTTCTTCCGCACCCGCCCCGACGATGAGACGCTGGCCGAAGGCAAGAAAAGCCGCTCCCACAGCATCACCTGGCTCGACGCCTTTATTATAGGATGCGCACAGGCCGTGGCCGTACTCCCCGGGCTCAGCCGATCTGGCACCACGATAGCCACCGGACTTCTGCTCGGCGACAAACGCGACAAAATAGCGCAGTTCTCCTTCTTCATGGTAATCATACCCATCCTCGGCGAAGCGCTCCTCGGACTCAAGGATCTTCTCGGTGGCGAAGCCGCGGGTTCCGCCGCCGTCGGAGCCATACCCCTCACCGTCGGATTCCTCGCCTCATTCATAGTCGGCTGCATTGCCTGCAAATGGATGATCGAGCTTGTAAAGAAAGGGAAACTCGTCTGGTTCTCAATCTACTGCATAATAGCCGGTGTGCTTTGCCTCCTTTGGTAAGATGGATTTCATAACCGGCGAAATACTTGCGGTCGACAAACCGCTCGGCTGGACCTCATTCGACGTGGTCAAGCGTCTGCGCGGCGCACTGCTGCGCCGTCTCGGGCTGAAAAAATTCAAGGTAGGCCACGCCGGCACCCTCGACCCTCTCGCTTCAGGCGTGATGGTAGTCGTGACCGGACGTGCGACCAAACTCATCGACTCCCTCCAGGCCGGAGTGAAGGAATACACCGCCACAATACGCCTCGGCGCCACAACCCCCTCGTTCGACCTCGAAACCGAAATCGACGCCACCTACCCGGCCGCCCATATCACCCGCGGACTCGTTGAGAAGACCCTCCCGCAGTTCGCAGGAACCATCCAGCAGATTCCACCCGCTTTCTCCGCCTGCAAAATCGACGGCAAGCGCGCCTACAATATGGCGCGCAAAGGACAGCAGGTAGAGCTCAAGCCGAAGACACTCGTCATCGACAGCATACGGCTCCTGGATTTCAATCCGGAAGTACCCGAAATCACAATCGCAGTCACCTGCAGCAAAGGAACCTACATCCGCGCCCTCGCACGCGACATCGGCATCGCGCTCGGCTCCGGCGCACACCTTACCGCTCTGCGGCGCACCCGCGTGGGCGACGTCACCATCGACCGGTGCCTGAGCGTCGACAACGCCGTAGAACTCATCCGCAACACCACTCTTACGTTCCCCGAAAATTACGAACATAAATCATGAAGCTTTCTCAGTTTAAATTCAATCTCCCCGACGACCTTATCGCGCAATATCCTGTACCCGTGCGCGACGAATCCCGGCTCATGGTGGTGAACCGAGCCGACGGTTCGATTGAACACCATATTTTCAAAGACATCATCAACTACTTCGTCGACGGCGACCTCATGGTTTTCAACGACACCATGGTTTTCCCCGCCCGGCTTTACGGCAACAAGGAAAAGACCGGCGCCCGGATCGAAGTATTCCTGCTGCGCGAACTCAACGCCGAAAACAAACTCTGGGACGTGCTCGTGGAACCCGCGCGCAAAATCCGCATCGGCAACAAACTGTATTTCGGCGACGATGAGTCGATGGTGGCTGAGGTAATCGACAACACCACCTCCCGCGGACGCACCCTCCGATTCCTCTACGACGGCCCACACGACGAATTCAAGGAAGCCCTCTACCGCCTCGGCAACACTCCCCTCCCCGACTACATCCGCCGCGAACCCGTGGCAGAGGATGCCGAGCGCTACCAGACAATCTTCGCCGCGCGCGAAGGCGCTGTCGTGGTTCCTGCCGCCGGTCTCCATTTCTCGCGCGAGCTTCTCAAGCGACTTGAGATCAAAGGCGTGAAGCAGGGATTCCTCACCGTCCACAGCGGCCTCGGCAACTACCGCGAAATCGACGTTGAAGACCTCACCAAACACCGCATGGACTCCGAGGAAATGAATGCCGGCGAAGAACTCGTACAACTCGTGAATTCCACTAAAGACGCCGGCGGAAAGGTCTGCGCCGTCGGCACCTCAGTGCTCCGCGGAATCGTCGGCGCCGTCTCCATGGGCGGCCACATGAAAACCTACACCGGCTGGACCAACAAATTCATCTTCCCCCCCTACGAATTCACCGTAGCCAACGCCCTTGTATCAAACTTCCACCTTCCCTACTCGACAATGCTCATGATGGTGGCTGCATTCGGCGGCTACGACCTCGTGATGAAAGCCTACGACGAAGCCGTCAGGGAAAAATACCGCTTCGGTGTTTACGGCGACGCCATGCTCATTATCTGATTTGGCGCGCTTTCTCACCATACAAAACCCCTCGGAAGCGGTCATCCGCGAAAAGATGAGCCGCTTCCTCGCTTTTGCCTTTCCCGTAAGCTCCGCGGAAGAGGCGAAAGAGGTGATTGCGCGCGTGGCAAACGAATATCACGACGCCCGCCACGTATGCTGGGCCTACATGATCGGCGCCGACCGTAAGATTTTTCTGTCCTCCGACAACGGAGAGCCCTCCGGCACTGCCGGGAAACCGATTCTCGGCCAGATCAACTCCTTCTCGCTCACCAACGTCGCCATCGCCGTGGTGCGCTACTTCGGCGGCATAAAACTCGGTACCTCCGGACTCATCGCAGCCTACCGAGAGGCCGCACGTCAGGCCATCGGGGCGGCGGAGATAGTGGAGGGAAGGGAAATGACCACCCTCTCAGTGACTTTTCCATACCTCGCCATGAACGACGTTATGCGCCTCATGAAAAAACTCGAAGTAAAAATCCTTTCCCAGGAATTCGACAACACCTGCCGTCTCACCCTTTCCCTCCCCCTCGACCAGCTCGACGACACCTCCTCGCGCCTCGCCGACATTTCCGGAACCTCTCTCGTAAAACACACCTGACATTATGCAACAGACCGGAAACAGCTCCGACCGACAGCGAAAAATCTATCGCGTCACCCTGATGGGCAGCCTTGTCAACGTAGTGCTCCTCATTTTCAAATTCGTTGCCGGCATCCTGGGCCACTCCACAGCCCTGATTGCCGACGCCGTCCACTCACTTTCCGACTTCCTCACCGACATCGTAGTTCTCGTTTTTGTCAGAATTGCCGGAAAACCCGAAGACAAGGATCACCACTACGGTCACGGGAAATACGAAACCCTCGCCACCGCCATCATCGGACTGATGCTGCTCGCAGTCGGAGTGGCCATCTGCTACGACGGTGCCTGCAAAATCTACCGATGCATCACCGGCGAAGGCATACCCCGCCCCGGATTCATAGCCTTTGCTGCGGCACTGCTCAGCATCATCCTCAAGGAGTGGGCGTTCCGCTTCACAGTAAAAGCCGGCAAGGAAACCGGCTCGCAGGCCGTAGTAGCGAATGCCTGGCACCACCGATCCGACGCATTCTCCTCAATCGGAACCACAATCGGCGTGGGCGGCGCACTGTTTTTAGGACACAGATGGACCGTACTCGACCCCATCGCCGCTGTCATTGTCAGCTTCTTCATCATCTCGGCCGCTCTGAAACTCATGAAACAGGCCGTCGACGAACTTACCGAAGGCAGCCTTCCCGACGAGATTGAAAAAGAAATAATCCGGATCGCCGAAGAGGAACCTGAAGTATGCGAGATCCACCACCTCCGCACCCGGCGCATAGGCAACGGAATCGCCGTCACCATGCATCTCCGCCTTCCGGGCGACATAAGCCTCTATCACGCCCACGAGCACGCCTCAAGCATCGAGCACAAACTGCGCGAACGCTTCGGCGCCAACACCTACATCGGACTCCACATCGAGCCTATCAAAGTCGGCGGCAAATACCTCGACCCCTCTTCACCAGACGCCTCCGGAAACACCCCTTCAGAATCTTTGTAACAGAAAAAAGCACAATAATTTGGCTATGCAAAAGATTTTCTGTAATTTTGCAAAGTTTTTTCAACCAATCTGAATTGTGGGAAAGTTTACCGAATATAGCGTTCCGTTGAAATCTCTTTCCGAAGGCACCCATCAGTTTGAGTACCACCTCGGAAAACAGTTTTTCGCGAATATGGAAAGCGCCGACATACATGATGCCGACCTCACCGTCAGCCTGACGGTGACTCACAAGCACGACCTCTACAAGCTCGCGTTCGTGATTTCCGGCACTGTCACACTCATCTGCGACAGATGTCTCGACGACCTCATCATGCCCATCGAAGCCACCTATGACCTCAACGTGAAATACGGCGACGATTACAACGACGACAACGACGACCTTCTCATAATTCCGGGAAGCGACAACTCGCTCAACGTGGCATACATGATCTACGACACAGCCTCGCTCGCCGTGCCTATGAAGCATGTCCACCCGATGGGCAAGTGCAACAGCGCAATGAGCGCTATCCTCCGCAAGCACCGCGCACGCCGTCCCGGCGACGAGGACGCCGAAATGGAAGAGAACCTCATCGACGAAATGGAGACAATGGACTCCGACGCTCCCGCCGATCCCCGCTGGGACTCCCTCCGCAAACTCAGCGGTAACAACGAAGAAGAAAACGATTGATACAATAATAATATAACAGAAAATCATAAAGTACAATGGCACATCCTAAACGCAAACAATCAAAGACCCGTACCGCAAAACGTCGTACCCACGACAAAGCTGTAGCCCCCACTATCGCCGTATGCCCCAACTGCGGCGCATGGCACATTTACCACACTGTATGCGGTGAATGCGGCTACTACCGCGGACACATAGCTATCGAGAAATCGGCTGCCATCTGATCGGCTATCTGAACTGCATCCTCCGCGAGGAGCAGAAAAGAGTCTGCAGTGGAGAAAGTGATTCTTTTCTCCATCGTTTTATTCATGCAAATCTGAATACCAATGTAGTCGCCGGCGACGTCTCCGTGCACCGGCTGCAGGGGTGTTCATTTTTGCTGTAACCTTACCAAACCAATCAAACAAACTATGCTCAACGCGAGAATTTCAGGCATAGCCTCCTATGCCCCCGACGATATACTCGACAACGAAATGCTATCTAAGATGGTCGACACAAACGACGAGTGGATCACCACCCGTGTCGGCATCAAGGAGCGCCGCATACTCAAAGTGCCCGGAGCCGGCTCCTCTTATCTCGGAGTAAAAGCCGTTGAACGGCTCCTCGAGTCAACCGGCACAAAACCCGAAGAAGTCGACCTCCTCATCTGCGCCACCTCAAACCCCGACTACCGCTTCCCCTCTACAGGATCCGTAATCGCCCACCAGCTCGGCATGAAAAATGCCTACGCCTACGACATTCAGGCTGCCTGCGCAGGTTTCCTCGTTGCGCTCGAAGACGGCTCCGCCTACGTTAAATCCGGTCTCCGCAAGAAAGTGGTCATTGTCGCTGCTGAGAAAATGTCGTCGATGGTCAACTATAACGACCGCGCCACCTGCCCCCTCTTCGGAGACGCCGCCGGAGCCATGCTCCTCGAACCCACCGAAGAGAAAGTCGGCGTAATCGACGGCGTGTTCCACATCGACGGTGAAGGCCGCGACCACCTCCTCATGCCCGCCGGAGGTTCCGTACTCCCTGCCTCCCACGAAACAATCGATGCCCAGCAGCATTTCGTCATACAGGACGGCCGCAACGTTTACAAAAATGCCGTGACCGACATGCTCGAGTCATCGCTCGAAGTTGCTGAGCGCAACAACCTCACCATGGACGACGTCGACTGGCTCGTGCCCCATCAGGCAAACCTCCGCATCATCGAAGCCGTTTCATCACGCGCAGGAATAGCCTCCGAAAAAGTGCTCGTAAACATCGAACACTACGGCAACACCTCCGCTGCTTCCATTCCCCTCTGTCTCGACGAATACAAAGACAAACTCAAAAAAGGCGACAAGATCATCCTCACCGCCTTCGGAGCCGGGTTCACCTGGGGCGCAATGTACATTATCTGGGATCTCTGATTCCGGAATAAGCAATATTTTAACGGAAATAGCATCTTTTAAGGTGCTATTTTTGTTTATAGAATATCATCAATTCAAAAAACCGAACGAAATGGAACATAAAGCAGGCTTTGTCAACATAGTAGGCAACCCAAACGTGGGAAAATCAACGCTCATGAACGACCTCGTCGGCGAGCGCATAAGCATCATAACCTCCAAGGCCCAGACCACGCGCCACCGCATCATGGGCATCGTAAACACCGACGACTACCAGATCGTTTTCTCCGACACCCCCGGCGTACTCTCCCCGAAATACAAACTCCAGGAGTCTATGCTCAGCTTCAGCGAAGGCGCCCTCGTCGACGCCGATGTCCTCCTCTACGTAACCGACGTGGTCGAAGACCCGTCGAAAAACGCCGACTTCCTCGCAAAGGTCGCCACCGAGAAAGTTCCCGTCCTGCTCGTCATCAACAAAATCGACCTCATTAAAGACCAGGCCGACCTCGAAAAAATCGTCGAAAAATGGCGCACAATGCTCCCCGCCGCCGAAATATTCCCCGTCTCCGCAAAAGAGCACTTCAACGTCGACAACCTCATGAACCGGATTATCGAGCTACTTCCCGTCAGCGACCCATACTTCGGCAAAGACGCCCTCACCGACAAGCCCGCACGATTCTTCGTCACCGAAATAATCCGCGAGAAAATACTTCTCGAATACGACAAGGAAGTGCCCTATTCCGTCGAGGTGATCGTTGAGAAATTCGAGGAAAAAGACAACGCCATCCACATCATGGCCGTAATCTACGTGGAGCGCGAATCGCAGAAAGGCATCATAATCGGCCACGCCGGACAGAAAATCAAGCGCGTCGGCACCGACGCCCGCAAAGACATCGAGAAATTCTTCGGAAAGAAAGTATACCTCGAACTTTTCGTTAAAGTCGAACCCAACTGGCGCAACCGCGAAAACAAACTCCGCAACTTCGGCTACATCGAATAAGGTTCCGAAAAAATCGTCCCTGAATTATTTGTTTCGGCCGGTGCGCTTCAGCGTGTCGGCCGTTCTTATATGCACCTCCTGATTCCCGACTTAAAAATAGTTAATTTTATTAAGCAAAAGTATAATTTCGTCCTTTGGGTATTACCTTTGCACTTTAACCTTTTCAAAGATAATCCCATGCTTAAGAAAATCCTCTCGCTCATACTCGCCCTCACGGCCATTGCTGGCTCTGCTCGGCAAATTTCGCTTTCCGACGCCCTCGGCGTGGCTTCTGAATTCGGCGGTAACCCCGAATTACAGAAACCGGCAACCCCAAAGGCTGCAGCCGCCTCACCGCATGCCGCTCCATACTACATTTTCAACCTCGATGGCGACAAAGGCTTCGTGATCGTCGGCGGCGACGACCGCATGCCCCGCGTGCTTGGCTACTCAACCGGCGGCCGCTTCGATTCCACCTCCGTTCCGCCACAGCTCAATGCAATTCTCAGGCGTATAGCCGAGAAATCCGACAGCGTTCTCACCGGCAAGCCCACGCACACTTCATGGACAAAAGCAGCCCCTCTCCCCGCGCAGGCCAAGGTACTTCCCACCGCCGAATGGGGTCAGGGCGCTCCCTATAACCTGAATTGCCCCGAAATCGACGGGACACGCACCATCACCGGCTGCGTCGCCACCGCAATGGCCATCGTCATGGACTACAAACGCTGGCCCCTTCAGGCCAAAGGTCATCACGACTGGCCATGGAACGGTGCCCGGCTCGATTTCGACTTCGATAAGGCTACTTTCGATTTCGACCTCATGCCCGACAAATTCGAAGAGGGACAATACACCGACCAACAGGCGCAGGAAGTGGCGAAACTCATGCAGGCAGCCGGCGCGGCTGTCAATATGAACTACGGCCTCGGTGCGTCGGGAGCAATGCCGTTCGTAATCCAGCAGGGTCTCTTCCGCTACTTCGGCTACTCTCACGAAGCACAGTACCTCACCGCAGCGAATTTCTCCGGAGAGGACTGGATCGGCATGCTGCGCGCTCAGATCGACAACGACTGCCCTGTAATTACCTCCGCATACACGGAATTAGGCGAAGGCCACACTTTTGTATGCGACGGTTACGACGAAAACGGTCTTTTCCACATCAACTGGGGCTGGGATGGCGTTGCAAACGGATTCTTCGACATAGAAGCCACAGGCGAATTTACCGAGAGCCAGGGAATTGTGATAAACATTTACCCCGGTACCGACAACGACCTATACTCCGACGTTTGGAACGACTACGGCTACCTTTGGAGCACTGCCGGTAAAGGCCTCGGAATAAACCTTACAACAGTCGACGTCACCCCCGGCGAACCCTTCGACATCAGTTTCGGTGTAACCACCGCACCCAATGAATTCAACGGTGTGGTAACCATCGCTCTCGTCGACAAAGACAACAACATCGTAGAAGTGAATCCCGACAAGGGGATCAGATTCGACGCCACAACCGACAGCGAACTCTTTGGATTCAGTTGGGTTGCCCATCACCCGCAGATAATTCGCGATTTATGTTTCAACAGCCCCATCGACGATTCCATGCGGCTGCAGATAGTCGCGAAGGAAGACGGCTCCGACAGATGGAAATTCGTGAGAGGCTCTGTCGAAGCCCCGGCATCATGTCCTGCTAAAGGCAAGTCGCCTTATATCTCATCAATAAATTTCAATATTCATGGCGATGCCGGCCTCTGCCGGATAGACAGAAATGTCGGTCCCGACAAAGTGCTGAGAGAAACTTACTGGGGTTGCAACCTCCAGTCGCTCGGTCCCGTTGTATACGCCACAGTCGACGACAAAATCTTTAGCGCAGGCAATGAGTTCTCAAGCATCGGAATAGCTTTTATACCCATGAACGCAACTCACAACGTGGATGTTTATATCCGCCCCTACGACGAACTGCTTCACCGCACCGTAACCACAACGGAAGCCGGTACCCTCTCCACCATCCTCGACGAATCGGAATGGCACGACATTGTCAGCCTGAAAGTCAGCGGCCCGCTCAATGCCGACGACATCCTTTTTATATGCGACAATCTCTACGTGTTGCTTGACCTCGACCTCAGCGGAAGCACTCTGGTGGGCGACATCATGAATCAGCCAGATTATCTTCCCTTCGGTGCAGGCTCTCGGTCGCATGAATCATGCGCCTGGGAGCTCGAATCTCTGAAACTTCCCGCCGGACTCAAGGGGTTCGGCGACTACTCCCTCCCTCACAGCAATATCGAATACCTTGAAATCCCGGCCGGAGTCACCGACTACGGATGGTCGGCAATTTCCGGTTTTGCCGGCGCTAAACTCGAATTCCTCAGGATCAATAATCCCGTTCCCGCCGAACTTATTCCCGATTGCGGAGCTCTCAACATGGGCGGAGACCGAAGGAGTCGTACTACTCTCATTGTCCCCGTCGGGTCAAAGGATGCTTACGAAAACGCACCTTATTGGGACGGATTCAAAAGGATTATAGAGTCCGACAACGAAATCCCGGGCGTATTCGTTGATTATGACGGATGCAGATACCTCATAATGGACGGCTACGCATGTCTCAGCGGGCGCTATTTCGATGCTGATCCCTGGCTTACTATCCCCGATCACATTGAATACGACGGTAAGAAGTATCCGATCACCTGGGCAAACCAGGAATTCAACAACACCGTGACAAGTGCCTCATACCCGCAGAGTTTTCCCGTTTATATCGCTTCTGATAATGAAATAGAATTCAATTGTTTCAATCCCTTATGCAGCGTCACCTACCTCCAGTCTGCTGAGCCATCTGTCAAGGTCAGAGTAGAAGCCGGGCTACTCCACGTGCCAGGAGCTTGCAAAAAGGCTTATGAGGACGCGGGTATTTCGGAAAACGTGCAGGAAATGTGGGATTTCTCTGTCTATACGAAAGAAAAACTTTTGGAAATCAAACCGACAGACTCAGATCTTACTATCGACAGAATCGTAATCGACGGCAACGTCCTCCCGCTTTCCGAATCAGGCCTTTACTCCTACGGAGAGACACTCCCCACTGTAAAAGTCGACTACACGCTCCACGGCCGCCAGCCTATGTCCACAACCTACGACCCCGCATTCATCTCCGCCATGGAAAGCAAAGAATACTCCGGAGTCTCAGCCGCGGTCATCGGCGAAAATACCGTACCGGTCTACTACGATCTCAACGGCATTCGGATTGCCGACCCCTCCTCTCTTGCCCCCGGCATTTACATCCGCCGCACCGGCTCCACTGTCGAAAAGGTCGTCATCAGATAGTCAAAGCACTGATATCCTGCGGTCGCACAGACGTGATTCAATGCTGTTTACTTAGGCTCGAATACATTATAATTTTGTCGGCGTGAGCACCGACAATAGCGATGTTGCGATAATACAATAAATGATTGATAATAAGAATATTGTAGGGGCGCTATATTTAGCGCCCGCAGAGTCCGGGCATTTTCTTTCAGCATCATATTGTTCCGGGTGGAATATGCTTTTTATTCTGCGGCGCCAAATATAGCGCCCCGCAACACACTGTATATGAGCATTTATTATGCAATTGCAAAATTAAAATGTGCATCGGTGGTTATGGCAATGGCATTTTGTATTCTATCTTTATTTAAACCACAGTATGATTCTTCACGTCCGCCGCGAATATATCGAGAAAGCGCCGCGAGGCGCGATGTCTCCCTAACCCACTGCGGAGCGAAGCGGAGCTGTGGGACAGGCCACCCCCAAAGAAAATCGAGGCGAGCCGCGGAGCCGCGATGCCTCGACCCCGGCGAAGCCATGACACCGCCTTTTTATAAGGTAATGGCATCGATTAATATCAATTCCTGAATATTATATATGAGGATATAGAAGAAACTCCCGAATCTTTGTTAATTTTGCATATTGCAAGGCAAGTTGCATACAGCATATTGTGATTTTATCTGACGGTCATCATCTTAAGTCGTTATCAGGCCTATAATGGATATTGCTTCACCCATAATAGTTTTTTGTTTTATATCAGCTATCATTTACCTTATTTACCGATTACGGAAAAGGAACAATGATTTACGGTTAATCAGGCTCGTCACACCCCTTAACCGCGGCGAACGATCGGAACGAAGTTTAGTCTTGACTTTATTAAAATCAGGCATCAATCCTAAATGTATCTTTCACGACCTGTATCTTCAAAAGCCGAACGGCGAGTATACACAGATAGATGTAGCCGTGGCAACTAAGGCGGGAATTATCGTATTTGAGGTAAAAGAGTACAGCGGTTGGATTTTCGGAGACGAACATCAGCAATACTGGACAAAAATTATGAAATACGGTAAAGACAAATACCGTTTCTACAATCCGGTAATGCAAAATTCCGGACACATAAATGTTATCCGGCAGAGTCTCCCCCGGAATCCAGAAATCCCGATTTATTCAGTAATTGTGTTCTATGGCGACAACGAACTCAAAAAGGTTACGTGCAAAGCACCGGATACGTATATATTACAGCCCCGGCATATCGAATACGTAGTTTCTGAAATTATGCGGCGTCCTCCGGCATTGTATGGTGATAAATATGAGATAATGAACGTATTCACAGCGGCCGTCGGAAACGGGAACAACCCTCTGATTGTTTCTTCACAAATTGAATCTGCCCGATATTACGGCAGGGACACGCCGCAACCAACCCATAAAGGTTATTTACCCCGTTTTTTTCGTTTTCGAGGCTTCAGAAGAAGAAAAAGAAAATTTTGGTAAAATCCCTCTTCATAAAAAAGCGCCGGGATTCCGATACAATTTTGTGTCGCGGAATCCCGGCGCGGGTATTATGTCTTTATGGGGAGAATCGTCACACCGTCCAGGTTTCGCCCGCGAGAATCATATCGCGCAGCGAACCGAAGTTTTTGCGGGAGCGCACTTCTGCCACCTGAGCGTCGATTTCCTCGTTGTAGACGGGGGCATCCACGTCGCGGATTATGCCGATGGCGAGCGGAAGGTCGTGGCCGTCCATCATCGCGAGCTGCTGGTGCAGGAAATTGCTGCGGCAATGCGCGTCGTGAACAAGCACGTCGTCCATCGTATACCCGTCCTCACCTATTGTCACGGCTTTCAGCAGGAATCCGTCCTGCACCAGACCCTTGTTCATATCCTTGCCGAAGAGCATCTTCTCGCCGTGGACGAGGTGTATGGTGCGGTCGGGGCGGCTTTCGCGGTCGGTGATGAAATTGTGGATCCCGTTGTTGAAAATCACGCAGTTCTGCAGGATTTCAACCACCGACGTGCCGCGGTGGCGCGCTGCGGCGGCGAGCACTTCCTGCGAAATCTGAAGCTCCACGTCGATACTGCGGGCAAAGAAATTGCCGCGGGCGCCGAACACGAGTTCCGCAGGTATGAACGGATCCTCCGTGGTGCCGTAGGGCGACGATTTCGACACGAAACCGCGGTCGCTCGTGGGGGAATACTGACCCTTGGTAAGACCGTAGATCTTATTGTTGAGCAGCAGAATGTTTATGTCTACATTGCGGCGCACGGCATGGATGAAATGGTTTCCGCCGATGGCCAGACCGTCGCCGTCGCCCGAAATCTGCCATACCGTCATGTCGGGGCGCGCCACCTTGAAACCTGTCGCAATGGCTGCGGCACGCCCGTGGATGGTATGGAAACCGTAAGTGTTCATATAATACGGAAGGCGCGAGCTGCAGCCTATGCCGGAAATTACGGCCGTCTTGTGTGGCGCAACGCCTACTGCAGCCATAGCCTTATGGAGCGAATTGAGAATGGCGTGGTCGCCGCAGCCCGGACACCAGCGAGGCGGCTGGGCACTTTTGTAATCGCTTGCCTTATACTGAGTTTCGTTTTCCGTCGTCATTACTTTTCCTCCATAATTTCAGTTACTTTTTCAACGATTTCGCTCACCATAAACGGCTGCCCCTGAATCTTGTTGATGCGCTCTATCCGGCAGCCCGGGAATTTCGATTGCAGATAGTCGGCGAACTGGCCCGTGTTGAGCTCCGCCACTATAACACGCTTGTAGCGTGCGAGCACCTCGTCGGTATTGGCCGGCAGCGGGTTGATATAGCGGAAGTGGGCGAAATCCACTTTGACTCCCGCGGCATTGAGTTCCGCCGCTGCAGTGCGCAGGTGGCCGTAAGTACCTCCCCAGCCTACAAGAAGGGTATCCGCCCCGGGATTCTCCAGAACCTCGAGAGCCGGAATATCGTCGGCCACACGCGCCACCTTCTCGCGGCGGGGCATCACCAT